>JAUNQE010000074.1 GCA_030536365.1 Erysipelotrichaceae bacterium | reverse complement strand
GAGATCGTTCTGGGCGTTGCCCTGCCGGTCATTCTACCGCTGTTTTTCGGACTGAACGGCATTCTGTATTCGATGCCTCTGGCAGACATCCTGACTTTCCTGATCACGGTCGCGGTGATCCTCTCGATCTATCGTTCCCTGAAACAGGAAGAAACGCAGCTGAACGCCGTACGCCTGTAAAAAAGCAGCTTCCGCTGCTCGAATCTGTCTATACGATCCGGTGATCAAGACCGGGTCTTTTTATTTTTTCTTCCGGGCGGTCAGTACGTCGTAGAACAGGATCCCGGCGACGACGATCGCCGCTCCCAGCAAAGAGAGCTTTCCGAGCGTCTCCTTATAGAAGATCGCGACCAGCGTCGGATTGAGGATCGGTTCGATGGCGTTGATGATCGAAGCGGTTACCGGTTCGGTATATTTTGTACCGGTCGTGAAAAAGATATAAGCGATACCGACCTGCACACTTCCCAGTACGAATACCGCCACCAGCACACCGGGCGTAAATACAGTTTCCTTCAGGACCAGCGGGGACAGGAAGATCCCGCAGAAAAGCTGACCGAAGAAGACCGAAGATAAAGCGTCTCCCTTTTCAAAACGGTTCAGCAGGAAGACCATGGCATAGGTAACGCCGGATAATAAAGCCAGAACATTTCCCAGCCATTTCCCGGTCGACATGCTGTCGAGAAAGAAACAGACGATACCGATCAGAACGATGAAGACCGTGATCAGAGCGGTCTTATCCGGTTTCTGTCCGAAAAAGAGATACATGAAAAGGATGATCCAGATCGGAGCGGTGTACTGCAGAACGATCGTATTGCCGGCAGTCGTCAGCTTATTGGCGACGGCGTATAAACTCGTTGTCGCGGCTAAGGCAGCAGCTCCGAACAGAACCGTTTTATTGCATTTAATGGGATGTTTGGTAAGAAGGATATAAAGACCGATCACGCAGCAGGCGATCAGGTTACGCGCTCCATTGGTCGCTAAAGGATTCCAGGGAACGATCTTCATGAGCAGGCCGCCCAGGGAGAAACATAAAGACGCCGCCAGCATGGCAGCTACACCCAGTTTTCTTTTCTCTGCGCTTATTTCCTTCACAGAAGATCCTCTTTTCCGTTGTCGATTATACAAGGACAGAACACCGATGTACAGCAAAATGAAAAACCCGGGAAGAGATCCCGGGCGAACGGAAAGAAAGGCCTTTTCTTCCCTTATCCTTTTTCTTTATTCAGGAAGTATTCCTTGTTTCTTTCCAGACGGTCAAGCTCCCAGAATAACTCCGAGGACAGATATCTCAGATGGGTAAGACGCTTATCGATGTTACTGAATTGTTTACCGATGCGGTTGTATTCCTGATCGATCTTGTTGACCTCCTTCATCGCGTCCGCATACTCGCGTTTGGCCACTCTGTACCGGGCAGCAGCAATATCTTCAGCGTTCTGCGCATCGGCGACTTCCTGTTTCATTCTTTCGAGTCTCTTTTTCCCCATTTCAGTCGTGTAGTCCGTTCCGTATTCGGATTCCTGAACCGCGAAAGTGTATGAATTGCGCATATACGCATGAAAATCGACTGCTTTTTCATAAACTTCTTTTGCCTTTGCAAGTTCGCTTTCCCGAATCTGCTTTTCCTCCGCAAGCTTCTCGACCGCTTTCTCCCGGCTGGTCCGCAGATCTTTGAGCTGAGCATCAAGGCCCTCTGATTCCGTTTCCAGTTCCCTGATCTCTTTTTCCAGTTCCTCATATTTTGCGTGACCCGCTTCGAGGTCATGCACCGTCAGTGACGCGAGTCCGAGCTGTTTCAGTACACGTTCTTCGATCATATCTTCCTCCCTCTCCGCCTGCCGTACTCTCAAAGAAGAATATCGGCAGCGGAAACTTCTTTTTCATTATAACAAGCCGCTCCGCGAAACTGTTATCAGTTAGCGTATCAATGCAGGTTTCTGACTGCTATACTGAAAACAGAGGAAGAATTTATGAATAATCTTATGCCATTGCTGACCATCCTGGTCATTGCCGGATTTGTTTTGCAGATCCTTTTCATCAAGACCGAGCACGATAAGAAGTATGTCCTGGCGGATATCCTGAAAGGCAGCGCTTCGCTGATGTTCGTGATCATCGGCTATCTGGCCTACACCCGGGTCAATGACCCCTTCAACAGGCTTTTCTTCTATGGACTTGTCTTCGGCATGATCGGCGATATCCTGCTCAATCTCCGTTTCGTTTTTGAAAAGAACGGGCAGAAGATCTTCTTAGCCGGGATCCTGGCCTTCCTGATCGGACATGTTCTGTACCTGCTGGCGCTGCTGCCCCAGGCAAGAGCCCCGTGGGTCTACTATTTCGCTGCCGCCGGTGCTCTGGCAGCTGCGTGTCTGTTGATCTACATCTTCAAGACGATGGATGTGAAACCGGCCTTCAAGATCTTCGGTGTCTTCTATCTCGGCGCGGTCTTCATCATGAGCGCGATCGCGATCGGCATCGCCATCTTCGTTCCCAATACCGGGAGTCTGATCTACGCCATCGGTGCTGTTTTATTTACCGCGTCGGATGTGGTACTGATCTTCAATACCTTCTCCGGGGTCACGAAGTTCTCGATGCGCATCACCAATCTCCTGCTGTACTATGCCGGACAGATCCTGATCGCCCTTTCTCTTTTCTACTGAGCTCCCAAAAGAAACATCACACCATTGTTGTTTTATCACAAAGCGGGTTGATATATATAGCCCGCTATTTATTTTACAGGGACGATAAGTACTGCCTTTGAAATACGTATACTCTATAATAAAAATGACGGATCCTTCTGATCCGGCGTTAAGGAACAAAGGAAATGAAACAACTGCTCAAAAAACACGGGATCGCCGCTCTTGTCTTAGGCATCCTCTGGTTTATCTCCTGGCTGATCACGGAAAACATGCACGGCGGCATCGACTATATCGGAAACGCGATCATGGCGAGCACTCTTTATGTGCTGCTCATGGGAGCTTTTTTCCTGAATCTGCTGCTTCTATTGGTAAACATTCTGGTCTATTATTCCCCGAAGAAGGGAAAGATCTTTATTTCCTATGTGCTGCTGGCGGTCTATGGCATTGGCGTATTGCTGACGATCTGGAGCGCCTTCTCTTTCAGCTACGGCAGGTTCTTTCAGTATCTGAAGGAAGGTGAATTCTTCAGCATCCTGCATGTGCTGTTTCTCTTTATCCTGCTGATCATGATCATCATCCGTTATTTCAAACTGAAAAAGTATCAGAAGATGCGCTGACCTTTCCCGGATGCGGTTCGCCGCATCTTTTCTTTTTATCCGGAAGTGAAGCCATGTAAGCAGATGTTATAATCAAAACAGGAGAATGTAGTTTATGTCGAACAAAAAACCTCATGAAGACCGCAACATCGCCCGTTTGCGCAATTACCTCAGCGAATGTGCTGTTTTGCTGAAGAAAAATGGCGCTTTTCCGTTAGCTGAAGCCGGAAGCATCGCTGCCTACGGCAATGGTGTCCGCCACACAGTCAAGGGCGGCACCGGATCCGGCGAAGTCAATTCCCGCTATTTTGTGACCATTGAGGAAGCTCTGAAAGCGACCGGTTTTACACTCGTTACCAATGAATGGCTCGACGGTTACGACAAAGTCCGCGCGAAAGCCCGGGTCGATTTCCTTGAAGGGATCAAAAAGAAAGCCAAGGAAACAAAGACCAGTGTGATCTCTGCCAGTATGGGCGCGATCATGCTGGAACCGGAATACGATCTTCCGACAGATAAAGAAGCAGACGCCGCGATCTATGTCCTGGCCCGCATCTCCGGCGAGGGCAATGACCGACTGGATGTCAAAGGCGATTACCGTCTGACCGATACCGAAGTAAAGACTATCCTCTCTCTGAATGAGAGATTTGAGAAGTTCATGTTAGTGATCAACGCCGGCGGACCGGTCGATCTCAGCGAGGTCAACGAAGTCGGCAATATCCTTGTGTTATCGCAGCTCGGGACAGAGACAGGCTTTGCCCTGACTGATATTCTTTTAGGAAAGACCTCCCCTTCCGGAAAGCTTTCCACCAGCTGGGCAAGCTATCCTGATTATGAGATCGAGAGCTTCGGCGATATCAACGACACCTACTACACCGAAGGGATCCATGTCGGCTACCGTCATTTCGACGCAGTCGGCAAGAAACCCTTGTATCCTTTCGGATTCGGTCTCGGTTACAGTGAATTCAGCAGCACTTTCCTGAACGCCTCTGCCGAAGGACCGTGCGTCAGCGCGACAGCTGAAGTCACAAACCGCGGAAACTTCAAGGGCAAGGAAGTCATCCAGTTCTATCTCACTTCCCCGGAAGGAAAGCTTGATAAAGAAGTTAAGTCCCTTGCCGGCTACGCCAAGACTAAAGAACTCCAGCCGGGAGAAAAGGATATGCTGAACGCTTCCTTTGATATCCGTGATTTCGCGAGTTACGACGAAGAGAGAAGCATCTATGTTCTTGAAAAGGGAGACTATATCCTCTCCTGGGGAACGAGCAGCGCTGATACAGAAGCAGTTGCCGTCCTCCGTCTTCCTCAGGAATTCATCGTCCGCAAAGTCACAACGAAACTCAAAGGCGACGTCAATGAAAAGACTTACCCCAAACGTGTCCTTTCGGATACCGCAGGTCTTCCGGTCATTGAACTTGATCTCGGTAAGTGCGTTACCGAAGTGATCGATTACAGCGAACCGGTCTTTGAAGATCCGGAACTCAATGGACTCAGCAACGAAGAACTTGCTTATCTCAATATGGGTGCCTTTGATCCCAAGGGCGGGATCCTGAGCGTCATCGGCAACGCTTCGCAATCTGTTGCCGGAGCTGCCGGAGAAAGCACTTCCCAGCTGAAGAATAAGGGGATCGGTGTACTGGTCGGTGCAGACGGCCCTGCCGGACTGCGCCTTTCCCGTCATTACTATGTTGATAAGAAAGGGATCCATCCGATCGGTTCCACGATGCCGGAAACGATCATTGATCTGCTTCCCAAATTCGTAAAATGGTATATCAATCTGGGTTCCCGTCCGAAGAGGAACACGGTCATCTATGAGCAGTATACGACTGCCCTGCCGATCGGCACCGCGATCGCGCAGAGCTTTAACGATGAGCTGGCAAGAGAATGCGGTGACATCGTCGGCGAGGAGATGGAGATCTTCAATGTCGATCTGTGGCTCGCGCCGGCGCTCAATATCCATCGTTCGGTATTATGCGGACGCAACTTCGAATACTTCTCCGAAGATCCGCTCTTATCCGGAAAGATGGCAGCAGCCCTCACAAAGGGCGTTCAGTCCCATAAGGGAAAAGGTGTCACGATCAAGCACTACGCCGCAAACAACCAGGAGACCAACCGTTACGGAAACTGCTCCAATATGAACGAACGCGCATTGCGTGAGATCTATTTAAAGGGCTTCGCGATCTGCATCCGCGAAGCAAAACCGCTGGCGGTCATGTCTTCCTATAACCTGATCAACGGCATCCACACTTCGGAAAGCCGGGAACTGGGAACCGATATCCTGCGCCGTGAATTCGGTTTCGACGGTCTTCTGATGACAGACTGGATCGTTGGCGGAGGGATCCTGACCAAAGGCACGAAATACCCGCAGCCTAACGCCGCGAAGGTCGCCGCTTCCGGAAATACGCTCTTCATGCCCGGCAGCAAGAAGGACTATGAGGAACTGCTTGCCGGCATCAAAGACGGAACTGTCGACAAAAAGACTTTAACAGAAAACGCGCACTGGCTGCTGAAAGTCCTGAAGGAAAAGAACTGATATCCTTGCTCAATACCGAATCATAAGGAATAGCCTTTCCAAACAAAGCGGAAAGGCTATTTTTGTGCAAATATTCAATTTCCCGAGAAATATTATATTGATGATATCCGCCTAGCGGAAGCTTTTTACCCAGTTCAGCAGGGAATCACGCCAGATATTGTTGAAGACATCACGTTTCATCTGTTCCGTTACCGGGCCGTTTTTCGCCATCTTCTCCAGGATCTCGGCCTGCAGCTCCTCAACGCTCATCTCCTCATAGCTCTTCCCGGAACGCTCTTCCGCCGTCGGAAGCTTTTCTTCCTTTTGCGGAGCTTCTTTTTTCTTTTCTTCGATCTTCTTTGTGACCGGTTCAAAGTGACGTCCGTCTTTCAGCCAGATCTCCCCACCGTTTCCTTCAAGAGTGAAACGCAGGCGGCCGTCATTCACTTCGATCGTCCCGCCATTCAAAGCGCCTCTGTAAGTTCCGTTTTCAGCTTCCACATCAAAATAAGCAGAGGCGTCCATATTGTTTACGGATACGATCACGGAGTCTCTCGCGAAGGCGAACTGACCTGTCGTCAGGCATAATTCCCGGTAGCTTCCGTAAGAAAGCTCCGGTGTTTCCTTATGGATCTTTCCCAGTGCGGCGATCAGCTGGGTGCAGGGATTCTCTTTTACCGCATCCCCGAAATCCGAAAGCTCCAGCTGCGGACGCAAAGATGCGTCGCTGCCGCGCTCCTTTCTTCCCTCGATCCCGAATTCACTTCCGTAATAAAGCGACGGGATCCCCGGAAGAGTATAGAGAAGGATATGGACAGGCAGGTAGTGGGCCCTATTGGAGAGCTTGCTCATGATGCGCTCAACATCATGGTTGTCCACGAAGTGATAGAGACTGACGTTGTTCCCGCAGATGTCTCTCTG
>JAUNQE010000116.1 GCA_030536365.1 Erysipelotrichaceae bacterium | reverse complement strand
AAGCTTTTCAACTGTCCGAATCATTCTGACTTGACAGATTCATAGCTGGTCTCCTCTTTTACACTTTTCATTATAGCAATTCAGCAGGGAACGCGTATGCGGTGACGCAGAATTCAGGTGGGTTTAAGCGTCGGACGCTTTTCTTCACCCCGGCAGTTTTATGTCAGGATCTTCCCTGATCTTCCAGATGATCAGGAAGAAAGGATCATTCTTTTACTTTCGGCATGTTTTTGATGAATCTTGTGAATCTCTTGGAGACTGCTTTCGGGCTCATCCCCAGCATTTCCGCTGTTTCCTTGATCGAAAAGCCTTTGATCACCGAAACGACGATACTGCGCATGACCGGATTGGCATCCCGGCAGTATCTGTAAACATCGGGGTCCGAGATGTCGTCGAGCAGGTCCTCGTAAGTCCTGTTGGTGAACTTCGTGAAGACCGGATGTTCGCGGATGTCTTTCTCGCTGAGCTCTCTTTCGTGCTCATAATACGTCCGGTCTTTCCGGAAGTCTTCCCGGTAGAGGTCGATCAGTTTCCGGATGTCTTTTTCCGGGCATTTGTCCTTAAGGATCTTCCGGAGTTCGGCGATGAACTGCGCCCATTCTTTTTCGGCTTTCTGATGATTATATGTCATGATATACCTCCCATTCTGTAGCCGTCGGAAGACATAAAAAACCGCCGGATAAAATAAAAAAGCGCAAAAAAGCGCTTAAACCCGCGAAACTGACGTATGTATGATGAATGCTGATCCTGTATCGCTTAACGCAATGCGGAAAGAGACGGAAACATAAGATCCCCCTGTACCTGATAATTCCTACTGAAACAGTAAAGAATCAGGGATACAAAAAATACGCCAGACAGCCGCGGGAGTGACCGGAGACAGGGGAAAGTGTTAAAATACAGATTGTTGTGAGGTAGCAAACAATGAGCTGGTATCAGGAAGCTGTTTTTTATCATATATATCCGCTGGGTCTCTGCGGAGCCCCGGAGAAGAATCTTTATGAGGAACCCGTATCAAGATTAAAAAAGCTTGATCCCTGGATCGGACATATCAAAGAGATCGGCTGCAATGCCGTCTATATCGGACCTTTATTTGAATCGGTCGGTCACGGTTATGAGACGACCGACTACCGGAGACTGGACAGCCGTCTGGGGACGAACGAGGATCTGAAGGACTTTGTCCGCAAATGCCATGAGCAGGGGATCAAAGTCGTTTTTGACGGTGTCTTCAATCATACCGGCCGGGATTTCTTCGCCTTCCGGGATCTGAAACAGTACCGTGAGAATTCGCGTTACGTCTCCTGGTACTGCAACGTGAACTTCTGGGGAAACAATGAATTCAACGATGGCTTCAGTTATGACAACTGGGGCGGTTACAATATCCTTCCCAAGCTGAACCAGCGCAACCCGGAGGTGCGCGACTATATCTGTGATACTGTCCGTTTCTGGATCAGTGAGTTCGATGTCGACGGACTGCGTCTGGATGCCGCTGACGTTCTGGATTTTGATTTCCTGAAAGCTCTGCGCTGGACAACAGAGCAGGCAAAAGAGGATTTCTGGCTGATGGGAGAAGTTATCCACGGAGATTACAGCCGCTGGGTCAACGGCGAGATGCTGCACTCAGTTACTGACTATGCTTTGCATAAAGCCCTCTTCTCCGGACACAACGATCATAACTATTTCGAGATCGCCCATACGGTAAAACGGCAGAGAGACATCTGCGGGAACAACGTCAGTCTCTATCACTTCGTGGACAACCATG
>JAUNQE010000024.1 GCA_030536365.1 Erysipelotrichaceae bacterium | reverse complement strand
GACATTAAGCCTCGGCTCGTTTTCTTATTCTTATCTCGAATGTTCTTGAATAAAGCGCTGCAGCTCTTCCTCGTTGAAGCCGGGATCAATCGCCCCGGTAAAAAGACAGGCCCGGGCACCGGCATAGGTCGCGCGCTCATGCGCTGCGGCGATGTCTTCACCTTTCATCAAAGAGGTCAGGAAGGCAGCGGCGAAGGTATCGCCGGCTCCGGTCGAATCGATGACCTTGTCGAGCTTTACCGCATCCATCTTTCTTGAACCGTCTTTTGTATAGCAGACAGAACCTTTCGCGCCGTCGGTCACACAGATGATCGCGGCGCCTTTTTCAAGCAGATGCTCCGCGGCCGGCTTTCCGTAACGCTCGGACAGACGCTGATAGGACTGGGTATTGATGAATAAGAGATCCGCGTGTTCAGTGATCTCGGCTTCGCGGGGATCATTGTACTGGCTTGATCCGTCAAGCGCCAGCTTCGCGCCTTTTTCTTTTGCCCTATAGAGCATCGAGAGATCCTCGCCGAACGCGTCGATCAGGGTGTGAGCGATCGAGTAGATGTAGCCGGAGTTTTCCAGGACGGCGCTGATCTCGGGATCCTCTTTCTCATAGATAGGATGTTCCGGGGGAATGACGAAGATGCATTTCTCGTCGCCGTTGCGCATGATCAGACAGCGGCCGTTGACGACATCCTTTCCGAAGCGGATATGGGAGCAGTCCATTCCCGAGGCTTTGATCGAGGAAAGCAGCAGGTCCGTTCCGGGATCGTTCTCTTTCAGATAATCCAGGACTTTGACCGGGGCTCCGAAATAGGACGCGATCGTGCCGACATTCAGGATGCAGCCGCCGGCTTTGGTGTCGATCTCTCTGGCAAGGCAGGCATCGCCTGCCTTGGGGAAGCTTTCGACATCGTAGATCGTATCGATATCGCTGCCGCTGATCACGGTCAGATAGTTATTCATGGGCGACTCTTTCCAGATCCTCCGCCAGTTTCTTCAGATCAAAACCGTTCGCCTGTTCGATCAGCTCCGCGAATTCTTCCGGGATCGCGGCGCTGCCGTTCAAAGCACCGGCGATCGATCCCGCGATCGTTGCGACAGTATCGGTATCGTTGCCGATATTGACGCCGCCGATGACTGCCTGCAATGGATCTCCTCCGGTCAAAAAGAGGATACCGAAGGCGCAGGGGACAGCTTCCGCCGCTGCAAGACCGCTTCCGAGGATATCGGTCAGCTCCTTCAGGCAGGCTTCCATATCATCTTTTCGCTTTAAGGCGATCTCTCTGGCCAGGATCATCCGTTTGGGAATGCTCGGGGTCGCCAGACGCTTGCCGAGCTTGATCCCGATCTCTTCACCATGCATCGCTCCGTAAAGACCGGCTTCGAAGACCTTATCCAGATCCGCGTCTTCCTTTAAAGCCGCCGCGATCGCTGCCGAGACAGCACAGGCACCGGCCAAAGAGGCGGAGTTGGCGTGCGTTGGCATGCAGATCGTGACCGCGTTGCGGACTGCGGTGTCGATATTGCCTTTCGATACCAGTCCGGCAGGGGAGATCTTCATCGCTGAACCGTTGCTTCCCTTGGAATTATCGACAGTCAGGAAATCATAGGGATTGGGCAGGATGTTGCCTTTCAGTCTTTCGACAGCCGCTACGGTCGTCGGTCCCGCCATCTTATAGTATTTTGTCTTCGACCAGTTGAGCAGGGCGTCTTCAGCGCAGAAACGGTCGACATCTCCCTTATGGTCGACGATCGCTTTCGCGGTCTCGTAAGCCAGCGAGAAATCGTCTGTCACAGAGCCCAGCGGCATCCCGCGGGCAAAGACATCCTCCGGGATCGGCAGGATCTCGGTTACCAGGCCGCCGAACTTTTCCTTGATCTGTTCAATGCTTCTGGTCTCGGTCGCGGCACCCATCGCATCACCGAGCGCTGCCGCTAATAATGAGCCATAAATCTTATCATTCATGCGTGTTTACCTCGCTATCATTATAACAATTCCCGTCTTTCTCTTTTCACACGTTTAACACAAAATGTTGTAAACGCTTGCAGATTAAGATAAAATGTTTTTGAGCTAAGCTCATACAGGAGGAATACAATGAAAAAACTTATTTGCATTCTGTTAGCCTGCTTCATGGTTTTCGGTTTAGTCGCTTGCAATAGCGGTACCACACCGGCACCGTCTGCTGAACCGACCCAGGAAACAGAAAAGACAGAACCGGCACCGGCTGAAGACAAGATCAAGATCGCTTACTGCATCAACGGTACAAAGGGCGATAAATCCTTCTTCGATTCCGGTACGGAAGGTATGGATTGGATCAACAGAGACTTCGGCGACAAGGCAGAAGCAGTTGAATTCGAATTCACTTACGATGACACAACTTGGAAATCCCAGTTAGAAAACGTCTTCATGTCCGAAGAGTATGACATCATCATCGTCGGTACATATGACATGCTGGAAATGACAGTTGAACTTACTGCTGAATATCCGGATCAGAAAGTCTGGTTCTACGATGAGCAGTGGGACTTCGAAACCAACCCGCGTGACAACGTTATCTCCTTACTGTTCAAGCAGAACGAAGGTTCCTACGTTGTAGGTTACATGGCAGCTATGGCTTCCAAGACTAACCACATCTCCTTCTGCGGCGGTATGTCCAACACAGTTCTTCAGGACTTCTTCGCTGGTTACCAGCAGGGTGCTAAGGCTTACAATCCGGACATCGTCGTAGACGAAACATGGATGGACTCCTTCTCTGATTCTTCCAAGGGTAAAGACGTTGCTTCCGCATCCTACTCCCAGGGTGTTGACGTTGTCTTCGCATGCGGCGGTTCCGCAGGCTTAGGCGTATTCGAAGCTGCTCTTGAATATCCGGATGTATACGTAATCGGTGTCGATGGTGACCAGGGCGCTATGTGGGAAGCAGCTGGCGAAACAGCTAAGGCTGAAAAGACCATTACTTCCATGACAAAGAACGTTAACCAGGGCTTCTATGACACATTCAAGAAGGAACTCGACGGTACTCTTGAATACGGTCAGAACTACAGACTTGGTGTTAACGGTGGTTATGTTGGCGCTGCTATCACATCCACAACTGAAAACGTCTTCACACCGGAACAGCTCCAGGCTGTTAAGGATGTCCAGGCTGGAATCGCTGATGGTTCCATCGTTGTTGACACAGCATTCTAATCTAACTTAATCCAATTTAGATCAAGAAGGTACTAAAGTTGCCTTTGGCCTGGTGCCAAAGGCAACTTTGCTTAATAAAGGGGATAACATTTATGGAAAATTATCTTGTAATGGAGAATGTTACCAAGATCTACAACAACGGTATCATTGCCAATGATAAGGTTAATTTCTCCGCCAGAAAGGGTGAGATCCATGCCATCTGCGGCGAAAACGGCGCAGGTAAGACAACACTGATGAAGATGTTGTTCGGCATTGAACAGCCCGATGAGGGAAGAATCATTATCAAGGGCAAGGATATGCATTTGAATTCTCCTACGGATGCGATCAAAGCCGGTATCGGTATGGTCCATCAGCACTTTATGCAGGTCCCGACCCTGACGGTCGCCGAGAACGTTACCTTAGGTATCGAACCGACCAACGGCATTGTCTTCGATATGGACAAGGCCATCAAGATGACAACGGAATGTTGTGAAAAGTACGGTTTCGAGATCAATCCGAAGGCACATGTCCAGGACCTGTCCGTTGGTGTTAAACAGAAAGTCGAGATCGTCAAGGCGCTGGTCAAGGGCTGTGAGATCCTTATCCTGGACGAACCGACCGCCGTTCTGACACCGCAGGAGACAAAGGAATTATTCGTACAGCTGAAGAATCTGCGCGATTCCGGCTGCACCATCATTTTCATTTCTCACAAACTGAATGAGGTAAAAGAACTGTGCGACCGTGTTACCGTCATCAAGAAGGGTAAGACGATCGGAGTATGGAATATAAAGGATGTTACCGAAGCAGACATCTCCCGTTACATGGTCGGTGTCGACGTTGACCTCAACATCCCGAAGAAACCTGCAGAACCGACAGACAATGTACTCGTCGTCAAGGATCTTACCGTCTACAACGAAGCCGGTAAGAAGAAGGTCGATGATGTATCCTTCTCCGTCCGCAAGGGCGAGATCGTCGGTATCGCCGGTGTCGAGGGCAACGGCCAGCGTGAAATGATCGATGCGATCACCGGTCTTTCCAAATACAGCTACGGCAGCATCACGCTGATGGGCAAGGAAGTCAAGGATATGGATATCAGGAAGCTCCGTGATACGGGCCTCGTCCACATCCCGGAAGACCGCAACCTCTACGGCTGCGCCCGCTCCATGAGCATCAAAGACAACATGATCGCCGATAAGATCGGTGATCCGAAATACAATAACGGTATCTTCATCAACGAAAAAGCGATCAAGGAAGATACCGACAAGTGGATCGATGAGTATCTCGTCCTCTGTGACAGCGGTGAACAGCTGGTCGGCATGCTTTCGGGCGGTAACGTTCAGAAAGTCGTCGTTGCCAGAGAATTCACCAGCCATTCCGAACTGGTCGTCTGTGACCAGCCGACCCGCGGTATCGACGTCGGCGCTGCCGAATTCGTCCGTGAAAGAATGGTCCAGATGCGTGACCAGGGCAAGGCGATCCTGCTGATCTCCGCGGACCTCGCCGAGATCATGAGCCTGTCCGATTCCCTGATCGTCATGCACGGCGGCAAGATCAATGCTTTCTTCAAGGATGTCAAGAGCCTGACCGAAGAGGATCTGGGCTTCTACATGCTCGGTGTTAAGCATATGAGTGAAGATGAGATTAGAGGTGCTTTACATGAGTGAGAAAAAAGAAACGAAGAACGTGTTCGAAAAGCTGTTCGGCGGAATGGATGTTGAAGCGCGTTTCGGACTGATGCGTATGGCAGTCGCCATCCTCATTGGTCTGGGCACGGCGATCATCCTGATCCTGATCGGCGCAAAGAATCCGCTGGAATCTCTGAAATACTTCTTCCTCGGACCTTTGCAGATCTTCAATCCCAATGTCGCGAAGGGCATCGGCTGGAACTACTTTGACCAGTGGATCCAGAGCGCGATCCCGCTTCTGTTTACCGGTACCGCGATCTGCATCATGTTCTCAGCCAACAAGTTCAACTTAGGTCTTGAAGGCGCCATCATGATGGGCGGTCTGTCCTGCGGCTGGGTCTGCTGCTTGCTGGATGGTGATATCCAGGCGGCAAACGCCAATCCGGTCGCCTGCGCGATCCTGGGTCTGCTCGTCTCCATAGCAGCCGGCGCACTGATCACATCGATCCCGGCACTGCTTGAGAAAAAGTGGGGCGCATCCATCATGGTCACCTCACTGATGCTGAACTACATCGCTCTTTACATTTCCCGTTACTGCCTGTTCTCCACAAGTCTCAGAGATACGAAGACTTCCAAGTATTCCTGGCAGTGGACAGAAAATGTTGTCCTGACTTTCCGTAAATTTATGGGTACGCGCTTCACACTGCGTCTGGGCTTCTTTATCGGTCTTGCCGTCATCGTGATCGGCTGGGCCTTCCTGTTCAAGACAAAGTGGGGCTTCAAGATCCGTCAGCTTGGTCAGAACCCGAGCTTCGCGAAATATGTCGGTGTCGGTATCGTCGGTACCGGTATCCTGGTCCAGATCATCGGCGGCGCGATCGGCGGTCTCTGCGGCGCGACTGTCATCCTCGGTAACTATAACTACTATTACGGTGTTGAACTGACCGGTTACGGCTGGGACGGTGTCACCATGGGCATCTTCGCCGGCAACAACCCGAAACGGGTCCTTCCGGCAGCACTGTTCATCGCTTATATCCGTGCCGGCGCTTCCATCATGGCTACGCAGCCGGGCGGCCCGATCAACGAACTGACCAAGATCGTTGAAGGCGTTATCGTTCTGTTCCTGCTTGCTGAGAAGTTCCTGGCGAAGACACATCGTAAGATGATCGTCGAGGAGGCTAAGAAAAAGCAGGCACTCAAAGCAGAAGCAGCAAAGGAGGTCACAGAGTAATGGGAGTTATCACTGAAATTATCAACACGATTTCCCGTGTAGTCGTCCTTCCTACTTTCTATTACATGATCATCATGTCAGCCGCTCCGATCCTTCTGGCAGCTCTGGCATGTGCCATCGCTTTAAAAGCGAACGCTATCAACATGGGTACTGAGGGTATCATGACGATGTCTGCTCTCGTCGCCGTTCTGGTTTCCAGCTCTGTCGGCGGACAGGCGAAAGGCGGCCCCTGGCTCGGCCTGGTCGCTGCGATCATCGTCGGCGCTTTCCTCGGTTTCCTGGTCTCGGTCTTTGCCTTCCGGCTGAAGATCGATATCATCCTTGTCGGTATCGCGATGAACCTGATCTGCACCGGCGCATCCGTCTTCCTGATGTATGTCCTGACCGGTGACCGTACAACGACGACATCTCTGTCGTCCGGCACACTGCCGCAGATCGCGATCCCGCTGATCAAGGATATCCCGGTCCTGGGAGAGATCCTCTCCGGGCATTATATCCTGACCTATGTCGCGTATATCCTCGTCTTTGTCATGTCGTTCCTTCTGTTCAAGACAAAACTTGGTTTACGTATTCGTGCCGTTGGTGAAAACGAAGACGCAGCGGAATCCGTCGGTATCTCCTCTCTGCACATCAAGACGATCGCTCTGATCATCTCCGGTGCGCTGGGCGGACTGGCCGGTGTCTTCATGTCCGAATGCTACCTGGCTTACTTCTCCAGTGGCCTGATCGCCGGACGTGGTTTCGTTGGTCTGGCAGCCTGCAACATGGGTTCCGGTAACCCGGGCATCATCGCTCTGTGCTGTCTGGCTTTTGGTATCTTCTACGGTTTCTCCAACTTCGCCACACTCTCCAATCTTTCCATCTACGCCCTCAACGCGCTTCCGTATGCGGTCGTTCTGATCGGTGTCGTTATCTACTCCGTCTACACCCGCAATAAGGAACTCAAGAGACTGCAGGGTCTGGAGAGCGAAGAGAATCTGGAACACAGTCAGCCCGCGAAGTAGCGGACGGCGAAATCCCCGTAATGTGAAAGACTCTGCAGCCGCGGGCGGCAGAGTCTTTTTTAGGAAAGCTCTTTAAGGAGGAATATCTATGAACGAGATCAAAAAGATCCCGGTGATCCTGGACGGTGACCCGGGACATGATGACGCGATCGCCTGGGTCCTGGCGGCTGCCGATCCGCGTCTTGATATCAAAGCGATCACTACGGTCGCCGGCAACCAGACGATGGCGAAGGTCACTTACAATGCCCGCCGCATCGCCGCCTTGCTGAAGATCGACGCGCCGGTCGCCAAGGGAAGAGACATCCCGCTGATCAGTGAGCTGATGGTCGCTCCCCAGTATCACGGCGAAAGCGGTCTTGACGGTCCGGGACTTCCCGAACCGGCACAGGATCTGTGTCCGCTTTCGGCAGTTGAGCTGATGGCCAAGGTCCTGCGCGAATCCGAGGAAAAGGTGATCATCATCGCTACCGGTCCCCAGACCAATGTCGCCACTCTGCTGCTGGCGCATCCGGAACTGAAGGAAAAGATCGCCCTGATCTCCACGATGGGCGGCGGTCTGCGCAACGGCAACTGGACCAGCTCCGCCGAATTCAACATCCTCGTTGACCCGGAAGCGGCCTATATCGAATACCATGCCGGTGTCCCGCTGATGATGTGCGGTCTTGATGTCACGGAGAAGGCGATGATCTTCCCGGAGGAATGGGAAAAGATCCGCGTGCTCGGCAACCCGGTCGCAAAGACGGTTGCCGAATGGCTTGATTTCTTCTTCATCCATCTCAAACAGCTCGGCTGGGAAGGGGCGACGCTCCACGATCCCTGCTCGGTACTGGCGATCACCCATCCTGAGATCTTCAAGATCATCGATGTCTATGTCGAGATCGAGCTCGGCGGGGAATATACCCGCGGGGCGACGATCGCTGACTGGAACCACCGTTCCGGCAAGGAACCCAACTGCAGGGCTGTCGTGGATATCGACAGAGAGAAATTCGTAGAGCTTCTGATCGAAATGATCAGCAGATTCGGAGGTGAGCAGGCATGAAAAAGATACCAGTTTGGATCGACTGTGATACCGGTGTCGATGATTCGATGGCGCTGATGATCGCTCTCCGTCTGGAGGAGCTTGAGGTCGTCGGTATCTCCGCTGTCGCCGGCAATGTCGGCCTGGAGCACACATTCAAGAATACCCGCGATGTCGTTACGCTTGCCGGCAGTGATGTCAAAGTCTATCCGGGTGCCGCTAAGCCCTGGATCAAACCCTATGTCGATGCTTCCTTCTTCCACGGCTCGGATGGTCTCGGGGGCGTGATCCTCGAGGAATCCAAAGCAGCCGTTGAGACAGAACATGCCTGGGACGCGTTATATAAAGCGGCGAAAGAATACAATGGCGAGCTGAGAGTCGTCGCTGTCGGTCCGCTGACCAACATCGCGACCGCGGTCGCCAAGTATCCGGATCTTCCGCAGTATGTGAAGGAGATCTGCATCATGGGCGGCGCTGTGATCGGCGGCAACACCACACCCTGGTCCGAGTTCAATATCGAATGCGATCCGCATGCGGCGCAGGCTGTCTTCAAGTCCGGCATCCATGTCGTGATGTTCGGTCTCGATGTTACGATGAAGGCTTATCTGACAGGGGAGGAAGTCGAGGAGCTCGCTTCCTATGACAACCCGGCGGTCCGTCTGATCGAGAAGGCGAACCAGATCGGCCTTGCCTTCAATGAGAGCATCGGCCGCGGACGTCTCGTCCATATGCATGATTCCTGCCCGGTCCTGTATCTGGCGCATCCGGAATTATTCAAGGGACAGGACGCCAACGTTCACGTCGAGACGAGAGGATTCAGCTCCAACGGCAAGACGGTCACCGATCTTTATTCTCTCTTCGACAGCAAGAAGACGGAAAAGAATTCCACGGTCATGCTGGAGATCGACCGCGAAAAGACGATCGCGATCATCAAAGAGATCTTCAAGAAATACTGAACACAAAAAATGCAGTGACTCATGTCACTGCATTTTAATGATCGGACCCTGGAGCTCCCGTTTGAGGAGCTCTTTTCTTTTTTCTTCAGGGAACAGGGAAGCGTAGAGCTTGCTGCCGCGTTCCTCAAAAAGCTTATAGCTTGGCGGGATCTCCTTGAAAGTCGTGATGACCTTGCCCGGACCTTCGTATTCCTTCAGGAACTGACGGCCGGTCGCGTTGAAGCCGAGCACCCGCAGGTAACCCGGGGAGGAGAAGGCACTTACCTCTTCTTTTTTATTGCCGAGGACGATCTGCATCAGGGTGCGCTGTATCCGTCCGCGGGTATAGCGCTTGGAGATCGAGGCGCGCAGGAAGTCCTCATAGTTTTCGTATTTCTCGGCGTTGTCCTTCAGCATCTTCTCGATCCCTTCACGGACCAGGAAGATCTTTTCGAGACTCTCGCGGTCGCTCATGATGAGCAGCCGCCGCAGATAGGGCCAGAGATCGGCGTTGCAGACAGGGGAGCGGATCTCCATCGGGGTGCTGTTATGATAGTCCTGCCCGTTCAGGACAGCCTTGCGGATCGCTCTGGCGCTGCAGACCGTATCGATCATCTCATCGTTGGCGTTGTCATTGCGCTTGATGGCCAGCGGCTTCACATCGCTGTCAAGCAGTGCCCGCAGGTAGCAGATCGCCAGGCGGTCATTGGGGTAAACACTGTCGGAGAGCAGACCATAGGCCTTGGGATAGCTTTCGCCTTTACGCATGCGCTCTTTCAGATAGTTGACGTTGACCGGCAGGGAAGCGATCTTCTGCAGCTCCTCAAGATTGGCGGTCTCGGAGCCGAAGGCGATATGATCGACGCCCAGCAGTTTCAAAAGACCGGCACTGTTCTCGCCGAAGACCGTCGCGCTTTGCAGCGTCAGGATCAGCGGGAGCTCGACGACAAGATCGACACCATGTTCAAGAGCGCATTCCGTCCGCTGCCATTTATCGGCGATCGCGAACTCGCCGCGCTGGACGTAATTGCCCGACATGACCGCGATCAGACACTCGCATCCGCTCTGTTCCCGGCTCTTTTCAATATGGATCAAATGCCCGTTGTGAAAGGGATTGTATTCGACGACGATACCGCAGGTTTTCATAATATGAATTATAATTGACAAACGATCAGACTGTAAACTAAAATAGTTGGGCATGGAAAAGAAGATAAGCGTTGCTGAGCTGGTTCAGACGAACGGAATGGAGATCCCTTATGACATCGATTATAAGGCTTTTGACAACAATCCTTTCCTGCGGGCGGTCAAGGATGTGCGTTCCGATATCCACGTCTATTACAACCTGCTTGATGAACTGACGGCAGACGTCACGATCGACGGTACGCTTGTCTGCCCCTGCGCTTTGACTCTGGAAGACACCGATGTCCCATTCTCGGTGGATGAACAGATCCGCCTGTCCTTTAAGGACGAGGAAGACGTTTACTTCGTTGATGAAGAGCTTGATCTGGAGGATTTCGTGATGAGTTTTATCTTCCCGATCGTTCCGATTAAGGTTGTCAAAAACGAAGAAATAGAGTATCCTAGAGGGGATGGCTGGAGAGTCATGACAGAAGCGGAATTCGAAGAATCCCGCAAACAACGAATAGATCCCAGACTCAGTAAATTGTTGGATCTAGTAGGCGAAGAGGAGGAATAGAAATGGCAGTACAACAGAGAAGAAACTCAAAGACCCGTACCGCAAAGCGTAGAACCCATTATAAGCTGATGGCTCCGACATTGGTCAAATGCCCGTCTTGCGGAGAATTCAAATTAGCTCATCGCGCTTGCCCGAACTGCGGTCATAAGTAAGCTTAAAAGAATTTAGAAATCGAAAGATTTCTTTTCTTTTTCTGTCCGCGTTCCGATCGTTTAACGTCTGACACCCGGGATCCTGCCGGGTGTTTTTCTTTTTTCCGGTCAGCAGCGGATCGAATGGATCGAAAAAAACAAAAACGCGCAATTATTTGCGCGTTTTTTATTTACTTCCAACGATAAAAAATGCATAATGGTGTTAAGAAGTGGTTGAAAGTGGGGAAAAGTGGGATGTTCATAGGTGAATACTCACATACGCTGGACGCAAAAGGAAGGATCATCATTCCCAGCAAGTTCCGGGATGAGCTGCACACTTCCTTTATTCTCACGCGCGGTCTTGATGGCTGCCTGACCATTTACTCTCTTGAGCAGTGGCAGAAACTGCTTACTGAACTGGAAAAGCTTCCCAGCACGAAGAAAGCTGCCCGTCAGTATATCCATATGCTGACGGCGAAGGCCTGCGAATGCACGCCGGATAAGATGGGACGCATTATTATTCCTAACTACCTTGCGGAACCGGTGCACATCACTAAGGAATGTGCGATCATCGGCGTCAACGATCATATCGAGATCTGGGATAAGGATACCTGGACGAGATACTTCGAGGAAGCCAGTGACAGCTTTGAGGAAGTTGCCGAAAACCTCAGCGATCTTTTGAAAAATGAATAGCCATTACAGTGTCATGAAGGAAGAAGCGATCGATCTTCTGGAAATTAACAAGGACGGCATCTATGTGGACGGGACACTGGGCAGAGGCGGACACAGCGGCGAGATCCTGAAACGGCTTGACCGCGGTCACCTGTATGCCTTTGACCTCGACGCGGAAGCGATCGAGATCTGCAGACAGAATCTGAACAGTGAAAAATGCACATTCATTCATGCAAACTATGCAGAGATGAAAAAATACGTACCGCAGGCGGATGGAATCCTGCTCGATCTGGGCGTTTCCTCGCCACAATTCGATAATGCGGAACGCGGATTCTCTTACAGATATGATGCCCCCCTTGATATGAGAATGGATCAGAGCTCTGAAAAGACGGCTGCAAAGCTCGTCAACGAAGCAGAGGAGGCCGAGCTGCTCAGGATCTTCCGCAGCTACGGTGAAGTTCCCTTCGCATCCAGGATCGTCAGCAATATCCTCAAGCGCCGCGCAGAAAAGCCGATCGAAACGACCTTCGAACTGGTCGACATCATCAAGATGTCGCTGCCGCCGAAGGAGCTTTCCAAAAAGGGTCATCCGGCAAAACAGTGCTTCCAGGCGCTGCGCATCGCCGTAAACGATGAGCTTTCTTCGCTCGAGACCTTCTTAAAGGATCTTCCGGATCTCTTGAAGGTCAACGGTGTCGCTGTAATCATCACCTTCCATTCCCTGGAAGACAGACTGGTCAAAAACCGGTTCAAAGAGCTCTCCACCGTAAAGGTCGACAAACGTATCGCCTTACGGCCGGAGGAAATACCACAACCCGATTACATCCTTCCCGAACATAAAGTTCGACCGAGTGCCAAAGAATTAGATGAGAATCACCGTTCACACAGTGCGATTCTCCGCGTAATTAAACGAGTGGGGTAAAACATGGCAAGAATCGTTAAAACACAGAAAAGAAAGATCCATTTCGAAGGCTTCGCTTTTTTCGCCTTTGCATTCGCCGTCATTTTGACGATCTTTTCCAATCTTTTCCTTCGCAGTTCCAATGCATCGCTGATGATCAAGATCCAGGATATGAACAGACAGTGCGACGTCCTGCGCGCGGATAATCAGCGTCTGACGATCGAGATCCAGTCTCTTCAGAACCGCGACCGTATCTTCACGATCGCTGAAAACGCCGGCCTGACTCAGATCAACGACAACATCGTCAGCGTAAGCGGTGACTAATATGAAAAAGCGCAACGGAATGCTGCGTTTTGTCTATCTCTTCGCGTTGATACTCACCCTCGCGGTGGTCATCAACGTTTTTTTAGTGGCGGTCGCGAAGATCCACGTCCGTTCCATGACCAACCTTGATCCCTATGTCAATTCCGTCTCGATGATCCGCGAGACGCTTTATGGTGAGCGCGGTTTTGTCTATGACAGCGACGGTCAGGTCGTTGCCCAGAACGTCAACACCTACGATATCATCTGCTACCTGTCGAAAGACCGTATCAGTTCCAAGAACGAACCGGCCTATGTCGACGATCCGCTTTATACCTCGCAGGTCCTCGCCCAGATCCTGAACGGCGACCAGCAGGAGATCTTTGCTTTACTGACGAGCAATCCGGGTCTCTATCAGACTGAACTCGGCACGATCGGCCGTAACCTTTCCCAGGAGACAGTCGACCGTATCCTTGCCGACCCGAACCTGCACGGTATCGGCTTCAAGGAATCCACCAAGCGCGTATATCCGCTCGGTTCGAACTTCTCCCCGTATCTGATCGGTTTTGCCCGTTCCGATGAAAACGGAAAACTGGTCGGACGCATGGGTCTTGAGTCCTATCTCGATGAAGAGCTTGCCGGTGAGAACGGCCTGCATACCTATCAGGCTGACAAGAACGGCTATATCCTTCCGGGCATGTATGAGGAAACGATACCCGCGAAAAACGGCGCTTCCGTTTACCTGACTCTGAACAGCTCTGTCAACGAAGCGCTGCAGACTGCTTTTGAAGGTATGGCCGAAGTCAACGGCGCGGTCGAGGCGTGGGGCGCGGTCATGGATATCCATACCGGCAAACTGCTCGGTTTCGGTCAGTATCCGTCCTTTGATCCGAATATCGGCGATATCGAAGACTACAACAACTACGGCAGCCAGTATACCTACGAGCCGGGTTCTGTTTTAAAATCCATCATCTATTCCGCGGCCATAGATACCGGTGTATACGACGGCACCGCGTTATTTGATTCCTCGCCGTTCTGCTACTACGCCAACGGCACGGAGCCTTACCGCAGCTACGGCGCGAACTACGGCTGCATCTACAACGCGAACCATAAGGAATGGGGATCGATCGAACTGGATTACGGTCTGATCTATTCCGCCAACGTCGCGACTTCCACACTGCTGACAGACTATGTCGGCTCCCGCACTTTCGAGGAATATCTGGACGCGTTCGGTTTCTTCAAGAACGTCGATACCGACGGTATCCCGGAGAATCCCGGAAAGAAGACCTTCTATTATCCGAGCGAAAAACTGGCTCTGACCTACGGCCAGGGTTCCAGTGTCAATATGCTGCAGCTCTTGCAGGCTTACTCCGCGATCTTCGGTAATGGCGAGATGGTCAAACCGTATTACATCGACCGTGTCGTCGATGAGAACGGGGAAGTCATCTACCGCGGCGAGCGCACAGTCGTCGGCCGTCCGATCAAGGAATCGACCGCGAAACAGATGCAGGCTTTGCTTGCACGCGTTGTAAGTGATGAAGGCGGTACCGCGAAATGGTATGGTATCGATGAAGTTAACCTGATGGCCAAGACCGGTTCCGGTGAGATCGCCTGGGAGGGCAGCTATGGTTCCGAATTCGCGATCATCTCCGTTATGGAAGCTTTCCCGGCGGAAGATCCGCAGATCATGATCTACTTTGCCTATGTCGCACCGTACGACTATCAGATCCATACCCGTTCGGCGCCGATCCAGGAACTGACAAAGAAAGTCTATATCTTAACAACGAATGAGCGCCGTGAGCATCGTGAAGGCTACTACACCGCCGAAAAGAGCGAAATGAAAGATCTGGTCGGCATGTCTGTGGATAACGCGCAGGCGACGGCTGAAGATGCAGGAGCTTATCCGTATACGATCGGCAGCGGCAGCAAAGTCATCGGTCAGTGGCCAAAAGCCGGGGATGATCTTTATGCCGGCGAGAAGGTCTTCCTGCTGACCCAGTCGAACGAAATCACCGTTGAGGACTTCACCGGCTGGACCCGCAAGGAGATCGTCAACTACTGGCAGCTCAGCGGTATTCCGTTCAAGATCGAAGGCTATGGTGTCGTTACTTCCCAGAGCATCGAATCGGGAACTGTGATCGACAAGAAGCAGGAGATCACGGTCCATCTTGAGGATATCCATGTCGAAAAAGAGCCGGAGCCGGAAGAAACGGACGAAGAATATTACGAAGAAGACTATTATAGTGATGACGAAGAATAGAATTTAGAGTAATATATATAAGCTATGAAAATTGAAATACTGTACTTATTAAGCTTTCTGGGCTCCCTGGCTTTAGTCTTCGTCGTCATGCCGAAGTATATTTCCTACCTGAAAAAAGCCGGATACAACCAGGAAGTCAGCGAATACGCATTAAAAGAATATCAGGAAAAGGCCAAGACCCCGATCATGGGCGGCCTTTTATTCGTTGTTGCACCGCTGCTCGTGACGCTGATCCTCAGACCTTCCGCATATCTCGATCCGAAGGCGCTGTTCGTGATCCTTTCTTACGCATCCTTCTGCCTGATCGGATTCCTGGATGATTTCCTGATCCTGCTCCGTCACAACAACGAGGGACTGAGCCCAAAAAAGAAACTGCTGGCGCAGCTCGTCTTTGCGGCTCTCTTATATCTTTTATTCCATAAGCATATCGGGACATCGGTCTATCTGCCGTTCCTGCACTGGAATGTTGATCTCGGCTTCCTGTTCGCGCCGTTTCTGGTCCTCGTCTTCGCGACGGAGGCGAACGCCGTCAACTTCACCGACGGTATGGACGGACTCTGCGCAGGCGTCTCTTTCTTCAGTCTGGTCCCGTTCGTGCTGTTCGCCCTCAAAGATGGCGAGAGCAATCTCGTCCTTCTGATCCTCGGCGTTCTGGGCGCGCTTTTAGGCTATCTGTACTACAATCGCTTCCCGGCGAAGATCTTTATGGGTGACAGCGGTTCGCTTGCTCTGGGGGCTCTGTTCGCGTCTCTCGGCTTTATCCTGCACAAGGAGGTCGCGCTGTTCTTTGCCGGTCTCGTCTTCGTGTGGGAGATGTTCTGCGTTTCGCTGCAGCTGTTCAGCGTCATCGTGTTCCACCGCCGTATATTCTCCTATACGCCGATCCATTACGCTTTCCGTCTGAAAGGCATTGCCGAGACCCGTATCGTCGGCAGCTTCTATCTGCTCGCGATCGTCTCCGCGGTCATCGGACTGCTCGTGGGGTTCTACGGATGAAATACGAATTTTTGAATGAACCAGAGACCCAGTTCCAGGACCGGGTCCTTTCTTTTTTAAAGATCGCTGACCGCGATCCCGACGCCTATGATACGCAGGCGGAACTGCCTGCCCTGAAGACCTTCGGGAAAGCTTTTGATACGCTGCAGAACGACCGTATCCTGCTTGTCGGGGATTATGACTGCGACGGCATCTGCTCGACCAATATCCTGGTGCGCCTTTGCGAAAAGCGCGGCTATAAGGCGAATTACTATATTCCTTCCCGTCATAAGGAAGGGTACGGCCTCAATCTCTCGATCGTCGATAACGCGATCAAATACGGCTTTACCGCTCTGATCTGTCTCGATAACGGCGTCAAAGCCAATGAGGCAGTCCAGAAAGCGATCGATCACGGGATCAAGGTCCTGATCATCGATCATCATGAATACGAGGAACTGCCGCCGTTATACGCTTTCCTGCATCCGGTTCTTCTGGAAGAGGGGTATAACGACTGCTGCACAGCCGGACTCAGCTGTCTGCTCTATGATCTCTATGAAGAGGATCCGCTGGTGCATACCTATGCCGGTCTCGCCACTCTGGCGGACGCGGTCTCGGTATTCGGTTTTAACCGTTTCCTGATCAAGGAAGCTTTAAAGAATCTCAATACGATGGCGGTCGAGCCGCTGCAGGCGCTTGCCCCGAGCAGGAACTACAGCTGTTATGATCTCTCTTATCAGATCATCCCCAAGATCAACGCGGTCGCCCGTCTTGAGAACGGAGCGAACGTCAATATGCTGGTGAAGTATCTTTCCTCTTCCGGCAGCGATCTCTGCGATTTTGCGGGACAGCTCGAAAAGATCAACGAGGAGCGCAAGGAGCTGACCAGAAAGATGATGGGCTATGCCGATGATCTTCTGACCGGCAACGATATCCTTTATGCTTCGGACAGCCGCTTTGAGGAAGGCTTATGCGGCATCATCGCCGGCAGGATGGTCTCGCTTTACCAGAAGCCCTGTCTGATCCTGAGCGAAAAAGACGGGATCTATAAGGGCAGCGCCAGATCCCTGGGGGAATATCCTTTCTTCTCCAAACTGCTGCCGATCCGCGATCAGTTTCTGACCTTCGGCGGCCATGAGGCGGCTTTCGGTGTTTCCTTTGATGCGGAGCACCGCGATGCGATCCTGCGCTATCTGGATTCGCTGGAACTCGACTATGAACCGGTCAAGACCTGCCTGTCGCTTTCGCCGGAAGATCTGACCTATGAAAACGCGCTTTTCCTTGCCGGACTCGAACCCTTCGGAACCGATCTCGTCCGTCCCTTATTCGCTTTGCATAAACCGGCGGTCGCGCGTGAATACCGCATCAAGAACCGTTATCCGAAATGGCAGTTCGCCAACGGTACGGAAGCCGTTTATTTCGGGGAAAAGGATGTGAGCCGTTTCGAATATCTGATCGGTTATCTGGAAGTCGACCGCTACCATAAAAACCGTGCGTCCTTCCTGGTTGAGGACATCATCTAGCTATTTCATTCACTTTTTAAGTAATGTATAATATTGGCGTAAAAGGAGATCAAGCATATGAATTTAAATGATTATGTTGCAGCAATCAAAGATTTTCCGGTAGAGGGGATCCTCTTCAGAGATATCACACCGCTGATGCAGGACGGAGACGCGTTCCATGAAGCCTGCAGTCAGCTGATCGATTATGCCAAGAAGGTCGGCGCGCAAGTCATCGTCGGTCCGGAATCCAGAGGCTTCATCTTCGGTTGTCCGGTCGCTTACGAGCTCAACATCGGATTCGTTCCGGTTCGTAAGCCGAACAAGCTTCCGCGTAAAACGGTTTCTGTCAAATACGACCTGGAATACGGATCCAATGAACTTCATATGCATGAAGATTCGATCAAGCCCGGCCAGAAAGTGCTGATCATCGACGATCTGCTCGCGACCGGCGGCACAGTCGAAGCGACCATCAAGCTCATCAAACAGCTTGGCGGTGAAGTTGCCGGCTGCGCGTTCCTGATCGAACTGGAAGACTTAAAAGGCCGTGAACGTCTGAAAGACTACGACGTCTTTACGCTGATGACCTACTAAATCGAAGGAAACTTCGATTTTCTCTTACATAGGGGAAGGGAATGAAAAAAGGGGAAATAGTAACTGAACAGCAGTTTTTCGATCAGGTAAAGTCCTATATCAAAAACGAGGACTCACTGGCTCTGATCCGGAAAGCCTATGACTATGCGCATGAGAAACATGAGGGACAGTTCCGCCGCAGCGGCGATCCCTATTTTACGCATGTCCTTTCAGTCGGCTATATCCTGGCGACATTAAAAGCGGACCCCGAAACTGTCAGCGGGGGCCTTTTGCATGATGTCATCGAAGACTGCGATGTCAGTGATGAGGAATTCATCTCTGTCTTCGGCGAAGAGATCCATCGTCTGGTCGACGCGGTCACCAAGATCGGTAACCTGAAGATCAAGGACCAGGCGGAATACCAGGCAGCCAATCACCGCAAGATCTTCATCGCGATGGCGAAGGATGTCCGCGTTATCCTGATCAAACTGGTCGACCGTCTCCACAACATGCGCACTCTGAAATACCAGAGCCGTGAGAAGCAGGAGCGTATCGCCAAGGAGACTCTGGAAGTCTATGCCCCGATCGCCCACCGTTTAGGTCTCGCGGAGATCAAGAACGAGCTGGAGGATCTTTCCTTCTTCTACCTGAATAACGAAAAATACCACGAGATCGCGCATCTCGTTGAAAACAAGAAATCCGAACGTGACAAGCAGGTCACGACGATGATCGAGGAGATCTCGGGGATCTTAAAGGAACACAATATCCCGTTCCGTATCTTCGGCCGCTCCAAGCATCTTTACAGCATCTACAACAAGATGATCGTCAAGAACAAGCGCTTTGATGAGATCCTGGACCTGCTCGCGATCCGTATCATCACCAAGACCGAGCTGAACTGTTATGAGATCCTCGGTTATATCCATGCGACCTACAAGCCGATCCAGGGCCGTTTCAAGGACTATATCGCGATGCCGAAGGTCAACCTGTACCAGTCACTGCATACAACGATCATCGGTATCGACGGCAAGATCTTCGAAGTCCAGATCCGTACTGAAGAGATGGACCAGATCGCCGAACGCGGTATCGCCGCCCACTGGGCTTATAAGGAAGGGCAGAAGCGTTCCCAGCAGCAGAAGGATATCGTCAAGGAGCTGGAATGGCTCAAGGCCTTCGAGGACGAAGACCGCGACGCCAGCAATTACA
>JAUNQE010000115.1 GCA_030536365.1 Erysipelotrichaceae bacterium | reverse complement strand
ACCACCAACGAGGAAGAATACCTTTACGCGACGATGGGCGAGACCCAGGAAGAGGACGGTCTCGATTCCAAGATCTTCAACATCATCCTTCCTTCCGGCAAGATCGCCGCGACCACCAAGGCGGCATCCCGCTGGGACAACCGCATGCTGCGGTGGTATGAACGCAGTCCGGAACAGAAGCTTCTTCACATGCTGAGCATCCTGGGCGGGATCCTGGTCTTCTATGTAGCGATCACGGTCCTCGGCGCCAACCACTTCTTTGAAGATGATTCGATCATCCGCTATATCCTGAGCGGCAACTGGGACAGAGGCATGAACGTCTTCGCTCTGAGCGCCTGCGCGATCATCCTTGTCTTCGTTTCCGTCGTGATCACCTTCTTCCATATCCCGGCCAGCCTCATCTCCTCTCTGCTCGGCGCAAGAGGTGAAACGGTCTCGCATCTGGCTGTCTCGGTCGTCAAATACGGCGGAGCGCTGGGAGCGGTCTTCTACAGCTTCTATCTGCTGGGAATGGATCCCACGAACCTTCTGGTCAGTGCCGGTGTCCTGTCGCTTGTTATCGGCTTAGGCGCCCAGAGCCTGATCAACGATATCCTGGCCGGTGTCTTCATCGTCTTTGAAGGCGAATTCCGCGTCGGCGATATCGTCACCATCGGCGGCTTCCGCGGAACCGTCATCGATATCGGCCTGCGGACGACCAAGATCATGGCTGCCGATGGCAACATCAAGATCTACAACAACTCCGAGATCTCCGGCATCCTGAACATGACCAAGGAGACCTCGATCGCGGCGATCGTCATCGGTATCGAATACTCGCAGGATATCAACTATGTCGAGCAGGTCCTCTACCGTGAACTGCCGGCGCTGGCAGATAAGAACCCGGCGATCCTGGAGGGACCGACCTACAGCGGTATCACCGAACTCGGCGAGAGCAGTGTCAATCTGCGCATCAGCGCCAGGACCAACGAGCAGGATGTCTGGGGCGTCAGGATGTATCTGAACCGCGAAGTCCTGCAGATCTTCAAGGAAAACGGCATCAACGTTCCGTTCAAGAACGTTACGCTGTCCTATCTTGAACCGCCAAAGAAAACAACGCGGCAGCGCAAAAAGCCGATCAAGTTGAAAGACGCGACTGCCAAGATACAGAACGAAGTCGGCGGACTGCCGCCGTCTCCCCCGGCTGAGGAACATCCGGAAGAAAAAGAGTAAAGGAGGAAACATGGGTCTATTTGACAAACTGGCAGAACTCGGCGAACAGCTGAACCAGGCTGCCAACGACATCAGTAAAAGCACGATCACCGACTACGGTGAACCGGTCTATTCCCTCTATACCGCCCGCGATCTGACCGACATCCACTGGCGGATCAATGTCACGGACGAGCAGGAAGATCTGAAATACTATACGAAGTCCAGCTTCTTCCAGCTGAAAGGCGAGACCGATATCATGGACGCCGAAGACAGGGTGATCGCTCATCTTGAGAAAAAACCGTTCAGCCTGCACGAGATCCATTATGTGCAGATGGCGAACGGTCAGGAGATCACCTTATCCAACGAACTGTTCCATGTCGTCGATGACATCACGAACATCGAGGAGCTGGGCTGGCAGATGCGCGGCAACTTCCTCAGTCTGAACTTCAATCTCGTCGATCAGAAGGAAGAACCGCTGGCGACCGTCAGCCGCAAGATGGTCTCGCTCCATGATAAATACTGTATCGGCATCTATCAGCCGCAGTATGAGGATCTGATCGTCGCGATCGTGATCCAGCTCGAGAAGATGCTGGAGGACCGCCGTCAGA
>JAUNQE010000073.1 GCA_030536365.1 Erysipelotrichaceae bacterium | reverse complement strand
CCTTCCAGATAATAGATCTCCTTATAGCCCTTTGTCCGTTCGTACATCCTTTTCGAGTTTTCCGGAAGGATAAAGGAATCTTCGGCACCATGCAGGAAGAGGATCGGGATCATGTTTTCGTCCAGCGCGTCGATCGGCCGCATGTCTCTCAGCGAGTAACGATAGCGGAGCCTTGTCCCGAGATCAGTGAGCTCAAACAGGAAGGAAGGCATCTTGGCGTTCTTATAACCTCCCCGCAGCACATTTTCAATATCCGCAAAACCGCAGTCCGCTACAGCAAAGTCGACCGCGGGCAGGTATTGCATACAGGTAAGCGTCGTTGCCGCGCCAAGGGATTCTCCGTGCAGACCCAGACTGTCGATCAGCGGATAACGGGAACGGGTATCTTCGATCAGCTTAAGCAGATCCTGCGCTTCCAGGATGCCGTAAGTCGTGATCGCCGGCGCGTTCAGACCGTGCCCGCGCAGATCATAGAGAACGCAGTTATAACCCAGATCCAGGTAGACAGGGACGTATTTCAGAGAGCCGATCCGGTTATCTGTATAGCCATGCGAGATGATGACGTATTTCCTTGAGGGAACAGGATTCTTTAAAAGCTGAACATGCAGCTCGTAATCGTCTTTCCCCTTAACGATATAATCCTCTTTTTCAAGCAGGTCATAAAAAGAAGTGTTGTAATGTTCCGACTGCCAGGTCATCGCTTCTTCCAGGGTCTGGCGCTTTCCGGTCATCGTAAAGCCGGCCAGCCAGAAGGATACGGCAAAAAGCACGACAAGCAGCAGGATCAGAATGATCAGAAATATCTTCAGCAAACGGGATCTCCCCTTTCTGTTGTTTTTACTATGCATATACAGGTCAGTTTCTGTTTCTATTATACCCTCTCGGGAATGGTTTTTCCTTTCTCCTGAAAACCGGAGAAAAAGGAAATGATATAGTAAAAGTGATGAAAAACGGAGAAAGAATATGAACAGAGCGATCCGAAACCTTTTGCTCCTTCTTCTTATGACGGCCATTCTGTCCGGATGCGCGGGCGGGAAAAAGGAAGAGACTCCCGAAACGCCCGCAGTCCCGGAGATCCATGAACTTGCCACACAGCACGAAACCGAATTCGGCGGAGTCTACCTCGTGATCACGATCGATGACTTCAATAAACTGGGATTCGAATACGGTGACAGTGTGAACGTCGAATTCTCCAATGGCTACAAGCTTGAGGACATCCCCTACTATAACGGCTACTATGTCGATGCCGGGAAACCGCTGCTGATCGCCTATCCGGGATACGATTACATCAAGGCCGCGATCAATTACGGCGAAGACCTCTGGGATGAAGCCGAACTGAAGGCGACCAATGTAAAGACTCTCTGGATGACTGCCGGACTGGATGAGCATTCCAAAGCTTCCGTCACTCTGAATGAAGCGGGGAAATACCGTGCCATCCAGGAAGCGCGGGATATCCACTATTATGATGAGCGGGAGAAATACCCCAGTGATATCGTCTTCGCGAATTTCCGCAACATCGAGATGGGCAGCATCGCCGCCGGACGTCTTTACCGTTCCGCCTCGCCCTGCGACAACCAGCATAAACGCGCTCCCTACGTCAATGACCTCATGCAGGAATACGGCGTGAACGCCGTCCTCGATCTCTCAGATAACGAATCGAAGATCCGGGGTTATCTGCAGCAGCCGGATTTCGCGTCCACCTACTGGAAAGAACTCTATGATCAGGGAAATGTTCTGCCGATCGCCCTGAATATGAATTATCTTTCCGATGATTTCGCGGCGAAGATCGCGCAGGGCTTCATCGATCTTTCTGAAAAAGACGGCCCATATCTCATCCACTGCACCGAAGGCAAGGACCGCACCGGCTTCGTCTGCATGCTGGTGGAAGCGTTATGCGGCGCAGGCTATCAGGAGATCGCCGATGATTATATGCTGACATATGATAATTACTATGAGATCCGCAAGGACAATCAGGCAGATAAATACCAGACGATCCTCGAAAGCAATCTTGACGCGATGCTGAAGTTCATCGTCGATGACGATTCTGTCGATTTCAAAACAGCGGATCTCGCTCCGTATGCGCGTACCTATCTTCTGGACGCCGGCATGAGCGAGGAACAGATCGATTCCTTCATCTCCCGTCTGCAGTAAGATCATAACTGCATCCCAAAGTAAAAAAAGCCGTTACGGCAATGAATGGTGATCATTCATTTCGTAACAGCTCCTTTTCCCGATCGCTTGAGATGTTCTATTCGACGGTGAAATCGACGTTGATCTGGACGTTGTCCTTCTGTTCAAAGAGATCGATGCCCATCAGCATTCCCTTCTCTTCGTTGTAGATGGCGACCTGTTTCAGGGAACCGACGACCGAAGGATTCGTTCTTTCGAAGCCGGCAGCAGTCAGTTTCTCTTCGTAGGCATTCAGGAACGCTTCTGCTTCCTCCATGGTCGCGAAGGTCTGATCGAACGCGAGATAGAGCTTGTAGTCACGTCCGTACTGGACTTTGGCAAATTTCGCCAGATCGCGGCAGGTGAGCGGATCATTGAGGTCGATCTCCGGGAAGCCTGCTTCAGCGATGCGCTTTTCAGCTTCCTCTGCCGGTAATGTCTTCTCGGATCTGTAGAGCAGGGATACTTTGTTGTCGCCTGTCATCAGATAACGGAAATTGGCTCTGCCCTGCGGCGCAGCGAGATAGCTCATTTCCTCCGTATCGCCTTCGTATACCGGTGTGAATCCGGCATCCTGCAGCGCTGTTTCATATGCTGCAAGATATTCATTCATCTTGTCTTCGTCTTCGAAGTTGATGTCGACATACAGATTGGCGTTATAGTCGAAGAAGTATAACCATGATTCCGTCAAAGCGACAGCGCGGTCGGTACCCTTCAGTTCGACGAAATTCGTTGATGCCGGGAGTTCCACGAAACCAAGACCGGTGACGACCTTATTGATCTCATCCAGTCCGTAGTATTCCGGATAGGCATAGTATTTCTTCGTGACCAGATTGACACCGTTGTCGAAGCTCGGCGCGATCTCGGAATAACACTTGTATTCATCACGCAGCAGACGGCGGTAGACTGTCTTTTCGTTTCCGTCTTCCGCAACGGCTTTCGCTTCTTCGAAGCCTTTCTTCTTTAAGAGCTCGATATAATCGGCAAGATCCTGTTCTGTCGCGTGGGAATCGCGGATCGTTGTCATATCGGTCATCAGGTAATCCTGATCCATCGTCATCGCATAGCTTGCGAATGTCGGGAACGGTACAGCCTGTTCGCCGTATCCGGGCATGAAAATGGAATTCAGAATGAACAGATCGCCTTCTGTCCAGGCAGTACGCGGTTCCGGATATACCGGGGACTTCATCCAGGCTTCCGCCGCGGCATTGCCCTCGGCTTCACCGAAAGTGATCACGACATCGATATCGTCATAACTGATGCGGGTGACCGGGTTGTCATTCATGACGGCTTTCATATGAACGACTGTCGGATCGATGTTGTCCATTTCAAGATAGACATCTTCCATCTGGGAGACTGCCATTTCACCGTATCCGGCATAACTGAGCAGGAAGCGCTTGACGATCTCTTCACGGGATAAGAAAGTCAGCGGCGCGTCTGTCTGGTTATAGAAAAGATTGTAGATATTGCCCTGTGAGACTTCTTCATTCAGAAGGTAGCCGGGCAGTCTTGAATCCGCGGCGTCGATCGCCTGTTCCTCGCCGAGGAAGACGATATTCTCCAGACCGCCGTTTCTCAGGAAGCCCTGGAACGCCTCGTTCTTTACGCTCATTGCGGCGAAGTCGTTGTATGCTTCGTCCTTATAATCGAACCAGACCAGGTCTCTTGAATAGACGTTGATCTTCAGGAAATTCGACTCGACCGTGTACTTTCCGTCCTTGATCTTCGTCAGGAAATTATCCATCGCCTTTTCAGAGATCTCCGCGGGGGTGAGCTCCGGCTCCGGCTCCGGATCTTCGGAAGGTTTATTTCCCTGGCAGCCTGTCAGACACAGACAAAGCACCGCCAGCAGGATCAGCAGTTTCTTTATGCTTTTCATGGTATTATCCTCCAAATGTACATAAACTACTACAATTATACTTCATGCCTTAAACAGATAGAAAGAAGAATGGACGGTCCTTTTCAAAACCGGACATATTTGTGTCCGGATGCAGGTCAGGCTCTGTGGCAGTTATGATCATCGCCGCAGCTGTGATCGTGATGGCATTCGTGTCCTTCTTCATGGTCATGATGGTGACAGGATGCATCCGGATCGTACGCAAGCGCGCCGTTAAGATAGGCTCTTACCACATCATCCGCTTTTCCCTGCGCACCGGGGATCAGCTCGATCCCGGCTTCATTCAGAGCATAGCGGGCGCCCATTCCGATACCCCCGCAGATCAAAAGGTCAGCGCCGGCTTCTTTTAACAGTACCGCCAGCATTCCGTGGCTCTGTCCGTTGGAGGAGAGGATCTGTTCCTTTATGATCCCTCCGTCCTCGATATCGTAAAGCTTGAACTCTTCCGTGCGGCCGAAGTGCTGGCCGACAAAACCATACTCATACGTGACTGCAATTCTCATTTATTTTTCCTCATTCTTTTTTATACATCCATAGCGGCTGTTTTTACTCTTTCTTTTAAGAAGGAACGGAAGCGTTTTGATCCGAAAACGATGAACCGGTATTCTCTGTTGTCCTTCAGCCGGATCGAGAATACAGGAAACAGAAATCTTCGCTGAAAACTGATTTCTGAAATATCCGCGTATCTCATCTCGATACGCTTCAGTTCCGGTGAAACGGTCAGCTTGTTCGTGTGATACGTCATTTTCTCCTCATCGGTGCTGATACCGCCTCCGAGGACTCCTTCGCGGATGATGCTTGCAACAAAATACGGGTTCATAGAGATCCTTTCTATTTGACGGAGAAGCTTCCCAGATAGCGGAATTCAAGGGAAGACTGCTGACAAAGCTTCTGATAATCCCCATAGGAACTCCCGGCGCATTCGATCACATAGACATAGTGGCCCAGTTCTGTTTTCAAAGGGCGGTCATGGATCGCGACCAGCACCATCTTCAGCTCTTCCATCTTTTTCATCAAAGCAGGCAGTTCCTCCGCCGGTCCGGAAGCCAGGAAAGCCAGCCTGTCCGCGGACTCCGTAGCTGCCTGTTCGGTGGAAAGAACATAGAAACGGGTCTTATTGAAATCGCTGTTCTGGATCCCCGGAGCAAGGACCTGCAGGCCGTATACTTCCGCGCTGCCCGCTGAGGCAATGGCTGCGCAGGAAGGATCGTTTCCTTCCGCAACGAGTCTGGCGCCTTCCGCTGTACTTGAGACAACGACCTTTTCAGCCTCCGGGAGATTCTCCTGCAGCCACTGCGCGCCCTGGGTAAGCCCCTGCGGATGTGAATAGACTGTCCTGATCTGACTGAGCTCCGCACCCGGAAGCGAAAGCAGATTCTGGGTGATCGGCAGCTCCACTTCCCCGACGACAGATAAAGAAGGATGCACGATCAGGATATCGACATAATCGATCACTGCTCCGCCGATAGTATTCTCCTGCGGAATGACGGCGTAACGGCTCTCTCCGTTCAGCAGTGCCTCTACAGCATCCGCGACAGTTTCATACGGCTGCAGGGAAGCCTGCTCATCAAAAAACGTTTTACACGCTTCTTCCGTATAGGTGCCGCGCGGTCCCAGATAACTGACTTTGGCGGCCTGATCGATCACCACCGGGATCGTCTCTTCCGCAGCGGAACAACCCGCCAGCAGAAAAACAAGGATCATCAATACTAATTTCTTCATCTTTTTAATTATACAAGGCTCAAAGAATATGACTCTTTGTTGAAATCTAACGGTGCAGTTCGAAGAGATCCCGCGGGAAAAGAGACAAAGATTCCGCGCCGTTCTCGGTGACCAGGATCATGTCTTCGACGCGCATATACATCTCTCCGGGGAACATCATCTTCGGTTCGGAACAGAAAACCATTCCCGGCAGCATGACTTCATCTTCGTAATCCGCCAGTATCGGGAATTCATGGCAGTCAATACCGATCTGATGGCCGTTCATGCCGTGCTCCTGCTTTCGGAAGTATTTTCCGTAGCCGTTCGCTTCGACGTAATCGGTGATCATTTTGTACGTCTCGTTCACATTCGTCTTATAGGGAACGATGCTGCGGATCATGTTGACCTGCGCGTCCTGAAGCACTTTATAGCCTTCGCGGATATATTCCGGCGCTTCGCCCCAGTACAGCGTTCTGCCCCAGTCGGAGCAGTATCCGTCCTTAACGAATCCGATATCGAACGCGATCCCGGTATTCGGCAGAAGACGGTTCGCGCGCGGGAAGTCATAATTCTGCTCGGCGGTGAATGTGCCTCTTGTCTTGAAGCCGATCGTCGGCGGGAAGGAAAAGTCATCCATGCCGCGTTCCATACCATAGCGCATCAGCATGTCTTCCGCTTCCGCCATCGTCATCCCTTCACGGAAGTTTTCCGCGACATACATGATCGCCTGATCGGTAAAGTGCGCCATATAGCGCAGCTGCTCGATCTCTTTGGCATCCTTGACCTTGCGCAGATCTTTTAAAAGCAGTTCCGCGTCGACCGCTTCCGCTTCAGGAACGATGTCCTTAACAGCTCCTGAGAGCCAGCCGGCGCAGTCGCTTCCGATACCGATCTTCTTTCCTCTGACAAAGAAAGACAGCGTATCCTCCATCTGATCGAAGTAGGACGGAATGACCCCACATCCCGGGAAATCATCTTTCAGTCTCGGGATGCATACGATCCTGCAGTCTCCTTCCGCGGATAACCAGAGGACAGCTTCCGGAAGGATATGGGAAGACTGGCGGCCGCCGATGTTGTTCATGCAGCTTCTCTGCCAGAAGT
>JAUNQE010000072.1 GCA_030536365.1 Erysipelotrichaceae bacterium | reverse complement strand
AATCAAAAGGCTGTTAAGACCTGTCAGTGCACGATCCGTGCCAAACAGGGAATCAACGGCCTTTTTTCTGGGTTAGAGGACCGAGCAGATCTCCAAAACTGTTTGAACAGGCAGAAGGAGTTTAATCGTCATGGTCTGCAGTTTCTGTTTCAGATTTTAGTATCTGCCCGGTCAGGGCATCTACTTCATAGTCATATTCCTGATCGCCAGAAACGAATTCGATCTCATATTTCAAAATGCTGTCTTCATATTCGAGCTCTGTTTTGAAGCCGGTCACCTGACCGTCACTCAGCCCTGCGTGCTGCAGAACTGACTGCTTTATTTTTTCTTCGGGGAGGATACCATCGACAGAAGGCTCGGCTATGATGTAGGAATCAGTAACGCTTTTCTTCTTTTCGAAACTGAGTACCTCGCCGCTTACAGCGTCGATCGTGTAGTCATATTCGCAGTCCTCCGCCCGGAATTCCACCTCATATACCATGCGGGAGCCGTCATATTCGAGCTCCGCCTCATCGATATATGCGCGGTTTTCCTCAACACCGGCATGCTGCAGGGCGGCGTCGATCGCGCCTTTGATCCCGATATAGGCCCGGTCACTGGGTTCCCCGTTCCTTTGCGCAGATGAGCTTTCGCCCCTTTTGTTCAGAAGGTTTAACTCGTGTATGGTGAGCCCCGCCAGTTCTTCATAAGTATACATACCTGAAGAGTCCGCCAGTTCCCTGACCAGTTTGGCTTTGCCCGGGGAGATCCCGTATTTTTCCGCCAGCGCCTCGGTGCTGTCATCTGTATCGACCCGCTGGGACAGGATGGAGGCGTTATCCAGCAGGGAGGAGATCTCAGTCAGCAGCTCCTTTTCCAGCTCTGCTGCGCTGTTTCCGTCCTTATCCGATACGGACACCAGGATCGAATTACTCAGTTCATCGATATAGCCGTTTCGCACCAGCGAACCGATCAGAGCGTTAACGGTCACCTTGAGGCTTGATCCTTTGAAATCCATTCCCGCTAGGATCTTCTCCGCGTCTTCATTCAGAGCGCGGACATCCAGGACTTTCTCGTCTTTGTTGATCGAGACCGCGATACTGGGGTTGACATCCAGATAGATGGTCGCGGTCGTTTTGTAGTTGTTCCGGTATGTGCCGATCCCGAAGACCAGCAGCAAACAGACGAGAGCAAGAGCCGGTTTCAACATTCCTGAAAAGGATCTTCTCTTTTCCGCCGAAGCCGTTCCGGCAAGATACCATTCGTCGCCTTTTGCCATTTCAGCAGGCATATCAGACAGTTCTTTTTTATCCACAGACAGGTGTTCATACCCGTCGCGAATCAGGTCTTTGACTTTCTTGTTTGTCAGCATATCAAAGTTTACCCTCCAGTTCTTTCCTGAGTTTTGCCAATCCCCGGCGATACTTCGAAAGCACCGTCGGCAGCGGAAGTTCTGTGATCGCGGCAATTTCAGTGAATTTCAGATCGGAATACGCACGCAGCACGATGATCTGACGGTCCTGATCGCTCAGTACTTTAAACGCGGCTTCCAGAGCCAGCCGCAGGGATATATCGGTCTGCGGATCAAAGACCAGCAGGCTCTCCAAGTCTTCAACAGGGACCCGGACACTTTTCTGCGTTTCTCTGCATTTCATCCGGCAGAGATTCCGCGCGATCGTGAAGATCCATGCCTGGGCCTTGCCCTGCGCGTGATAGGTATGCGCGGCCGCCCGGATCTTCAGGAAACAGTCCTGCATCACTTCTTCGGCGTCCTCTTTATTCTTCAGGATCGTCAGGGCGTAAGCGTAGACAGAACGGTGCAGGCGGGAATACAGGCATTCGAAAGCCTCTCTGTCGTTCAGAGCTGTCCTCTTTATCAGTTCATCTTCGCTGACCGACAAGCGGTCTCTCTTTTCTTCAGACATACTACCCTCGCTGCTTGTTGGATTTCCAGTATATCGTAAACTGTTGTTCATGTGTTCATCCTCTGCACCCGGCAGTCATAGACCTGACTTTCGGAACGGCAGGGAAGGGAGATCGTGATGCTTTCTGAAATCTTCATCTCTTTGCCGCCTTTCATTAATACAATGCGGCAGTCCCCGTTTTTATTGCATAAGTTCTTCTAAAAAATCCACAGACGTGGATTTTTGTTTCAGATATCGTAATCAAACAGATTCTTCTGTTTGATATAGGTCGTTCCGATGTCCTCGAAGGTGATGAAATCAAGATCCTCCATCAGCCGCGAATAGGTCTCGCCCATCTTTTCCGGGGTACTGCGGAAATTCGTCTCGACCCAATAGTTCAGATGCGCGATATGGATGTAGCTGCAGATATAATTCAGGTACATCACATTGACGTTTTCGTGGTCCTTATAGGAGAAAAGGAAGATCGGCAGCTGTTCATCCTCCAGCAGAAATTTCATGAATTTCCGGACAAAATTGGAGAAACACGGCTGTTTGAAAAAGGCATAATACAATTCTTTGTTGTCATATATATGGGAAAACACCTGTGTCCGCATATAACGAATGTCTTCCACCGTCTTCAGATGACCGCCCCGGGCAACGATCGCGTTCTGCACGACGCTTTTCACCGTTTCGACCTCTTCGTCGATGATCTTGTCGCAGAAGTCGTATTTATCCTCGTAATAGATATAGAAAGACTGTTTGGAGTAGCCGGCCTTGTCTGAGATCTGCGTGACTGTCAGGCTGTCGAACAGATTAGTCTTCAGCAATTCCAGCAGAGCGTTTCGGAAAGCGATTTTTGAACGGATCTTTTTACTGTTTGCCATGTTATATCCCCCAAAGACTCACTTTTTAAATAACATAAATCTTTATGAAATGTCGAATGTTTTGACCCGTGTTTCTATTTACTTGACAAATCACAATGATGTGTAAACTTCTTTATTCTCTGCAAGCTTCAGTAAAGACGGACCACGGCATTCCAAAATTACACTGAAACCAGAAGAACGGAGTTTCAGTGTATGAACAATAAGAAAAAAGAAGGGTTTGGCGCGTTTGACCTTTTCGCTTTGGGATTCGGAGCGATCATCGGTGTCGGCTGGTCGATCACTCTCCACCGCTTCTCTATCAACGGCGGCGGACCCATCGCGGCTTCTCTTGCCTTCCTGATCTCAATGATCCTTTTCATCCCGATCGCGCTTGTCTTCGCCGAACTTGCCTCCGCCGTGCCTGTTGCCGGCGGCGTCGTTGCCTATGCGCAGCGCAGCTTCGGCAGAAAAGCCGCCTTTATCGCCGGATGGTTCCTGACGATGTCCTATCTGGAGATCCTGCCGCTGGAAACGATCTCGATCACCGAAGTTCTTGCCGGGATCATTCCGGTCCTGCGCAGCGGTCCGATCCTCTATACGATCGCCGGAAGCGATATCTATCTCTACTCCGCGATCGTCGGCATCCTGCTGGCCTGCATCATCATTCTGATCAACCGCAAGGGGACCAATACGATCGCGCGCTTCCAGTCTTCGCTGACCTTGTTGCTGATCGTTACCGCATCCGCTTCCATCCTGATCTGTGCGACCAAGGCGAAGGCAATGAACCTGCTGCCGCTCTATACACCGATGGAAGGGAAGGCACACACAAGCTTTCTGACCGGCATCATCGCTGTCTGTGCGCTCACACCGCAGTTCTATGCCGGATTTGATACGATCCCGCAGTCGATCGAAGAGGCGGGCGGAGTCGAAAAGAAAAAAGTCGGTCGGATCGTCGTACTGACTCTGATCGTCGCCGGATTATTCTACGCGCTGATCATCACCGCTTCCGCCGCAGCCATCCCCTGGCAGGAACTGATCGTTCTTCCGATCCCGGTGCTTTCCAATCTTATGACAACGCTTTATCCCGGATTTCTCGGGCAAGCCATGTACTGGATCACCATGCTGGGAGCTCTGTCAGGTCTCTTCACGACCTGGAACAGCTTCTATGTTGCCGGCGGGCGTCTTCTGATGAGTCTTGGGCGTTACAGGCTGATCCCTGCCGCGTTCGCGAAAGTCAACGAGCGCAATGTGCCGTATGTCGCCAATGTCCTCTGCTCCGTGATCATGTTGCTGGGACCGCTGCTCGGGATCGGTGTTATCGATATCCTGGGCATCATCGGCTCCTTCGGTTTCACGATCGGCTGGATGATCTCCTGTCTCGCGTTCCTGAAACTGCGCAAGGCGGAACCGGATCTCCCCCGTCCGTATTTTGTGCAGAACGGCGGACTGATCGCCGGTATCGGCGCCTTCACGTGTCTCGTCATGATGGTCAACTGTATCGCGCCGTTCATGCCCGGTTATATGGGAAACTTCGGACTGCTGGCAGTCGTGATCTGGACGGTCCTCGGGATCGTGTTCTTCACCGTTACCGAAAAGGAACACGCAAAACAGGTAAAAACAGAGTGATCCCGCGCCCCTATTATCCCCCTTTCTGCAGGAAGATCTCTGTTCATACGAAACAAGCCCGTTAAGGGCTTGTTTCTTTTTTGGAACGGTTTGTTAACGAAAGGGCGGGATTTATACAAATTTTTTACGCATGGGAACACTGCGTCAATACATCTATCGGCGTCCTGACATAAACTGAAAACAATCAGAGGTAAACCGCACATGCAAGAAGACAATAACCGGCTCGTCAGAGCACTGGGTCTGAAAGAAGCGATCTCTATGACCGTAGGGACCGTCGTTGGCGTCGGTCTGTTTACCTGCGGTTCGTCCCAGATCGGTCTGGTCGGACCCTACATCATTCTATTTACCTTTATTTCTCTTCTGATCAGTATCTGGCCGTGCCTGCTGTACGGCGAGATGTCGGCTGCGCTTCCCTGCGCCGGCGGCACCTATAACTATGCCAAAAGAGGTTTGAACCGGGTCTGGGCAAATATCGCCGGCTGGAGCTATATCATCTCCGTCGTCGCGATCGGTGCCGGCGAGACCCTGGCTTTCTCCAATTATTTCAAAACGCTGTTTGAGCAGTTCGGGATCGATCTCGGAGGCATCGATTCAAGGATCATTGCCGTTATTTTAGTAACGGCCTTTCTGATCCTCAATCTGCGCGGGATCGAACTTTCCGGAAAGGCGCAGACGGCTTTTATCTTCTTTTTCTGGGGCTGCTCGATCGTCTGGTTCCTGTACATGATCCCGAAGATCCAGCTTTCCTATTTTCAGCCGCTCGCAAGGAACGAGCTGCCTTCCTTTGCCCGCTGCATGACGATCTTCGGTCTCGTCTGGTGGTGCTATACCGGTTTTGAGACCTGTGTATCGATGGGCGGGGAGACCAAATACCCGCAGTACAATCTGCCGCGGGCATTGAAACTGTCGGTCTTTCTCGTATTCGCGGTCAACGCGCTCTTCCAGTGGTTCCTGGTCGGGCTTGTGCCGAAGGAATTCTACAGCCTGATCGCGTCGGCAGACGCGCCGTACGCGGAAGGTCTGAAAGCCGCCGGCTATCTCGGACTTCCGATCATCATTCTCTGCATCGGCGTTGCCTTTGGCGGAGACCTGTCCACGATCAACCCCGGCATCGCGGCGCCGGCACGCTATATCTTCACTATGGCGGAAGACAAGACGCTGCCGTCTGTCTTCGCGAAGGTGCATTCAAAATACAAAACGCCTTATATATCCGTCATCGCTGTCGGTATCATCAACTACCTGCTGATCGCGACCGGCTCGATCAACTACATCGCGTCCGTCTCTCTTTTCTCACTGGCAGTCTGTTATATCGTCGGCTGTCTCGCCTATCTGGGCCTGAAAAAGAATTATCCGGATATGAAGCGTCCCTATAAGGCGCCAATGGGCAGTTTCGGCGCCTGGTTCACGATCGCGGCCTACCTGTTCATGCTGCCGTTCGTAGAAAAAAGCGCCCTGATCACGGGGACGCTCGTATGTGTTGCCGCTGTTGTTTACTGGTATATCTTCACCCGTAAGAACGAGAACCGGATCCCGACGATCGAGGAGGAGATCGGCGTCATCGAAGAGCCTACGGCGGAAGAAAAGAAAAAGATGGATAAGGAGTACAAGGTCTGGAAATACGCGACCGTGACCGCCACGGCGGTCGGACTTCTGATCTATCTTATTCCGGCCGTTCTCTGACGAATACCCAGTTCGTTCCGTCCGAAGCTTCCGGATCGAAACGATATCCCATTCTGTTATAAGCTTTGCAGTCTCCCGGATCTTCGATCCGGTTTTCTGCCATATAGCGCACCATATCGCCCCTGGCCATCTTGGCATATACGCCTTTGGTCAGGAGCCTGCCTTTTTCCTTCTCCGCAAAAATGAAAGTCAGGAAACGGTCTTCCGGCCGCAGATAGCGTTCGACTGCCTTACTGTATTCCGTGGAAGCCAGATTGATGATCGTATCGGTCTCCTTCTGCAGTTCCCGGCAGATCTTATCTCCCCAGAATCCATAGAGATCGCCGCCGCGCGGCGATCCTTTTGTCTGCATCTCGAGACGATAGGCGCGGATGCCGTCAAACGGCCGCAGCAGTCCGTAAAATCCCGACAGGATACGCAGGTTATTCTCGACATATTCCAGCTCCTCATCGGTAAAGACCGAAGGGGACATCGTCTGGTACTGGATGCCGGTATAGGAAACGATCGCAGGCGAAAGTCTTTCTCTGAGGTCATTCTCCAGCAGTTCGCTGCTTTCCCGGGCAATCTTTTCACTGCATGACCAGAGCGCTCTTCTCTGCTCGAAGCTCATTGAGCGGAGCCATTCCTGCAGTTCCTCCGCCTGCTCAAGAAAGAGCGGCAGCTGCCGGAAACTGAAATCATCGTTATTCTCTGTCATCTTTTTCGCGGGCGCGATAATGATCTTCATGTCTTGAGTTTATCAGTCTGTGAACATGTCCGTAAATACCAAAAAGGAAGCATTATAAACTGTACCCCTTGTCAAGGACAGGGAAATAAAAAGCAGATGTAAGGCGAAG
>JAUNQE010000071.1 GCA_030536365.1 Erysipelotrichaceae bacterium | reverse complement strand
ACTTTGCCTGCAAACTTTGACGCATCCGCAACCTATCCGTTCGTCGTCATGATCCACGGTCATCACGGCAACCACAACGAATGGGGCGGCTACGATACGATCTCCAACGGTCTTGCCGGAAAAGGCATCATCGTCGCGACATTAGACTTCTCCGGCTGCGGCGCCAGCACTGAAGGCATTGAAGAAAACTGCCTGACCAACTTCAAGACCGACGTCATGGATGTCATCAACTATGTCAAGGGTCAGTACAAGATCTCCAAGATCGGCGGCTTCGGTTACTCCATGGGCGGCCGTATCATCCTGGAAATGCTGAATGAAGATGTCTTCGTCTTTGACGCTATCGAATTCGTCGCACCGGCAGAATCCACGGAAGACCTGATGAAATTCTTCGGAGGCGCTGAGAACTGGGCCGAAATGTCCAAGTCCGCCAAGGAAACAGGCGAAATGGCTTCCTACATGTCCGTCTTCGGTGAACAGCTGCTTTCCGATAAGTTCTTCACCGATATGGAGAAATACATGGATTCCGATAAGCTGGCCGAGAGTGCTTCCAAGAAGTTCACCGGTCCGTCCTTATGTATCTATGCGACCAACGATGACGTCGTCTATCCGGAAGTTTCCCAGAGAGTTGCGGAAGCCTTCGGTTCCCAGGTCGTTACCGTCAGTGAGGAAGGTCATTCCTACTCCTTCTACGGCGCGAACCCGGTCGTCATCACAACTGTCAACAACGCTTCGATCGAATTCTTCGCCGGAGCGCTTGCGGAACATTAAACGCTCACAAACAGCAAACAGAGAATCGCTCCTTCGGGAGCTTTTCTTTTTTCTGCGTTAAATTTGTATCTTTGTATTATTAACTATCACTACAGTGATATACTATAAGTAAAGGGGACCTCATGAAAAAAACGATTACGCTCTACCACGGCTCTCCGCGGGTCATTGAGACACCCGTATACGGAGGCGGAAGAAAAAACAATGATTACGGGCCAGGTTTTTACTGCACTGAAAGTATTGACCTCGCAAAAGAATGGGCAGTGAGCTCGCTCTCAGATGGTTTCGCAAACCGGTATTCACTGGATACGGAAGGACTGAACATATTATCTCTTAACAGTCCTGATCACACGATCCTTAACTGGATGGCCGTTCTCGTTTCACATCGTCTTTTTACGCTCGGGACACCGGTCGCGAAAAGAGCCAGGCAGTATCTGACCGATCATTTCAATGTCAATGTCGGCGCGTATGACATTATATGCGGCTACCGGGCAGATGATTCCTATTACGATTATGCGGAAGCCTTCCTGAATAACGGGATCACTGTGCAGCAGCTCTCTGTTGCCATGCGCCTTGGGAGACTCGGTGAACAGATCGTTATCCGCTCGCCTTACGCCTTTTCCCTGCTGCATTTTGAGGGCTTCGAAACAGCAGAGAAAGAGATCTGCTATACTCTGCGCAAAGCCAGAAACGATGAAGCTGAGCGCAGATATCAGAAACTCCTCGAGGAAGAGGATAAAGACGGGCTTTACATTCAGGATATTATTCGGGGAGGAATAAGCAATTATGACCCACGCATACCGCGAAACCTATCTGTCTAAAGCACAGACCGTTCTCGGAGATGCATTTGACCACGCGGTCAATGTTCTTCACATCCCCGGCGAAGATTTTGTGAAACTCTTTACTGTCAGTTCCTTCAGTTCACGGATGGAAAACGGCGAACCCGCTGTGATCCTCGGGAAGAGCGGGATCGAGCTCGTTCTTGATATTCTGTTCGAAACCACGGGAAAAGAGATCGAAACAGAGGTAAAGGAAAGATACGGACGTTCTGAAGCCTACTGGATCGGCTGGGCCTGCGCCTACTGTCAGTGGCATTCCGGTAGAAAATACAGCGAGATCTTCGCGGCCCTTCCCTACCGTGATCTGCAGATCATGTATCCGCTGCACGAGGCAGACATCAGTAAGTTCACGATGATCGCGGAAGAAAAGATCGAAGAACACTTCCGGGAAACAAGTCTGAAACGACTGCGGACATATTATAACTGCAGTCAGACAAAACTCGCCGAATTATCCGGTGCTTCGCTGCGCTCCATCCAAATGTATGAACAGCGCAACAAAGACATCAACAAAGCTGCCGCCGAAACATTAAAGCGCATCGCAGATGTGCTGGGATGCGGGATCGAGGATCTGCTTGAGTATTAATAACGCTGCCCCGGCAGCGTTCTTTCTTTTATTGAGCTCTTTTCCAGAGCACTGCTCCATACAGCAGCAAAGAGCCGTAATAGACGAGCAGCGCCAGGATCCGCAGCAGCATCGGTCCGTTAGTGACGATGTTGCAGATCATGAAGCAGTCGCTGAGCGCGAAGATCACCGCCGCGGTGAAGATCATCTTATCCAGCCGGAACGAGAAGACGACAGTCGAGATCAGTATCGAGATATAGATAAGTGTGCCGACAGCCGTCAAGGTCGAACCGATCTTCTCGCGGAAGAGAAAGACCGGGAGGATCATCAGAACACTTAACGCGAGCCACAGCAATACCTGTTTGCGGGAAGGCCTGCGGTCGTTCTGAAAGGCAAAGTCATACAGAAGATGCCCGACCAGGAAGAACACTCCGCCCACGGCGAAGCCGATATTGATCGCGATATCCGCAAACATCCCCGGCACGATCGCTAAAAGGATATAGAGACCAAAGCGCGTCTTCTGCAGCTGACAGCCCTTTAAGGCATATAAAAAAGGCGGCAGAGAAGCCGTGAATTTCAGACCGGCGCCATAGAACAGCTCGTCAGGACGCTGCTGCTGAAAGACCCGCACGGCGATCGCTGCCAGTACGGTGATCACTGCATATACCGCGAATACTTTCCGGTAAGACCTCTTTCCCCCCCCTGCCGGCTTCCCGCTTTTAAAATAGGTGACCAGCGAACAGGCAGAAAGAACCAAGCTCGTGCCTAACGCGAATCCTGTCATTTCCTGTCTCTTTTTTTCTGCTTTCATAATACGGCTTTGCCCGGACACGAAAAAACCGGCTTTTATTCGCCGGTCGATAAATATTTATAGTAGTCCTTCTGCGACATCAGCAGGCTGATGGCAGCTTCGTTCTGCACTTTGCGGTCGGTCTCCTCCACATAGCTTTCGGCATAGACCGCGCCCTCGTTGGGAACGAATTCCCCGGGATAAGAATAATATTTTCCCTTATCGCTGACCCAGGACCGGTCATAGAAGATCGCGAGACCCGGAGCCGAGCTGAAGATGTCCCTGCCGATCAGAAGGCGGGAATCATAGGGAAGTCCGAAAAGATTGTAGAGCGTCGGCAATACATCGATCTGGCTGCCGACCTTGGTCACGGTCTCCGTGGGCGTGGCGCTGTTATAGAGGATGAAGTTCGAATGGTGGACATCGATCGTCATATCCGTCTTCTCCCCGGTCAATGAACAGATCTCTTCCCAGTTCAGGTAATAGGGATAATGGTCACCAACTAAAGCGATGACGGTATCCTCAAGTTTTCCTGCTTCCTCAAGGCGCTCTAAAAGCAGTTCAAGAGCCCGGTCGAGCTCGATATTGGCGGCGAGATAAGCGGCTGTCGGTTCATCGATCTCGAGTCCCAGTCCGTCAATGATGTCCTTGTATTTGGGAGCGATGCTGTTGGCGTACTTGCTGAAGGAATAAGGACCGTGTCCGCTGACGGTGACGTAATAGGCCAGGAACTGATCATCATGGATATAGTCCTCGGTCGTGCCTTCGATCATCGCGATATCGGATTCCGGCCACCCCTCGCAGGCGGTCTCGACCATGCCGTTGCCGCAGCCCTTGTAGTTATCAAAACCCATTGAAGCGAGATAGGCATCGCGCTTCTGGAAGGTATAGCTGTTATCGTGATAGGCATAGACCGAATAGCCTTCGTTCTTGAACATCGTCCCGAGACCAAAGGGATAGCTGTTGGTGCCGCCCTGCAGACCGGAAAGTCCGCCTTCACTGGGCACCGAGGCCGTTAAGAGCTGGTATTCCCCACCGATCGTCGAAAGGATGTGAGGACTGTAGAAATTCGTGAAATGATAGCCCTCATGGATCAGACGGTATAAGGTCGGAGTCGTGTCCTCCCGTACCGCCAGGGCATTGAAGCTCTCGGCCAGGAAGACGATCAGATTCTTCCCGGCGAAGATACCGGTATGATCGTTCTTTTCCGTCGCCTGCCGTGAATTGAAATATTCATGCATACGGCGGATGCTGTCGTTTTCCTCTTCCGCGATCTTTGACTTCAGATCGATCGAAAGGACATTCCAGCCTTTCGGCTTTACCGTCTTCTTATGATCATTCTCCGCCTCTTCTTCGGTGGGTACGACCTCGATCTCTGTCTCGTAACCGCTGAGCGTGCGCCACCCGTTCAGCATAAGGGAAGGCAGCACCCCGAGCTTCTCGACATAGCGGTCATTGAAAGGCTCATTATAGTCGCGTTTCTGGTTATGCCAGCCGATCCCCACAAGCAAAAGAAGCGCGAGCGCGGCGATCAACGGCGCTCTTTTTTCTTCCTTCTTCTGCGGGAAACGGATACGGGAGTGTAACAGCACAAAGACAAGAAGCGGCAGCGCCAGCAGGATCAGGTGCAGAGCCTCCCTGCCGATCAGGGTGAGGATATCCCTTGCGAAGTCCATGACCTGACCGGTATTCTTGATCAGCGCCAGGCTGAAATAAAAACCGAACTGCGCGTGCAGACAGTTCTGCATCATGAAAAACAAAGTAACGATCGCGATATTGCTGTAAAAAAGGACCTTCTGTACCGCAGGACGGAAGAAGGAATGCAGATACGCGAAAAGCAGCCCCAGCACTACCGCTGCGGCCAAGCCCATCGGTGTTCCCGGATGAAAAGGAGAACCGGTGATTCCTTTGAAGATCACTTCCAGGGCTAGATAAACGATCACATAACAAAGGCTGACATGCATACTCTACATACTATAGCACGCGGAGTTCTTTCCGCGCGGAAAACATGCGGATTTCCTGTGACGGAAATGGTAAGACGGGAATAAGAAACAAGGAGAATCGATCAATGAAAAAACTGTTAACGGCGCTTCTGGCCGTTCTGCTGATCTTAAGTGTCGCCGGCTGTTCTTCCAATACAGCGGAACCGGCAAAGGAAAACACAGCGCAGCAGGAAACGGAGAAAGAAGAAACAAAAGAAGAGATCCCGGCTCCGACCGAAGAGGAAGAAGAGAGTACCCAAAAAGAAGCGCTCTCGCTCGGTGCGGTCTTCGATTATACGATCCCGGAAGACTGGACGGAGGTCGAGCCTTTTGTCTTTGAAGCTGCCGGCGGAGAAGTCTATGCCTATCTCTATCTGCTGCCGAAGAGACCGGAAGGTCTCGATGTCATCCCGGCAGGCATGAAGGTATCTGACGCCGATTTCCCGGAAGCCTGGCGGAAGTATGTCGAAGCCGTCTACGGCATGAAAGCGGAATACGGCGCTCTGCCCGGATACGCGGAGAAGTCCGGCGGCGGTGTCGATTATTTCAACACCATCATGACGCTCAGCGATAGCCAGGGCAGCACAAACGAACTGATGAATGTCTACGACTACAACGAGGACATTTTCTTCCTCGTTGAATATGCATACGGCGCCATGATGGCCGGAAAGGCAAATGATTGCGCCAAGGCATTTAACGAGACGCTCAGTTACGTAAAATAAGGGCTCCGGCACATTTCAACAAAAGATCAAAAACGGACAGCTTTTGATACACTCCCCCTAAGGTAGACATGAGAAATACACAAAATCTCACTTCTGCCAAAGGGGGATTTTATTATGGGAAGAAGGCGAAGTATACTGCTGATCAAAAGGTTCAGGCATGTGTTGATTTTCTCTCGGGAAAGAAGTCTGCCTCAGAGATCGTCAGAGAACTGGACATGGGGAAACAGGGGCATATCCGTATCCGTCATTGATATAGGGGACCATGCCCAGCGCGAGATTGCCGCCGGAGGAAGTTCCGAGGACCGAGATGTCTTCTGCGCGATACTCCTTCAGCATCTCCCGGTAGGTCGCGTGGATCATCTCATACGCCTTTGTCAGCGGGTAGTCGGTACACAGGGGATAATACGGGACAAAGACATCAACTCCCGTTTCTTTGGCGAAGCGCAATGCTTTTCTGATGGAACCCGGACGCGGAGCGGTGATCATGCCGCCGCCGATCAGAAAGAGATTCGCCTTCTCCGTCTTCTTTTTATGGATCATCTTCAGGACCGGGAAGCCCAGCACTTCCGTCCGGGAGATAACGAATTCCGCATCCTTCAGCTCCGGGATGACGTTCTTCGCGTTCTGCTTCCGCTTAGTCTCCAGAAGCTCCTCCGTGGTCATGCCTTCCCATCTTCCGCGGATATTGACCATCTTCACGATCCGTTTCAGGATCTCATATTTCAAACTCATTCTTCCCCTCTTCCTCCTGTTTCCGTACTATTTCAGGATCAGTGTCATGATCCCGGAAAGGACAGCCGCGATCACCGGCATTCCCGCTGTTCCCATGAGCCATTTTCTTTTCTTTTCCGCAGCGCTGATATAGGGGCGCAGATCCTCTGTCCCGGGAATGACCCAGTCCCCGGTGTGTCCGACCCAGTACTCATCGATCAGAAAGCGGTCGATCAGATTCATGACGGAGAGGATCACAAAACACTGAAGGAATCCTGCAGGGAAGCCCCTGGCATGGTTGATGCCGTATACGCAGATCATGACATACAGCAGATATCCGGAAAGACCAAGTGTCCGGAAGAGCCTTCCCCGTTTCCGGATCGTTTCTTCCGTCGTCAGTCCGAGCTTCACAGCACGTTCCTGTACCTTTCGGTCATAGAGAAAGACCATACCGACGGCTCCGCTGCGGATCCCGATGGCGCAGAAGATGCAGAGAAGACAGCCGAGTCCGATGCCCTCAATGATCAGTGTGAATACTGACATATCTTTCTCCTTCTACT
>JAUNQE010000023.1 GCA_030536365.1 Erysipelotrichaceae bacterium | reverse complement strand
AGCGGAAGCTCTTTTTATTTAACGCTGTTCCTCGATGAAGGAGACATATTCCAGGGAACTCAGCGCCTCGATGATCTCGGCGTGTGTCTTGAAATGTCTCAGTTCCGGGGAAACGATCGAAAGCGAAACGCTGTAAACACTCAGTCCGGAATTGTGGTAAGCCGGGTTGGATTCGATCTCGCGGACGCGCATGCCGAGCTGACGGACGACCATGACGAAGTCTTTCAGATCGGTGCGGGCACGCAGTTCCATGTGTACGGAAAAGCGGTCAGAGCGGTCGAGCAGGAATTTCTCAAGTTTTGCCAGGAAAGTCGTGCTGACATAAAGGCAGATAAAGGAAACGATCGCCAGGAAATAGAAGCCGGCGCCGCAGAAGATACTGATCATCGTGCTGCAGCAAAGCGAAGCAACTGTCGTGATGCCGCGCATCTTGCTGCGGGAAGAGAAATAGGTCGCGCCGTTGCCGGTCATGAACGCGCTGAGAAAAGCAACTGCCGAAAGGATCGGCATATCGATCACGGAAGTGGTCATCAGAGAGATATCAACGATCATTGCGCCGCAGGCTGTCACACCGAGAATGATGAAGGTGCGTAATCCAAGCGCCAGACGCTTGCCGGAACGCTCCCAGCCGATGATCGCGGTCAGAAGAAGGGTCAGGCCGATACGGAAGAGGATCGAAAAGGTATTGATCTCCAGAGACCACGGTCCCAGGACCGAAGCGATAATGTCGTTGTTCATTTGTTTCTCCTTCTCATGTTCCGGTTGATCGCCGGAATCCGGTATAGTTCATCAGCGGCCTCTGTGAAGACTTTTTCCTGTTCCTTCACCAGGTCGTTCTTTTCATTCATTTCATGGATAATGCGGATACGTTCGATCAGTTCCTCAACCGAGGTCATGCCCTCCTCAACTTCCGGAACGACATCTTCAAGCTTGTTGGAGATCGCGCCGGACAGGGACAGGGAGAGTTTGGCCGATACCGGGCCGATGAATTCGTAAATGATCGAAGTCGTCATAACGACTGTCTGCAGGGCGTGGCCGATCTCGCCGCCCAGGCTGCGGGCAGCGATGGTGCCGAGACCGATCGCGACACTTGCCTGCGAGAACAGAGCCAGACCAAGGTAGTTGCGCACATTCGGCTTCTTTCCGGTCAGACTGCAGCCCAGCCAGGCGCCGCCGTATTTGCCGACTGCGCGGAAGATGATGTAAAGACCGCAGATCAGAAGCAGGGGCATCTCGCCGGAAGAGGAGACGTTCAGCAGACTGCCCAGGTCAAAGGAGAGACCGGAACGGACAAAGAACAGGACCATGATCGGCGGAGAGAAATAGTTCATCTGTTTATACAGGTTATCGTCATTGCTGAGGTTGATGTAGACAGTACTCATCATCATGACACCGAGAAGCGGCGAAAGATCGAGCAGCGAACAGATGCCGCAGAAGCTGATGAGCGTAGCCAGACAGATGATCAGACGGTTGTCACCGTCGTTTTTATTCAGCATGAACAGCTGCAGCAAACAGCCGTAGATCCCGCCTACAAACAGGATCAGAAGGTTCTTGAGGACCGGGCTGAAGACCTCGGTGAAGTTCAGCTGATGGCCGCCGCCAAGGCTCAGGGCGACCGTGACCGCGACACTGAACTCGATCAGGCCGATGATCTCATCGACCGCGACGGTCTGCAGAAGTGTATCGACAAAATCGCCTTTGGCATGTGTCTGACGGATCGTCATCATCGTGGAAGCAGGGGCTGTCGCGGCTGCCAGAGCGGAAAGGACGATCTTGAAAGGAGTGCTGATCCCCAGGAAGCTCAGCGCGACGAAAACGCAGGCTGAAGCCAGGAAAGTCTCGAGAAAAGTGATCAGGATGACTTTCGCACCGTTTCTTTTCAGTATATTGATGCGGAAGAACTGACCTGTGCTGAAGGCGATAAAGGCGACAGCGATATCCGGAAGGAAATCCATGCCGCCGATGACATTGGCCGGGATCAGGTTAAGACAAAAGGAGCCGAGAAGGATACCGCAGCAGATATATCCGGTGACTGCAGGCAGGTGCAGCCAGGATGTGATACGTGTGGAAATATATCCGCCGAACAGCATCAGTGAGATCGAAATGATGATCGCGGAAGCTGTACTGAAGTCACCAAAAAAGCTCACTCTATCCCTCCTGTAATTACCGACATTATAACGGAAGAAGGAACAGCCTTCAATGCGCAAAGTTTTAAAAGTACGCTATTAAAAACCCTCCGCAAAAAGCGGAGGGTCTGTCCCCTGTCCCAACCCGGCTGCCGGTCAATATCCGGTCGTAAAAATACGTGGTAAAGGTACGTTTGTAAGCATTGGCAAATAGATTATCGTTATTTGGGCTGCCCCGTACCCGATCGTAGTGCGGACTCATTCTCAGCCGCAGAGATGATATTCGCCCCGGCAGTTCTTCCAGAAATCTTTAGATCTCAGTCGTCCAGTTCGTTTCCTGGATCAGATTATTCAGCTTGCGCAGTTTCGCGGAGTCTTCATCCGTTTCCTTCTGCAAAGCCTTTACATCGACGCTGCGCAGGATCTTGATCTCGCTCGCGGTCGCCCGCTGAGCGGTGTTGCTGGCGGTGTCGATCAGATGACGGTAGATGTTGATCTTCGAGTTCAGCATGTCCCGGTAAGCGATCAGTTCGGTAAGGCTGTGTCCGCTGACCTGCGTTTCACAGTTTGCCTGGTTGATCTTCGCGATCAGAAGCTGCTGACGGTTCAGGCATGTCTCCAGTTCCTTCAGGAGCTCCGCCGGGTCCTCGGCGGTCTTTTCACCTTCTTGGACAAGCGCGTTGTTTGCCAGACGGTAATCGAGCTGGCCGATCTTTTTCTGCAGGTCTGCACGTTCCTGCAATGCTTCCGCTAATTTCATTATTTGCACCTCGGTTTCTTTCAGCACTATTATAAGCGATATTGTCTTGTTTTCCGATTTGCGTTACTCTTTTGGTATGAAAACAAAATATATCATGTTCGATCTCGACGGCACACTGATGAATACGCTCGCGGATCTGCGTAACAGTATAAATCCCATTCTGGAATCCTACGGTTTTCCGCTTCTGAGTGACGAGGAAGTCAAAGCCAAGCTTGGTCACGGCTTCCAGAACTGCATCCGCAGCATCCTCCCGGAGAATTCCCGTGACGAGCTGTATGAGGAAGCGCTCAATATGTTCGTCTATTACTACGACATGAACTACTTCATGGAATCAAGGCCCTATCCGGGGATCCCGGAACTGCTGAAGGAGCTCCATGAAAGCGGTCACCGTCTGGCGGTCTATTCCAACAAGGCGGAAAAGTATACGAAGAAACTGATCGAGATGTACTTTAAGGATATCCCCTTTGAGGAAGTATGGGGCGCAGTCGATGAGTATCCGATCAAACCGGATCCGACACGCGGAGAGGAAATGATCGCCGCCAAAGGTCTTGACCGTGACACGATGTACATGGTCGGGGACAGCGGCGCTGACCGTCAGGCCGCGACCAATCTCGGGATCCATTCCGTACTGGTCACCTGGGGTTACCGCAGCAAAGAAAAACTGAAAGAATCCGGTCCGGAGTTCATGGCGCATAACGTCAGTGAACTCAGAGAGATCCTTCTGAACAAGTAACAGCCGGCTATGCCGGTTTTGTTTTGCACGAACAGGCGTCAAAAAACCCCGTTATCCTCCGACATCACATGGTATGCCGGTGGACAGCGGGGTCTTTTTACGGTTTGATCTTCAGATTAGTCTCTGTAGTATCTGAGGTTTTCGAAGTAGCGGTTGAGGATGTCGTTGAATTCTTTCCAGAGTTCTTCTTCGTTTTCCTTACCTGCGTTGCCTACTTCTTTCCACTTGCCGCGGAGGCTCTTGACGGTATTGATCTCGTCATCGGTGAATTCGCTTCTTGCGAGGCACATCTTAGCCTGAGCGATGATATCCTTCTTGGCAGCTGTGCGCTCTGCGAAGGTCTCTCTCATCTTTTCGTAGTATTCGTTACGGTTCTTGAAGAAAGCTCTTCTTTCGCTGTTGAATGCGTTCCAGAGTTCATCATCGTTCTCACGGCCTGCGCTTCCGGTCTTCTTCCACTGTTCGAACAGGTCGTTCATGATGTTGTTGATCTCTTTGAAGCTTGTCAGAGTGTTTGCTTCTTTTGCCTTTTCGATCAGGGCTTCCTTAGCTGTCTTGTTTTCAGCGAAGGATGCTCTCAGGTTTTCGAAGTATTCCTTCTTGTTTGCAAAGAACTGATCACGGATCTCCTTGAACTGTGCCCAGAGTTCGTCGTCCTTTTCCTTGTCAGCACGGCCGCTGGCCTTCCACTCCTCAAAGAGATTGTTCATGTCGGCAGTTGCTTCCTTGAAGTTCGGCTTCTTCAGAACTTCTGCGGCTTTAGCGATCAGGTCTTTCTTTTTATCTTCAACCGACGCGAAGATCTCAGCCTCTTTGGCGCTGAGCTTATCTAAATAGCTGTAGAACTCGTCAGCAAGCTCCTTATCATATAAGGACTCATCCTCGCTTCCGCTTCTGCGCCACTGCTTTCTCAGGTTGCGCATTTCTGTCAAAGCGTTGGACAGGTCTTCGCTTTCAGCGAGATTCTTTGCTTTTTCCAATAATTCTTCTTTTGTCATGTTGTCTTTTTCTCTCCGTATCTGTAATAATTGTTGTTCAGATTTTCCCTTCAATACATATTATAAGGAAAAACCTTTTAAGTCACAGGATATTTCAGTAAAAAAATCAAAAATATCATGGACTGAATCATTATATCTTATTCAGTCCATGATTGCACATTTTTTCTCTCTATACAGGCAGAAATCCGGTGATTTTTCCTGTCAGATCACTTGATCTGCTTGTACATCGCGGTCGGAGCCTTGGTTCCGGCCTTTTTCAGTGCTTCCGCGATATTCTGTTCCGCGGAGAACTTGGCTCCCCAGTAATCAGCATTCTTGCACCATACCATCGGGGTGAAGGTCATTGCCTGATCACTGCCGCCGTTGACCGGAACGACCGGTGCCGGATCTTTTAAGAGCAGTTCATTCCCGGCAAAGGCTTCAAGTACCGCAGCGCGGATCGCTTCGATATCCTCGCCTCTGGCGACTGTGAAACTCAGGTCGACACGACGTGTTTCCTCTGCTGAATAGTTCTTGATATTTGCGTTCATGATCGAACCGTTCGGGATCATGACCTTACGGTTATCCGGCGTTAATAGCGTAGTATAGAACATCGAAATATCTTTAATAACTCCGCTCTCTCCGACTGTTTCCACGAAGTCACCGACACGGTAAGGCTTGAAGATCATCAGCATCACACCGCCTGCCAGGTTGGACAGCGAACCCTGCAGAGCCATACCGACCGCGACGCCGGCAGAAGCGAGCACAGTGATGACAGAAGCCATCGGCACGCCCAGGATACCGATCACGGATACGATCAGGATCAGATACAGAAGGACTTTCACGATGTTCAGCGCAAGCGAAGCAGTCGTTGCGTCGAGTTTCTTCAGCAGTCCCTTATCTCCGATGAGCTTCAGCAGTTTTTTGATCACGAAACGGCCGACGAAGTAAACGATCAGCGCGGTGACGATCCGGATGCAGTAGTTGGAGATCATTAAACCCGCGTTATCAAAAAAGCGTCCCATAGATTATTACCTCCATTTTGTACGTCTATATTTTAGCACTGCGCGGAGCAGTGAAAGCATTTTATGCAGTCAGGCAAGCTTTTTAACGGAATCTTAATGCCCGGACATGGGATGTTAAGCCAATCTTAACGCGGCGTTTTCTACAATGAAGTTGAAGGTAAGGTACAAATCATGAAAAGCGTACTGGTAATCGGTGCCGGCCGTTTCGGCCGCTACATCTGTAAGAAGCTTTACGAGATGGGTCATCAGATCATGATCGTTGACCAGGATGAGGAGCGGATCCATAAGGTCCTGCCCTATGTTACCGGTGCCCAGATCGGCAACAGTACCAACAGCGCTTTTTTGGAATCGCTTGGTATTTCGGAATTTGATCTGTGCATCGTTGCCATTGGCGATAACTTCCTGAGCTCTCTGGAAACCACGTTCCTGCTGGATGAGCTCGGTGCCAAGAAGATCGTCTCCCGGGCGACCAGCAGTTCTCAGGAAAAATTCCTGCTGCGCAACGGCGCGGATGAAGTCGTCTTCCCGGAACGGCAGATGGGCAACTGGACTGCCATCCGTTTCATCTCCGACAACATTTCCAATTATATCGAGCTCTCCGATGACTATTCGATCTACGAGGTCTATGTCCCGGCTGCCTGGGACAACAAAAAGATCGGTGAGATCGATATCCGCCGGAAATATAAGATCAACATTCTCGGCGTCAAGAACGGCACCATGAACATGGATATCAGCAACGACACTCTGCTCAGGCGCGGAGAGACGATGCTGGTGCTGGGCAAGACGCAGGTCATCCAGAAACTCTTCGGTCTGTAGGAGGGAAGGTTATGCTGCAGAATTTACTGATCCTGATCGCCTTCATCGCGATCGCTCTGATCATTTACCGTTCGATCGACAGGATGATCGAACCGCTCCTGCCCTTCCGGCAAGTGCGCAGACCCGTTAAGAAAGCGGTCATCGTCCTCAAGGACGACGAACGATATACCCCCGGAAAACCCGACGGCCGGTCCGGAAAAAATAGTACCCCCAACACCAAAGATCCCTTCCGGCCGGATGGTTCCGGAGAAAAACCTGACCGACATTCCCTGCCATTAGGCGCATAAGTGATATGATTAAAGGAGAAGGTGCTTCTCCTTTTTGAGAGTCAGGGCATTTTCATGGAAAACAGCGAGAATATTAAAATGAACATCCTGATCTGTCTGTCCGGTTCACCAAGCAATGCCCGTGTCATCAAGGCCGCGGCCAAGCTTTTTGAACGCGGCAGCGGCAGCATGACAGCGCTTTATGTCAGCTCCATGAATGAGGATATCCATTCCAATCCCGCCCTGCAGAAGAATATCGCCCTGGCCGAGAGCCTGGGCGCGGAGACACATTTTGCCCGCAGCAACGAGATCGCGCTGACGATCTCCGAATACGCGAAGCATACGGCAGTAACGGATCTGTTTATCGGCTACAGCCCCTCCTCGGATCTTTTCCCGCGCAAAAACATCGGCGAAAAACTGGTCACCCTGCTGCCGGATGTCGACATCCATATCATCCCGGATGCCTCCGCATCGGCTTATCAGCCTGTGCTTTTAAAGAACGGCGAGAGCTTCTGGAATCTGCGCGATTTTCTGCTGGTCACCGGGATCATGGCGGCAGCCACCCTGCTTTCCTACCTGTTCGACCGTTCCCGCTTCAGCAACTCCAATATCGTCACGATCTATATTCTGGCTGTCCTGATCGCCTCGGTGCTGACTTCGCACCGCTTTTACGGCTTTCTGGCAGCCGTTTTATATATCCTCTTGTTCAACTTCCTTTTTATCGATCCCCGTTTTACCCTGCTGGTCTATGATTCGGGATATCTCATGACGTATTTCGTCACCATCCTCGCCTCCCTGATCACCGGCTCGCTGGCAGTTAAGCTGAAGAATATCGCGAAGCAGTCGGCGGACACCGCCTACCAGACGAAAGTCCTGCTGGATACTTCCGATCAGCTGGAAGCCGCAAAAGACAGCCGCGAAATGATCCGAATCACCTGCGGTCAGCTGGCTAATCTTTTGGAACGCACGGTTTCCTTTTACACGGTGGAAAACGGAACGGTAGAGCGCAAGGCAGTCTCGGTCTGGGATCCGGACCGGAATACCGATGAACCCGTCTCCGAAGCGGAAAAAAGCGCTGTGCTTTCGGTCTATGAAGGAACACAGACAGAAAAGACCGCGGAAAGCGGACAGCTCTATTTTCGTGTGGATTCCGAGGACGGCTGTTTCGGTGTCCTCTCGGTAAAGACCGGGAAGGAACCACTGAGCGAGATGGAGAATACGATCCTGCTCTCTGTCATCAATGAATTCACCCTGGCCTTGAATAACGAACATAACCGTCAGCAGAAAACAGAGGCGGAGATCCGTGCCGGCAAAGAGCGTTTCCGGGCCGGACTTCTGCGTTCGATCTCCCATGATCTGCGCACTCCCCTGACTTCGATCTGCGGCAACGCCGAGAACCTGCGCGAGAATCACGCCTATATGAGCGAAGAAGACCGCGAGAAGATCTATGAGGATATCGAGGAAGACTCCTTCTGGCTGAAGAACCAGATGGAGAACATCCTCTCCGTGACAAAGCTTGAGAGCCACCCGGAACCGAATCTGTCTGTCGAAAGTGTGGAGGATGTCATCAACGAGAGCCTCCAGCATCTGGATTCCCATGCCCGGGAACACACGATCGAAGTCATTGGGAACGATGAGCTGCTGTTCGCGGAAATGGATCCCAAACTGATCACCCAGGTCCTGGTCAATCTTCTGAACAACGCTGTGAAATATACGCCTGCCGGTTCAAAGATCCTTGTCCGGCTGCAGAAGAAAAACGGCGAGATCATTATCAGTGTGGAAGACAACGGTCCGGGGATCCCGGATGAAAATAAACCTTACATCTTCGATCTCTACTACACAGGCGACCGTGAGAAGAGCGACAGCTTCCGCAGCATGGGCATCGGCCTGCATCTCTGCCGCATGATCCTGCACGCGCACGGACGCGAGATCGAAGTTCTGGACAATGAGCCCCACGGCGCCATTTTCCGTTTTACCCTGAAAAACATGGAGGTCGACGAATATGCCTGAATTCAAGATCCTGATCGTGGAAGACGACCGGTCGATCCAGAACCTGATCTCAACGGCGCTGAAGATCAATCAGTACAGCTTTCTGAATGTCTATAACGGGAAGGAAGCGATCTCGACCTGCATGTCCCATAAACCGGACCTGATCCTGCTCGATCTCGGTCTGCCGGATATCGACGGGATCGAGGTCATCAAAACAGTCCGCGCCTGGTCGAATGTGCCGATCATCGTGATCAGCGCCAGAGATGAGGACAGCGATAAGATCGAAGCCCTCGACAGCGGTGCTGACGATTATCTGACCAAGCCTTTCTCGGTACAGGAGATGCTGGCGCGCATCCGCACCGTGCAGCGCCGGCAGCAGTATCTGCCGTCTCCCGAACAGGAGAAAAGCATATTTGAAAACGGCAAGCTGAAGATCGACTACGCCTCCGGCACAGCGGAGCTGGACGGCGCGGAGCTTCATCTCACACCCATTGAATACAAGATCCTCTGCCTGCTCTCCAAGAATGTCGGAAAGGTCCTGACCCATTCCTTCATCATCAGCAACATCTGGGGAAACGCGGTCGATACGGATATCGTATCTCTGCGTGTCTATATGACTTCCCTGCGCAAGAAACTGAAGTGTTCTGAAGAAGAGGAACCTTTGATCCGCACCCGGGTCGGGATCGGCTATCAGATGATCCGTATTTAAAAAACCGCCGCGGTATATGGACCCTTACAAAAACCGGAGCTCCTGTATTGGGAGTCTCCGGTTCTTTTTCTTTATTTCAGGTTTTTGATCCAGCTTTCGTCGGACGGATTATCCCGGAACGCTTTCAGCGCCGGGACGCTCTTCTTTTTGATATAGCCTTCTCCGCAGGCGACTTCCAGCAGGACGTCATAGTTGGTGGCGGAGACATTTTTCAAACCGTGATCTCTCAGACGGTCTTCACCGGCCTTCATTCCGTAGTTGAAGATCGACGCGATGCCCAGGACTTCCGCTCCGGCTGCGCGCAGCGCTTCGGCGACATCGACAGCACTTCCGGCAGTGGAGATCAGGTCTTCGATAACGACGACCTTGGTGCCCGGTTCACAGCGGCCTTCGATCTGGTTGTTGCGGCCGTGATCCTTGGCATTGTTGCGGACATAACCCATCGGGATCTCCAGGATATCCGCTACCAGCGCGGCATGCGCGATACCGGCGGTGCTGGTGCCCATGACCATCTCACATTCCGGATAATGACGTCTGACGATCTTTGCCAGCGCCTGTTCGACATCGTCGCGTACTTCGACATCGGAAAGGGTCAGACGGTTGTCACAGTAGATCGGGGATTTGATCCCGCTTGCCCAGGTGAAGGGTTCTTCCGGACGCAGGAATACAGCTTTGATCTTCAGCAGGTCTCTTGCGATTCTACGCTTCATGTTCAGTCCTCCTCGAATTCTTTGCGGGCTCTTTCATACGCTGCGACCGGATCCGCGGACGCGGTGATCGAACGGCCGACAACGATGTAGGATGAGCCCAGTTCTTTGGCTTTTGCCGGGGTCGTGACACGTTTCTGGTCACCCTTGTCGTCATCCGCGAAACGGATGCCCGGGGTAACTGTGAGGAAGTCTTCGCCGCAGGCTTCTTTGACGATGCCTGCTTCTAACGGCGAGCAGACAACGCCCTGACAGCCGGCTTTCTTGGCGTTCATCGCGTAATGAAGGACAGTCTCCTCCATCTTGTGATCGATCCACAGTTCCTTATTCATGACTTCTTCGGTCGTGCTGGTCAGCTGGGTGACCGCAAGCAGAACAGCGCTGGAATTCTTTTCCTTCAGCGCTCTGGCAGCCGCTTCCATCATGGCGACCGAGCCGGCGGCATGGACATTGACCATGTCTACATTGAGTTCCGCCAGTTTGCACATGGATTTATGAACGGTATTGGGAATGTCGTGCAGTTTCAGATCCAGGAAGATCTTATGACCGCGGCGCTTGATCTCGCGGACGATCGACGGACCGTTGCCGTAGAAAAGCTCCATACCGATCTTCACGAACGGCTTCTTATCACGGAATAGATCCAGGAAATCAAACAGTTTTACCGGATCGTCAAAATCACATGCGATGATTACTTCTCTTTTCATTTGTGTGCCCTTCCTATAATAGCATTTATATCGTCGATCCCGAGATCTTTCAGAATCGTTTGCAGATCTTCGAGGATACGGGGTACGCATAACGGGTCCGTCAGACAGGCAGTCCCGAGCTCAACAGCTGTTGCCCCGGCTGACATCATTTCGATCACGTCGCTGGCGCTGCTTACGCCGCCGCAGCCGATGATCGGGATATTTACGAGCGGCGCGATCTGGTAGACGCGGTAGAGCGAGAGCGGGAAGATGCCCGGACCGCTGACGCCGCCGGTGACGTTCTTTAAGATCGGTTTGCCGGTCCTGAGATCGAGACGGGTGCCCAGCCACGTATTGAGCAGGACAAGTCCGTCCGCGCCGTTCTCCTCGAGCTTTCTGCACATTTCCGGCAGATCGGGACACTGCGGGGTGCATTTGACATAGACCGGCTTGGTCGTGACTTCCTTGACGGCTTTCAGCACTTCGACCGCCGAAGCAGGATCGGTGCCGAAGCTCATGCCGCCGCCATGGACATTGGGACAGGAGATATTGAGTTCGATGATGCCGGTCAGTTCTTCCTGATCGAGCAGACGGGCACATTCACGGTATTCCTCTACGGAGAAGCCGGACACATTGGCCAGGACTTTCCCCTTATAGACTTTTCTGAGTTCCGGCAGGACCTTTTCCACGACTTCATGGACGCCGGGGTTCTGCAGACCGACCGCGTTCAGCATGCCGGAAGGCGATTCGGCGATACGCGGCAGCGGGTTGCCGTAACGCGGGTTGAGGGTCGTTCCCTTGATCGAGAAGCTGCCGACTTCGTTGACATCGAAGAAATCCAGGAAATCCATCCCGTAGCCGAACGTGCCGCTGGCCGGGATCAGAGGGTTCTTCAGCTCAAGACCCGAGAGGTTTACTTTAAGTTCTGCCATACGATCTCCTCCTTCGCGAATACCGGACCTTCCTTGCAGATGCGGGCAGTGCGTTCCTTCAGCTGCAGGGAACAGCCCATGCAGGCACCGAAACCGCAGCCCATGCGGGTCTCCAGGGAACACTGTCCCGAAGCTTTTGAAGCGTTGGTGAGCGCCGCCATCATCGGCAGCGGACCGCAGGCGTAGAAGTAGAGCTCTTCCTTGCCGAGTTCCAGCATTTTGGTAACGACGTTGTTTCCTTCGCTGTCATAGGTGAACCAGAAGTCAGCGCCGAGCGCTTTGAGTTCTTCCTCAAAGAGCGTTTCTTTTCTTTCGCGGAAACCGAAGATCACATCGACCTTGCAGTTTTTCTCCTTCAGGGCTCTGATCAGCGGCAGCAGCGGTGCTGTGCCGATCCCTCCGCCGACGACCAGGACATGTTCGTTTTCCTTCAGGGAGAAACCGTTGCCGCAGCCGTTGATCACATCGAGCTCACCTCCTTTAAGTGTGGTCAGCTCTTTTGTGCCCTTGCCGGCGATACGGTAGACGAAGGTGACGCTTTCCTGATCAAAGTCGTTCAGGGAAAGCGGTCTGCCCAGCGAAAAGCCCGGAACCTTAACTTCCGCAAACTGTCCAGGCTTCAGATCCTGCGGGACATCGCCCTGCAGGACCAGTTTAAAGGTATTTTCGTTTAACTGTGTGTTTTCCTTGATCGTGAGTTTCTGCGCTCTTAACATAGATGGATCCTTACGCCTCGTACTTGCTGATGTCGAGAGCGTCTTCGCTCTTGGCGACAGCCATCGCGCAGGCGGTATCGCCGACGACGTTCAGAGCGGTGACCAGCATCTCGATCGGACGGTTGATGGCCAGGATCAGGGAATAGGTGACCAGAGCCATTTCATTGTTGATGCCGACACCGGAGAGGATCGTAAAGAGGATGACCGCGCCGGCACCCGGAGCAGCCGGAGTGCCAATCGAAGCAACGATCGCCAGAAGGCCGATCACGATCAGGTTCGGGAAAGTCAGATCATAACCGCTGCAGCCGGCAATGAAGATCGTGGCGACGACCTGCATGATCGCGGTGCCGTCCATGTTGACGGTCATGCCCAGCGGCAGTACGAAGGAAGCGATCTCTTCCTTGACGCCCAGATCTTCCTGCGCTGCTTTCAGGTTCAGCGGCAGTGTGGCTGCGGAAGAGGAAGTAGAGAAACCGAATAACGCGACCGGCGCGATCTTCTTGACGAAGTAACGCGGATCAAGTCCGGTAGTGATCTTAACAAAGAGAGCGTAGCCGAAGATGAGGACCAGCAGCAGCAGCGCGACTGTCAGCAGGACATAGGCCAGTGCCGGTTTCAGATGGCTGATACCGTAAGCGGCGCTCGTGCGGGTGATCAGACAGAAGACCGCGACCGGGCCGAAGGTATTGACGATATAGGTGAGGATGACTGTGATCAGATCGCTGACTTCCTGACAGAACTTCGGCAGGACTTCGATCTTTTCCTTGATCGAGTTGATCGCGAGACCGAGACCGACCGCCAGGAAGACGATCGCCAGGACGCCGCCGTTATTGGTCAGCGCGCCCATGAAGTTGTTCGGGACAGCGTTGATCAGGATCATCAGCGGGTTCGCGCCGGTGGAGCCTTCCGAACCGGAAAGATCCAGCGCGGTATTGGTGAAGGCGCCTGCCTTGTAGGCGATCATACCGGCAACCGAAGCTAAGAGGATGCCGCAGACCGTTGTCAGCAGGAAGTAGCCGACTGTCTTGGAAGAGATGCGGCCGAGTTTTTTCGCGTCGGAGATACGGATCATCGCCAGGACGATGCTGGTGAAGACCATCGGGACGATGACGAGCTGTAATGAGCGAACAAAAAGCTGCCCGATGATATAAAACAGACCGATCGCCTGTTCATTACCGGCAGCTGAGATATCTGCGAAAAGCAGATTGTTGATCGTGTTCCATGTTGCGGTGTTTCCTGAAGCCGTCAGATTTTCACGCAAAGCGATGACACCGACGCCGCAGATAACAGCAGCGACCATCGAGATCAGCATCTTTGTGGTGAGGTTTTTTGAATTCTTTTTCTGCATGATTGCTCCTTCTTTCAGAAAAACAGCCCCCATAGAACGAAATCCATAGAGGCTGCATAATATTCATGCGTTTACATCGGAACCGTTTTTGCGGTTCTTCTTTTTTGTAGAGGCCTTTATAGTATCTCGTACTATATTAAAGTCTTGTTTTCTCAATGATTATATGGGAGGCAGAAGACCGCGTCAAGGTGGTTTCAGGTCATTCCGCAAGATATTTTTTCCGAAAGCGTTTACTTCACGGATATCGTTAAACAGAACTCTCTTCGTGCTAGAATGAAACTGTTATGGAACAGCAGAAAACAAAAGATAAGGAATTCGAAAAAGAAAAGAAGCGCAAATACAGCGCAGCCGAGCAGCGCCGCTTCGACCGTTTTACAAAGATCTGTGAAGAGATGAAGGAAAAGGGATACAAACAGGTCGATCTGACTGTCGGCATCGTCCGTGCCAACGTCTTCGCCCTGCTTCTGGCGGTCCCGGTCTATGTGATCGGTTATTTCCTGTTTTTCTGGAGGAACCGCTTTTCCGGCATTGATATCGAGCAGATGCCCAGCGGCATGCTTTGGTTCTTCGTCCTCTATTTCGCGCTGATCTTCGTGCACGAAGGGCTTCACGGCATTACCTGGGCAATGTTTTCCGAGAATCACATGAAGGATATCGAGTTCGGCTTCATGGCCGCCTATCTCACGCCCTACTGCACCTGCACGACACCTCTCAAAAAAGGACCCTATATCCTCGGGGCACTGATGCCGCTGATCGTACTGGGCATCGTGCCGACGGTCATCTCCCTCTTTACCGGCTCGCTTCTCTGGCTGAATGTCGGTCTGATCATGATCCTTTCAGCGGGCGGGGATATCCTGATCGTGCTGCAGATCCTGCGCTACCGTACAAAGGAACGGGACATCCTCTATTATGACCACCCGACCCAGGCCGGCGGCGTCATCTTCGAAAAACAGTAGGTCCTTTCAATGAATGAAAAAGCTCCGTATCTGCGGAGCTTTCGTTTTGTTCAGCGGACGGTCGTCTCCAGGATATTGACGATCGAGGCGTAATCAGGATCTTTGTCTTCGTGTGAAGGTGTTTTCCCGGCCTCCAGTTTAGCGCGGTATTTCTCCGCCTTCTTGTCTCCTTTTTCCGCGGCCTGGCGGTACCAGTCCTTTGCGGTCTCAAGGTTTGCTTCGACCCCTTTTCCGAATTCGTAGATCGAGCCGAGATGACGCATTGAGGCTGCTATTCCGGCGGATGCGGCGATCTCATAGAGCTTGCGCGCCATTTCAAAGTTTGCCGGCATACCGCGTCCATGCTCGTACATATAACCGAGATTGTTGATGGATTCGATGCTGCCGCCATCCATACCGTCACGGTAGAGATCCGCGCACTTGCTGCTGTTCTGGCTGACACCGCGTCCGGCATCGTACATCAGCGCCAGTTTATTGCAGGCATCGGTCTCGCCCCAGTCGATCGCGTCACGGAAATTATCGATCGCTTTTGAATAAAAGGACAGGGTCCCCTTGCCGGCGGCATACATCATGCCCAAACGGCAGGCGGCGAGCCCGTTCTTTTTCTTTACGGCGCGTTTGTAGAGTTTCAGAGCCTTCCGGTAATCCGGCTGCGGAGCTTCAAAAGCCCTGTTGGCTTCCTCCATCAGCTTTTCCAGCTCTTCCGCTGTCATTTCCTTATCATTATCTCCGAATGGCCACATATTTCAGTCCCCCTTCTATTGAGCCATGTATGCTTATCTCTATATCCTTATTTTCTCTCATTTCAACTCTTTGTGCCATGTGTTTTCTGACAATTCCGCCTTTTTCCCTCTACAATAAAAGAAAAGGGGCAGGAGACAGTCAAAATGCAGATTCGAAACGATTACAACCATACCATCTATGCTTCCTATTTCGGATATATCACACAGGCGATCGTAAACAACTTCGCCCCTTTGCTGTTTCTGACCTTTTCCAGGGACTATTCCCTTTCGCTTGAAAAGATCGCTCTGATCACCACTCTGAATTTCCTGGTCCAGCTCTCTGTCGACCTTGCCTCAGCCGGCGTCATCGATAAGATCGGTTACCGGATCCCGGTGCTGACGGCACATGTCTTTTCCGCGGGCGGTCTTGTCGCTTTAGCTGTTCTTCCGAAGATCCTGCCGGACCCCTATATCGCGATCCTGATCGCGGTCGTGCTCTACGCGATCGGCGGCGGTCTGATCGAAGTGCTGATCTCCCCGATCGTTGAAGCCTGTCCGACCGAGAAGAAAGAAGCGGCGATGAGCCTTCTGCATTCTTTCTACTGCTGGGGACATCTGGGAGTCATCCTGCTTTCTACATTGTTCTTTACTTTGTTCGGGATCGATAACTGGCCGGTCCTGGCCTGCCTGTGGGCGCTCGTTCCGGCGGCAAACGTTGTTTATTTCTCGCTGGTGCCATTGTTTCCGATCACCGGTGAACATGAGCCGCTTTCCCTGCGTTCGCTTTTAAAGGAAAAGACCTTCTGGATCCTGATGGTTTTGATGATCTGCGCCGGCGCATCCGAACATTCCATGAGCCAGTGGGCTTCGGCTTTCGCTGAATCCGGACTGAATCTGTCCAAGACGGTCGGCGACCTTGCCGGACCGAGTCTCTTCGCCCTTCTGATGGGAACGGCAAGAGCCTTATACGGGAAATACAGTGAACGGATCAAGCTGGATCTGGCGATACGCGCTTCCGCTCTTTTATGTCTTGTTTCTTTCGCGATGGCATCCTTCCTGCGCTCGCCGCTCTTCGGTCTTCTGGGCTGCGCCTGCTGCGGCTTCGCGGTCGGGATCTTCTGGCCCGGAACTTTCTCTTTGGCGGCGATCAAACTGCCGGCAGCCGGAGCATCGATGTATGCCCTGCTGGCGCTGGGAGGAGATATCGGCTGTTCCCTGGGTCCGACTTCCGTCGGTTTCGTGGCGGGTCACTTTAACGGCGATCTGCATGCCGGCTTCGTGCTGGCGATGCTGTTCCCGGCACTGATCCTTATACTGACCGGAATGCTCGGCAAACGCTCTGAAGCAGACAAAGCCGGTCAGTGACGTCTTTATATCCCAACGATCCTTTATATTAAAAAGCCGCCGTCTCCTTCCGTTTACCGGGAAAGGAGCCGCGGCTTATTTGTTTTTTTGTTCGGAATATGTATTTTTGATATTCAACGGTCGTTGTGATGATACCGGCATGCCAGTATATAGATATTATCTGAATCAATCTTATAGATCAATCGATCTTTGCAGCAATTTTGTTTGCCTTTCTGCCCTCATATTAAGAAAAATCCGCATTTTAGAAATGCTTTTAACACAACCCCCGAAGAAGTCTCCTTCTTCTTGCGAAGTGTAAAGGAGGGGATGAATTCATGCTTCAAAAGTGATAAAATATGATCAGTCGTATAGGGTATAAAGTGGAGAATACTTCGCATAAGATCGCTGTTTTAGACAATAATAACCATTCGGTATTCGCGATGTATTACCATCTTATACTTGTGGTGAAATACCGCCGGAAAGTCTTTGACGATCTTCTTTCGGAGTATGCCAGAGATATCTTTGAGAAGATCGCTCCTTCCTACAATATCTCTCTTTTAGAGTGGAATCACGACAGTGATCACATACACATCCTCTTCAAGGCACATCCCAACAGTGAATTATCGAAATTCATCAATGCCTATAAAAGCGCTTCTTCGCGACGGATCAAGAAGGAATTTCCCGAAGTGAGAAAGAGACTCTATAAGGAATACTTCTGGAGTCAGAGCTTCTGCCTGTTGACAACAGGCAACGCACCGCTTGAAGTGATCAGGAAATATATCGAAACACAGGGGGAAAAGTGAAACGCAATATCGCTTACCGTTACCGCATATATCCGAATAAGGCGCAAAAGATCCTTCTTCAGAAGACATTTGGCTGTGCCCGTTTTATCTGGAACCGGATGCTTGCGGACACGGAAGCGTATTATGAAAAAGAAAAGAAGATGCTGGATCCACTGCCTGCTCACTATAAGAAAGAATACGAATGGCTAAAGGAAGTGGACTCTCTGGCTCTGGCAAATGTACAGCTGCAGCTGAAAAAAGCCTTTCGCTCTTTCTTCAAAGGCGGAATGGGTCATCCCGGCTATAAATCCAAACATCACAGTAAAAAGAGCTATACCACGAATCTCGTAAACGGAAACATCGTCTTATCGGACAAGACGATCCGCCTGCCGAAACTGGGAGAAATAAAGATCAGGAAACACCGCTCGGCACCACAGGACTCTAAGCTGAAGTCTGTCACGGTCAAAGAGGAGCCAAGCGGCAAATACTATGTATCCCTTCTCTACGCTTACGAAAGCCAAGTAAGCGAACAGAAGGATACCGAAAAGACGATCGGTCTTGATTTTGCCATGGACGGACTGTATGTGGATTCCAAAGGACATCGCGCAGCGATGCCTCACTTCCTGCGCAGCAGCGAGAAGCGTCTTAAGAAAGCGCAGAGGAAACTCTCGAAGATGTTTGTAAAAGGGAAAGAGAAACAGTCGAACCGCTATTTCAGACAAAAGAAGAAGGTCTCTCTTCTTCATGAAAAAGTACGTCATCAGAGATCGGACTGGCTCCATAAACAGGCAAAAGATCTGATAGACCATTATGACTATATCGGGATCGAGGATCTCGATATGAAGTCCATGAGTCAGTCGCTTCATTTCGGTAAAAGCGTCAGTGATAACGGCTGGGGAATGTTCGTGAATATGCTTATATATAAAGCGGAGGCCTCGGGAAAACATGTGATCAAAGCGGACAAGCTGTTTCCTTCCTCACAGAAATGTCATGTCTGCGGATATCTGAATCCGGAAACAAAAGATCTGAAGATCCGTGAATGGGACTGCCCGGTATGTAAAGCGCATCATGACCGGGATTATAACGCTGCGATCAATCTGAAAACAGAAGCGCTCAGGATCGCGCTTCTGTAAACTGCTCAAATAAATAAGGTACCCTGGGGCACAGGGGATCCGATAAGCTCGGGTTATCTGGACACGCTGGTGTCCTTGACCGAGAAGCCCCCACCTCTAAGCATCCGCGAAGGTGGTGGGAGTATGTCACACCGCAAAAACAGCGTCATTCCACTACCTTTTGACACTTTGAAACAGGATCGCTTTTTTCACCTGACAAAATGTAAACTTTCCGGAAAAGAAGCATAGAGAAAAACCCGCCTGCAGTGCAGACGGGCGATCAGATCATCTTACCGGTCTTTTAAATCTATAACGGATCGGTAGCTTCCGAGGTGAAACGGGGCATGAAGTACAGCGTATACTCCCGACAGAGACGTTCCGGTGTCTGACTGAAATCGGTCAGCGCCCAGTACACGACTGTGCTTACAAAAAGCGTGGACATCATATAGGACCGGAAGCCTGAATTCACCGGGATCTTCGTGTTCTCACCCATTATCATCTGGAAGCGGTAGGAAAGTCCTTTTTCCATCGTTTCGCGCAGCATTTCCGGAAAGCCGCGGAAACACTCGGCTGTAAACAACGCCTTATACAGTTCCCGGGATTCATATATGTGATCAAAACGGATCATGTTAAGGGCAAGGACACTCTCTTCATTTATGAGTTTATCGTTTTCGCGGAAAAAGGAATTGAGGAGGCGTTCTGTCACTTTCAGCTCATCCTGCATGATCGCGTTGCAGAGGTCGAATTTATCACTGAAATAATTATAAAAATTCGATCTCGCCCCGCCGGCGATCTCCATAATGTCCTTCGTGTTGATGGAGTCCATATCCGCTTCCTTGATCAACTTCAGAAAGGCGGATTTGATGGCTTCTCTGGTTCTCTGGTTCTTGTTCATGATTCTTATATACCTACAGATTAAACTTACAGATATTCTGGATATATTTCCCTGACAATTTTCGGGATATTTTACAAATTTGTACGTTCATCCAATTATGTGTAGCGGCTTTCTCCTTTTTTGATTATTTTTATAAGCATACTTTGCTTTCCTCTCTCCTCTCAGAAAAAAACAAAAAAAGAAAAACAGGGCTTGCATAATATATCGGCCTCCGATATAATGAAGCCAGATATATCGGTTACCGATATATCGTAAACCGATAGGAGACCAGCTATGAATCTGTCAAGCCTGAATGACTTAGACAGTTGAAAAGCTTTATCCAATAGAAAAACTCTGCGTTATTCAGATATAGGAATAACGTCATACCGTTCTTTGAAAATCTGTCGTTTGTATTATCGGTAAAGGAA
>JAUNQE010000070.1 GCA_030536365.1 Erysipelotrichaceae bacterium | reverse complement strand
CAATCGGCACCATTAAAGACCAACGCCTAACAAAGGCGTTTTTATTTAAAAGGAGGTGTTTCCATGAAAAGAACCCACAGCTTCCTCAAGGGCGTCGTCCTTGGGATCCTGGTCGGATTTATTCTGACCGTCGGAATCAGCTATCACTTCCGTAAGCCGATCCTGCAAAAGATCGAACACCTTAAGGAAACGACCGATCTGTTTCTAGACGACACATTCCTCGGCTATACCGCCGCTGACTTCGAAGAAGGCGTCCTCGGCGCCGCTTCTGAGCACAAGGAACTGATCGTCATGGAACAGGAGATCAGTGTAACCACAACGATCACAAAAGCCGGTCTGGCGAATCTTGAGATCTTCTCCAAGACCAAAGACATCACAACTGTCGGAAACGGCGTCTTCACTGTCGATCTGAGCGGTATCCGCATCGGCAATATCGAAGTCGACAATGAGGAGAAAGTCGTACGTATCCACATCCCGCACGCAAAGCTGCAGTACGTCAACATCGATTTCAACAAGACCCAGTTCTCGGATACAGAAAAAGGCCTTCTGGCCTTCGGGGATATCTCGCTGACAACCGAGCAGCAGAACGAACTGGAAGTATCTGTTGAACAGACGATGCGTCAGGAACTCGAAACAAATGAGAATGTCCTGAAAAACGCGGATGAGATGGCTGTACTGAAGACCTGGGAGATCTTCCAGCCGCTGATCACCTCGGTCGCGGTCGACTACCGCGTAGAGATGGTCTTCGATTAATCGTAATTCCCGATCCGCTTCAGGATCTCTCCGGCGATCCAGGCCGTCAGAATTCCGCAGGGAAGCGCGATCAAAACAAGCACCGGCAGCAGTACGGCGATATTCACCTGATGATAGAAATACATCACCGCCAGAAGCTGACCGCAGTTATGCATGATAGCTGCAATGAGCGACGCGAAGAAAAGCGTCGCTTTTTTATACAGTAAAAGCAATGAAATCGTCGCCAGCACAACTCCGCATAAGGAGATCCAGAACGGGATCGCGAAAAGCGTTCCTTTCAGAAGCGAAGCGATCACGACCCGCAGCGTATTTAAAAGCAGCACTTCCTTTCTCCCGAACTTCTGCCAGACGACCAGAGCGAAAATATTGGCGAGACCGATCTTCAGACCGTAAGGAAGAAAATGGAAGAACTGCCCTTCCAGAATATTGAGCAGGATCGCAAAAGCGCACAGAAGTGCGGTAAAGATCTCTTTCTTCAGCGGCTTCATTTTAAAAGCTCCACTAGAATACCGTTGGGAAGACAGATGATCGGACGGTAATCCTCTTTCGAGACCCAGCCCACAGCTTCACAGTCGTGGTTCGGACAATCGACATTCACGGCGCGGTAACGCTGATTTTCTACCTGCAAATGAAAAAGACCGGTCTTCCCTTCCACTTCATATGTCTGGTCGACCGCCAGCGGAACTTCCAGAAGCACCGCTCCGGAAGCATCCTTGACGGCGATCGTCTCACCCTTCTGGTCAAAGAAGCGGATGCCGGCAAAGGCACACGCCGCAAGCAAAAGGATGAGCAAGGTTATGAGCCGCTCTTTTCTTTTCATAGGATTCAGTTAAATACTTTTGATATTGAGTGTCTTTCCGTCCGGACCCGGCTCGGTATTCAGATACTCAACGATCGCCTTGCGCTGTTCCGGTTTGCAGGGCTTGCACTGAAGCGTGCCGGAATCACCGGAAAGCAGAGCTGCGACCATACCGCTGCAGCCCGGGAATCCGCAGGCGCCGCAGTTATAGCCCGGCAGCATGGATAACGCCTTTTCAAAGCGTCCGTCCTGTTTGACGGCGAATACTTTATTGGCGATCATCAGCAGGATGCCGAGGCACATGCCGATCGCGAACATGATCAGAAATACTTTAAGCATTGCGCTTACCTCCCTCGTAAACGCCGTTTGCCGGACAGGAGACCATACGGCAGGATTCACATTCCTGGCGCAGATTCTCACATCCCTCGGGACGTTTGGTGCGATGATTCAGAACATAGAAGGCACAGTATACGGTCGCTAGGACCAGGAAATAGATCACGGCTTTCATCAGACGATACCGGCCAGACCGCTGAACGCCAGCGCCATCAAAGCGGCAGCGACCAGAGCGATCGGATTTCCCTTCCAGGATTTCGGTGTCGCGGAACTGTCTAGACGCTCACGCATGCAGGAGAAAAGAACGAGTACCAGCATATAACCGATCGGGACCGCGAGCGAATTGACAGCCGTCGTCAGCAGATCGTATTTCTGGGTGATGTTGTCCTGCGCGACATAGAGAACGACACAGTTGGTCGTGATCAGTGGGAGATAGATGCCCAGTGCCTTATACAGGCTCGCGGAGAATTTCTTGATGAACATCTCAACGAACTGGACGAAGGATGCGATGACCAGGATAAAGGTGATCAGACGCATGTATTCCATCTTATTCGGGACGAGGATCACATAGTAAAGGAAATAGGTGATCATCGAAGCACCGAAGATGACGAAGGTAACTGCCAGACCCATGCCGACAGCACTCTTTGAGCTCTTGGAAACACCGAAGAACGGGCAGAGACCGAGATACTTTGTCAGGACGACGTTATTGATCAGGATCGCCGCTAAAGCCAGAGACAGAAGATTCATTTCTTTTGCGCCTCCTTTTCTTTCTGCGCAGCCTTATCCTTCAGCATCGCGAAGAAAGCTGCGAAACAGGCAAACGTCAGGAACGCGCCAACCGGACCGCTCATCAGCGGGATCGTGAATCCCTTGAGCGCGTCGATCGAGAATCCGAACAGGATCTGTTCAGAGTTGAACGGGTTCGCGAACTTGATACCGCCGGTCGCGAGGAACTCACGTACGAGTGAGATCAGGACCAGCGCGAAGGTATAGCCAAGTCCCATGCCGAGGCCGTCGACAGCAGAGGAACCGACACCGTTTTTCGAGGCGAAGGCTTCCGCACGGCCAAGGATGATACAGTTGACGACGACCAGGGAAAGGAATACGCCCAGGGACTGATAAAGAGCCGGAGCATAGGCGTGGACGAGCATTTCCACGATCGTGACCAGAGAAGCGATAACGACGATATAGACCGGGATACGGATCTCATCCGGGATCATCTTGCGCAGAAGCGAAATGATCACGTTGGAGAAGACGAGAACGATCGTAACACAGACGCCCATACCGATCGCGTTATTCAGAGTCGTAGAGACAGCGAGCGCGCTGCACATGCCCAGGAATAATGAGAATACCGGGTTTTCCTTTATAAAGCCATTCTTAAAGTTCTGCCACATCTTATCTCACCTCTTGGACTGCTGTGAAAGCAGCTTCCATGATCTTCTTCAAAGCCTCGCTGGTGCGGCTGGCTCCGGAAAGCATATCCACTTCTTCCGCGGAGGATTTGCCGCTGTAGGCAGGAACAGAGAATTCCGTTTCAAAGCAGCGGGAACCGTAACCGCTGGTCTCCTGCTGCTGCAGCGGAAGCATACCGGTGGAAACACCGTTCTGATCAAACCCGACAAGAACGATGATCGGCGTAGAGGTATTGTAACCCGTGGCTGTACCTTTAACGATATAGCCCTGCCCTTTTACCTCATAGACCGCAAGGATCTCTTCTGATTCAGTGTAGCCGCTGATCTCGGTGAATTCCCCGTCCGGGTACATTTTACGCAGTGTCGCCTGTTCTTCTCTTTCAGCATTGACAGCGATGATCGGCGCTGTCATGTCATTGAAGAAGGTGATCGCGGCACCCGCGATCGCACTGACGAACGCGAGGAACAAAACAGAAATGATCATTTTCTTCATAACCAGATCCTCCCTGTCAGCTGTGCTGCTGTCTGCATAACGGATGTATAGGCTTTCGGTTCAAGTGAAAGACCGATCAGGACAATGCCGACGATGCAGATGACTGCAACCGCAGCGACTGTTAACGCGTCCTTTTTCTCACGGTCTGTGGATTTGCCGTCAAAGTATTTTTCGATCGCCGGCGTCAGGATATTGACGAGCAGGATCGAGAAAACGACACCTTCCGGTAAAGAAGCCTTGAAACGGATCAGTGCTGTAAGGAAGGCAGCGAGGATCGCAAAGACCATTTTACCGGCACGGGTATTCGGGTTCGTGACCGGATCTGTCAGCATGAAGACAGCACTGAAAGCGGCACCGCCGGTGAAGACCATGAACAGCGCGTATTCAAGAGCCATACCGTTGAAAGCGCCGATGATCAGAGCGGAAATAAACAGCGTTCCGAGATAGAAAGCCGGGATATACCAGTCGATAACTTCGAGCAGGCTCAGCACGACTGCCGCCACCAGAATGACGAGCGTGCTTGTCTCACCCAGAGCACCGAAGTAATTACCGATAAACAGATTCTTGAGACCTCCGAAATCATTCAGGAAGACCTGCATATCCTGCGGTGAAAGGATCCAGCCGTGATTCGCAAAAGTCGTAGTCGGTGTTGCCGAAGAAACGACATCCACGATCCGGGCACCGGTAAACGCAGTCAGAACGATCGCTCTGCCGACACCGGCCGGGTTGAAGAGATTCTGTCCGAATCCGCCGAAAACAAGCTTGCCGAAAAAGATACCGACAAAGCAGGCCATCACGACCGCGTGAATGCTGGTATTGATCGGGACACATAAAGCCAGGATCAGACCGGTCACCCACGGGAAGGAAGTGCGGAGATAGCTAAGAACGTTTTTCTTATAATACAGGGCGTACAGGCATTCCGTAATGACTGCCGTGGCTACCGAAGCCAGAGGCAGCAGGATCGCCTGTTCCAGGAAGAAGCCTCCCTGACGCGCATAGAACTGCAGGCCGAAGAGATAAACGGCAAGGAGCGCGCAGGTAAGGTATAGCATGATCTTTTTGGTGGATCGGCCGGACCGGATATTCGGTCCCGGATTAAACTTGATTTCCATGACCCGCTCCTTTCTATTTCCGCAGCGCCATCAGACGTTTCGCACGGCGCATATTTTCGGTGACTGCGATCTTGGACGGGCAGTTATAGCTGCAAAGACTGCATTCGATACAGTCACTGACTTTTAAAAGCTTGACTCTTGTCAGATCGTTCGCTTTGAGAGCCTGCATGATATTAACCGGACGCAGCCCGGAAGGACAGTGATCAGCGCAGGTGCCGCAGCGCAGGCAGGCGATCTCCTCCTCTTTCTCGAAGCGGAGGACCGTGACCGCATTGCTGGAAGGACTGATCGTGACCTCGTCCTTATTGACGGAGAAACCCATCATCGGGCCGCCCGCGAGGACTTTCACCTGTTCAGCGGTATAACCGCCGCAGGCATCGACTAAATCGTGAAAACTCGTTCCCACTTTCGCGAGTACATTGTGCGGTTCCTTGACCGCGTCACCGGAGACCGTGATCAGTTTCTGATCGATCGGCATGCCGGTCTTCATCGCACGGCCGAAATAGATCGCCGTGGTGGCGTTGGAGATGATCGCTCCCGCTTCGATCGGAAGCTTCTCATAGCGCTTATGCAGCACTTCGTAGACGAGCGTTCTTTCCCAGCCCATCGGGTAGAGATCCTTTAAACGTGTGATCTCGATCCCCTGCTCGCTCTTGAAAGTCTCTTCGAGCAGCTTGATGAGTTCGGTCTTGTTCTCTTTGATGCAGATACGGCAGACCTTCGCGCCGGACGCACGGAAAAGCATCCGGACACCGAGTTTCAGATAATCGATATGTTCCTCGATCATCCGCGCGTCGCTGGTGATATAGGGCTCACATTCGACCGCGTTGATCAGAAGGATCTCGCATTTATCTGTCTGGTATTTGAAATAAGCCGGGAAACCGGCACCGCCGCAACCGATGATCCCCTTTTCTTTCAGGAAAGCGATGATCTCTTCCTTATTCGCGTCTTCGCTCAGAGTGGAGAGCTCTTCCTTTGTTTCCTGAAAATCATTCTCGATCACGACATGGGTGACCGGGCGCAGATTCACGCCGGGTTTTTTCTCGATCCGGACAACCGTTCCGGAAACCGGCGAAAAGAATGGAACATAAACAAAATCACTTCTTTCCGCGATCTTTGTACCTATACGGACCTGCTGACCGACTTCCACCAGACATTTCGCCTCGGTGTTGCCGTGATTCAAAGCGATGCGCAGCTCTTTCGCCGGCGCAAGCTTAATGATCTCGTTATGCGCGGTCAATTCCTTTCGTCCGTCTATATGCTGATGCATTGGACCAATCAAAAAAGGCATTTATTTCCTCCTTTGCAACTATAGACAGTTTAGCATTTTTTGTACATGTTATGCGCTAAAAAGACCAGTTTGTATTATTGTCCTTTTTAATCGCTTCAATTATCATTGTATATCATGAATCCGCACAATTCATAAACAGATCAATAAAAAACCGGCTGAGCCGGTCATGTTGAATTCAGTTAGAAGCTTTCGCGAAGATCGTGCGGAAGGAATCCGCAAGATGCTGATGATGCACTGCCGTCGCGTCAAAATGCACAGCCCGGAAGATCGCCTGCATGATCGGTCCCGCGCAGAAAGCACAGATCAGAGTTCCGATCCCGACCTGTCCTCCCAGAAGCCAGCCGACGAAGGTTGCCATGCTGAGCATCAGGATACTGACCAGTCCGATCGGCATCTTTCCTGCCCTTTTGGCCAGAGCGACCAGAAGCGTATCGCGCGGTCCGCATCCCAGAGAAGCGGCCATGTAGACATATTGAGTGCAGGCTATAACGATCAGTCCCAGGATCATGAGCGGGATCGAAGTCGCCAGCGAGGTGCATTTCGGGATCGAACCGAAGCGGTTGAAAAAGTCTACGGATTTGCCGACAACGAAGGCATCGATGAACATCGCGATGCCGATCGGCTCCTTCAGCAGGATATCGATCACGAGAATGATATAGGCAACGGTGATCGAAGCTGTTCCGTAAAGGATGCCAAGGCTTTTGGACAGACCGAGATTCAGTACATCCCAGGGAGCTGCGCCGATATTTGCCTGGATCGTGAGATAGATCCCGAAACCGTTAAAGAAGAGACTCAGAGCAGCAAGCAGCGAATTGAGCAGGATCGCTCCGGAAGAACGATTATTGTGAAGATCTTTGATAAACGCTTTAAACTTCATGACTAATACTCCGATCCGCAATCCGCTTGCTAAACAGTCCTTTATAAAGATACTGATTCATTGTAACGCAAATGCGGAAAAACAAAAGGCTTTTTGCATCTTTATAAAAGGAACGGCTTTTTGCCGTTCCATTTGTTATCCCTATTTCTGTTTCAGCTGTTTGCAGAGCGCTGTGAATGCGTCGCT
>JAUNQE010000114.1 GCA_030536365.1 Erysipelotrichaceae bacterium | reverse complement strand
TTGCTTTCCAATGCGATATCCTTATACTTCTGCTGCCAGTCGCGCAGCTTTCTTCCGTAAAGAGGTGAAACACCAAAGGACTTGATGCTGTCCATATTGTAGAAAGTCTCGACCTCAAAGGTCATGACTTTCGAGGACATCTCTCTGGTGCGGCGGCTGTACTCTCTCTGTTTCCCGACAACAAAGCGGCTCATCACCAGCATGACCGGTGCCGAAGCGACTGCCAGAAGCGCCATGACTTTGCTGTAGTTCCAGATGACGGCGAATGTCGCCAATAAACTATAAACTGCGATCACGATATTCGGTAGCCAGGATACGGCATTGCCTGAGATCGTCCGGGCATCATTGCTGAAACGGTTTAAGATGTCTCCGCTGCGGTATTCACTGATCGCAAGCCAGTCGGAGTCCATGATCTTATCAAAGATATCCGCCTGGATCTCATGATGGATCTTTAACTGCAGTTTTGTGCTTACGCGGTTCAGTACGCTTCCGAAAACAAGCGAGAACAAAGCGCTGCCGACCATCAAAGCGGCCAAAATACTAAGTTTATCTGTTTTATAACCGGTGACGATGTCAATGACGTATTTGCTGACGACACCGGAGACCAAAGCCAGAGAAGAACTAACAATACCTAAAAGTGTATAGAAGACGATCGTTCCTTTATACCTTTTGGAATAGGAAAAGATCCACTTCCAGTCATCAATGATCTCATTGAAAGTGCCTTCCTTCCAGCGATTATAGAGAATGCTCAGGGATTGAAATGCCGCATTCTCTTTGTTGTTGTTCTGGTTTGTCTCGCTCATCTCTTTTAATTATATTCCCAGACGGTCTTATCCGCATCCGGCAGCTCTTTCTGTTCCAAAATCTCTCCATCCAGAACCCTCTGGATCTCTTCACCGACGAAGATGATCTGTGAGCTGTAGGGGTAAACAACATACAGCTGCATGCCCGGCATTGAGACCGTTTCCGCTCGTGTGCCATAACCACCTAAATGATAGTAGATGATATTCCAGTCATGGCCTGCGATGAGTTCCTGGGACGCGAGTTCCAGAATCGAAGCGGGTTTGATATTCGTTGCGACCGTACCGGAAAGGTTCTCCAGAAGAGTTCCTGCCTTTAAGAGGATATCCCTGCTGGTCAGTTTCTGCAGGATCGCCTTTAAGACGATCGCCTGATGCTCGTTCCGATCAAAGTCACCGCTGCTTAAAGTGTGACGTTCGCGGACATAATCCAGGGCGTCTTCGCCGTTGAGATGGGTCTCCCCTTTATAGAAGTAACGGTTGATCCCCTGGAAATCATAGGGGTTGTTGATATCAATACCGCCGATCGTGTTGACGACGGTTTTGAAGGTATTGAAATTGACTGTCGCGTAGTATTTCACGTTGATCCGGTATAACGCGTTCAGAGCCTCGATCGTGTTCATGATGCCGTGATTCCCCAGATGGGTCAGTTTGTCCGCTCCGTAATCCAGGGCCGGATTCGGGATATAGGTGTCGCGCGGAATCGAAATGATCAGCGCCTGCGCTGTTTTTGGATTGACTGTTAAAAGGATGTCGACGTCTGTGCGTCCGTAGATCGAAAGGATGCCACTGCGGGTATCGTTGCCGGCAACGAAAACGGTAAAGGGATTCTCTGTAATGCTTTCGGATCTTATCTCCGGAATCTCGATCTCCGTGCGGAAAGTCTTCAGAATGATCGTTTCATTGCGGAAATTCGCGTATTCCTCGGTTTCTTCCAGCATATCCACGATCGTATCACTTAATAGAATGCATTCCGCTTCCGCGCTGTAAAAGGCCTGCATTGTCTGCCAGAGGGTGTTCCTGCTCTGCAGATTTGCATTTCCGCCAAGTTCCTTGTTCAGTTGCTCAAGAGCTTTCGCCTGAGCTTCCGATGTGCTCTCAGGATACAGGAACGTCGCATCCATGTAATTCAGAAGATTCTTAGTAACAGAAGCCGGAAGTTCCAGTTCCGGATGCGCTCTGCGATATTCTTCCGT
>JAUNQE010000022.1 GCA_030536365.1 Erysipelotrichaceae bacterium | reverse complement strand
GCTGTTCAGTAATGCGTCGCGCGGCAGAGCTGAATAAGCAAAAAAAGAACGGCAAGCCGTTCTTTTAGATGTTCTTGATGAACTGTTCGATATTATCGAAATAATGCGGATCCTGGTAACAGCCGAAGATGTGTTCACAGTTCTTCAAAGGATAGAATTTCTTATAACCCTCATTGGCATTGAAGAGATCGATAGCCTGTTCATAGGGGATCGTATTATCGGTGTTGCTGTGGATGAAGAGCACCGGGATCCGGTTCTGGCTGACCGCGCGCAGGCAGTCAACGTCTTCGATCTTAAAGCCGAGCTTGTCCTTGAGGATACCGTTCAGATAAAGGGAATAGAGCGGGAAGCCGGTCGGCATCTGCTTGTTGTAGAGATATTCCATCTCCGCCGGCAATGTGCTGTAGGCGGAATCCGAGATCACGAAACGGACGTTTTCCGGCAGCGTTGTGCCTAAGGCCATCAGGATCGAGCTGGCGCCCATGGAGACACCGTAAAGACCGATCTCCGCCTCGGGATCAAGCGAGATCAGATGATTGACCCACTGCGCGATATCAAGGCTCTCCTTGAGGCCGAAAGTCGTATATTCACCCTGGGAATGGCCGTAGCCGCGTTGGTCGATCAGAAGCGCGTTGAAGCCTCTTTTCGACATCTCATAAGCCTGCTTTAAAAGCAGATAGCGGTCCGTGCGGAATCCGTGCGCCATCAGAAGATAACGGTGATCCTCGTTGCTGCGGATCAGCACCGCATTAAGCTTGAGACCGTCAAAGGAAGTGATCTCCTGTTCCTCTGTCTTCACAGAACGGAACCAGCTGACATGGGTATCGACCTGTTCAAAGTAAAGATCACGTATTTCCTCGTTCGGCAGAACTTCGGTGATATCTGTCTGTTCAAGATCCGGGTCTGCGCGGAAGTATTTTTCAAAACTGGATCTGACAGCTTCCTGGGCAGCCACATGCGCAGCCGCCAGGCTCAGTCCTGCCAGAAGAAACGTTTTCTTTTTCATTTAGCCCACCAATTCTTTCTTCTTCGCTTCAAGAGTCTCAACGGCTTCCTGATAGCTCTTCAGTTTGGCTTTCTCCTCTTCGACCTTGGCCGCCGGTGCCTTTGCCAGGAAGCCGGCATTGGAGAGGATGCCTTCGGAACGTTTGACTTCCTTGGCAAGTCTTTCAAGTTCCTTGTCGATCTTCTGGATCTCAGCGTCCTTATCGACGATCTTGTTGAGGTCGAAGATCAGTTTGCCTTCGCTCAGCGGACGGACCAGAGTCTCCCCTTCGATCGCATCGCAGAGCGTCAGATGGCACATCTTGTCGAGCAGAGAACGCAGAGCGTCACTGAATGCCAGCGGACCGTCATAGACAGCGCTCAGGGCCAGGGACGGCTTGAGGTTGTTCTCGGCTTTGAGGACACGGGTCTCCTTGATGATCTCGATCAGCTTGTCGATCGCCAAGACATTCTCTTTGATCTCCGGAAGTTCAGAATCAAAGGCCGGATCGAACTGCGGATACGGAGCGATCATGATCGATTCCGCGTCTTTTAACGGCATCTTCTGATAGATCTCTTCGGTAACGAACGGCATGAACGGATGCAGCATCTTTAAGATACCGGTCAGGACCGTGTAAAGAACAGATGCGGTCGCCTTGTCCTTTAAGGAGTCTTTCGCGAGCTCGATGTAGGTATCGCAGAAGGAATTCCAGGTGAATTCATAGAGCTCGGAGCTTGCGAGGTTGAACTCGTATTTATTCATATGTTCGCTGACAGAGCGGACGACTTTGTTGTATTTGGCAAGGATCCAGATATCTTCCGCCTTCAGGTTCTCTAAGGAGATCTCCTGCAGGTCTTCGATATTCATCAGAACGAAACGGGAAGCGTTCCAGATCTTGTTGATGTAGTTCCAGGTGCTGGCGATCTTGATCTCGTCAAAACGCAGGTCGGTACCTAAGGCAACGTCAGTCGTCAGGTAGTAGCGCAGCGAGTCAGCGCCGTATTTCTCGACCATATCGAACGGATCGATACCGTTGCCGAGCGACTTGGAGAACTTGCGGCCGAGCTTATCGCGGATCAGACCGTGGATGACGCAATCTTTGAACGGACGTTTGCCGGTCAGCTGTAAAGCCTGGAAGGTCATACGGTTTACCCAGAACGGAATGATGTCGTAACCGGTGACCAGACAGTCATTCGGGAAGTAAGCTTCCATATCGGCTGTCTTATCCGGCCAGCCAAGTGTGGAGAACGGCCACAGGGCACTGGAGAACCAGGTATCCAGAACGTCTTCATCCTGGACCCAGCCTTCGCCTTCCGGCGCTTCCATACCAACGTAGACTTCCTCGCCTCTGTACCAGGCCGGGATACGATGGCCCCACCAGAGCTGACGGGAGATACACCAGTCATAGGTGATCTCCATCCAGTGGTTCATGATCTTCTCATAACGTTCCGGAACGAAGTTCACCTTGCTGTCGGCGTTCTTCTGGTTTTCAAGAACCGCATCCGCCAGCGGACGCATCTTGACGAACCACTGTTTGGAAAGATACGGTTCGACCATGACACCGGTTCTTTCGGAGTGACCGACAGAGTGTGTGATCTTTTCGATACGGATCAGGATACCGTCTCTCTCGAGATCCTTCAGAAGCTGTTCACGGCATTCTTCTCTGGTCATGCCGACATACGGGCCGGCATTCTCATTCATCGTAGCGTCCGGATTCATGACAACGATGCGTTCCAGATTATGACGGTTACCGACTTCGAAGTCATTAGGGTCGTGAGCCGGGGTGATCTTAACGACACCGGTACCGAATTCCGGATCTGCATGTTCATCAGCGATGATCGGGATCTTTCTGCCTAATACCGGCAGGATCGCGTACTGACCGATCAGATCCTGGTAACGTTCATCCTTCGGGTTGACCGCGACCGCGGTATCACCGAAGAGCGTCTCCGGACGGGTCGTAGCGACATCAAGATAATGGTCTGTGCCGTCAATGAAATATTTCAGATGATAGAAGGCGCCTTCAACATCCTTATAGATAACTTCCTCATTGGATAAGGCAGTCTGGGCAGCCGGGTCCCAGTTGATGATACGTTCGCCTCTGTAGATCAGACCGCGCTCGTAATAATCAACGAAGACACGCTTGACGGCGTTATTCAAACCTTCATCCAATGTGAAGCGTTCCTTGGCATAGTCAACGGAAAGACCGAGTCCAGCCCACTGTTCACGGATCGTATGGGCATATTCATGGGTCCAGTCCCAGCATGCGCCCAAGAAGTTCTCACGGCCGTAGCTGTACTTATCGATGCCCTGCTCTTTGAGCTTTTTAACGACTTTCGCTTCGGTCGCGATCGCCGCGTGGTCCATGCCCGGCAGCCAGAGAACATCAAAACCCTGCATTCTTTTATATCGAATGATGATATCCTGTATCGCTGTATCGTATGCATGACCGAGATGTAGTTTGCCGGTTACATTCGGCGGAGGAATGACGATACAGTAATGCGGCTTTCCGGAGCGGTTATCGCTCGCGAAATACCCTTTCTCTTTCCAGGTATCGTATTTTCCCTTCTCTGTTTTTAAATGGTCGTATTTATTCTCCAGCATTCAATGAATTCCTCCTTTAAAAAAACGTCCCTAAGGACGTTTATAACGTGGTACCACCTTAATTTGCATTTCTGCCTTGATTCCTTAACGCGGATAACGGAAGGACTTACTTTCTTCGGCCCTTCAGCTCCAAGACGACTTTTCTTCCGCTGTCCGTATCCGTTTCAGCAAGCCGGATATCTCTAGGTGTCACCACCGGAATACTTCCTTCTTTTCAGTGCTTTGAAAAAATTATAAGGGATAGCGTTTAAATTGACAAGTCTTCCTCTTTTCCGGAAAACTGCTTTAAAAGCTCCTGATAAACATCCTTGCGGCGGATGTCGGTAAGGATGAAGGTCTCCTTCTCCTCACCCAGTTCCGCGGCGATCTTATTGACCGCCTGGATGTTCTGGTTGCGTGACTGCTTATCGGTCTTGGTGATGACGATGCGGTACGGGATACCGCTCTGCCGGACATAGTCCAGCATGATCTGATCGTCCTCACTGGGGATACGGCGCACATCGAGCAGGATCAGCACTTCCTTCAGCGCCTTGCGGCGGGCGAAGTACTCATTCATCATCTTGCGGTAAAGCAGCTGCTCTTTCTGGGTCCGTTTGGCATAGCCGTAACCGGGCGCGTCGACCAGGGTAAAACCGTCTGCCTGATAGAAGTTCAGCATGCGGGTCTTACCGGGGGTTTTGCCGACATAGGCGATCTTCTGGCCGAACAGGCAGTTGATGAATGTCGATTTACCGACATTGCTGCGTCCGACCAGAAGGTATTCGCGTTCACTTTCCGGCCACTGTGCCGCGCTGACGGCACTTGTCAGAAAGCGTGTCATTCGTTCACCAGCGCTTCTTTGATGATCTGATCGACCTTCTCGGCAGGTACGTAACGGACAGTGTCCTTGACGGCCTGCGGGATGTCATCCAGATCCTTGACGTTTCCTTTCGGGATGAAGATCGTGCTGATACCGGAACGGTGAGCCGCCAGAGACTTCTCTTTCAGACCGCCGATCGGCAATACGTTACCGCGGAGGGTAACTTCACCGGTCATCGCAATATCGCTGCGGACAGCCTTGCCGGTGATCGCCGATACAAGCGCGGTCGTGATCGTGACACCTGCGGACGGACCGTCTTTCGGGACAGCGCCTTCCGGTACGTGGATATGGATATCGTTCTCCTCGAAGAACTTCATATCGATCTTGAATTTGGCTGCGTTCGCCTTGATGTAGTCGAGCGCGATCTCAGTAGATTCCTTCATGACGTCGCCCAGCTGACCGGTGACGACCAGTCTGCCCTTGCCCTTGAAGTAGTTGACTTCGATCGGCAGGATATCGCCGCCAAAGGATGTGTAGGCAAGACCGGTAACGACACCGACCTGGTTCTTCTTTTCCTTGGAACCGTAGTCGAAGATCTCATGGCCCAGCCATTCGTTGACGAGCTTCTTGCTGACGCGTACGCTCTTCTTGTTGTCTTTTAAGATCGCCAGAACGCTCTTACGGCACAGGGTACCGATCACTCTTTCGAGTTGACGGACACCGGCTTCACGGGTGTAATGACGGATCAGGTACGTCAGGATATCATCGGAGATCGAGAACTGGGAAGCTTTTAAGCCGTTGGCTTCAAGCTGCTTCTTGATCAGATGATTTCTGGCGATATTGAGTTTTTCGATCTCGGTGTAGGAGCTCAGTTCAATGATCTCGAGACGGTCGCGAAGTTCATTCGGGATGTTGTCCATGTAGTTCGCGGTCGCGATGAAAAGGACATCGGAGAGATCATAGGGTTCTTCGAGATAATGATCGGAGAAAGCGAAGTTCTGTTCCGGGTCGAGGACTTCGAGCATAGCGCTCGACGGATCGCCCTTATAGTCAGAGGACATCTTGTCGATCTCATCGATCAGGAAGACCGGGTTCAGCACCCCTGCCCGCTTCATGCCCTGGATGATACGTCCCGGCATGGAACCGAGGTATGTACGGCGGTGACCGCGGATCTCCGCTTCATCACGCACGCCGCCAAGCGAAATCTTGACGAATTTACGATCTAAGGCTCTTGCGACGGACTTGGCTAAGGAAGTCTTACCGACGCCCGGCGGACCGACTAAGCAGATGATCGGGCTCTTTAAGCTGTTGGTCATCTGTTTGACAGCCAGATATTCAAGGATCCTTTCCTTGACCTTCTTTAAGCCGTAATGGTCTTCATCGAGGATCTTGGCAGCCTTATCAAGATCATCGTTATCCTCGGAACGCTGATACCACGGGGTATAGAGCAGCCATTCAAGGTAACCGCGGATGACACCTGCTTCTCCGCTTGCCGGAGGCAGCATCTCATAACGGCGGAATTCCTCGTTCGCTTTCTTGACGACAGCTTCCGGATAGGGATTGGCTTCAAGCAGTTCACGCAGATCGTCGAGATCACCGGCTCCGCCTTCATCGTTGAGCTCTTCCTTGATCGCCTTGAGCTTTTCGCGCAGATAGTAATCCTTCTGGCTCTCTTCGATGTTGGTCTTGACCTTGGTGTTGATCTCTTCCTCGATCTTCTGGACTTCTTTTTCCTGGTTCATGATCTGCAGCATCATTTCAAGACGCTTGATGACATCGGCTTCCGCCAGGAATTGCTGCTTGTCCGCCAGTTCAACGACATGGACCTGGGCATAAGCGTCTGTTAATTCAGAAGCGGTGATGCCGGCCTTGAAGTGGTCGACCATACGCATGGAAACGCCGCTGCGGATAAAGGACTGCGCCAGATCATTCATCTCGGAAAGGATGCGGTTAAAGAGGACTGTCATCCGTTTTTCGTCAGAGATCACATCATGGAGGACTTCGATCTCGGCGAACTGGACGCCGTCAACGGTCTGCAGATCGGTAAGTTTCGCTCTTTCCAGACCGGTGAAGATCACACGCAGATGATTGTCACGGCGGCGGTAACTCTTGATATCGCAAAGTGTACCGTATTCGTAGATGTTGCTGCGTTCCGGATATTCTGCTTCAAGATCGATCTGGGAGACGACGAAGACCTTCGTGTTCTCACGGATCGCGTAATTTACAGCGTTGACGCTGACTTCTCTGCCGACTTCAACTGTCAGCTCCTGACCGGGGAAGATCAGCGCGCCGCGCGTGCATAATAATGGGATATTCTTTTCCATATTGACACCTCCCTAGGATAGTAAAAGACGCGGGAGCGTCTTTTACGGTTATTTATTCTGTTTCTGTTTCTGTTTCTTCTTCTTTTTTAGAAGCTTTCTTGGTTTTGGTACCCTTGAGTACTTCCAGTGTCTTCTGATCGCGGAGATCGCTTGTCAGGAACTCAGCCGGCAGCATGCGCTTGACTTCAGCGACTTCCATCTTGTACTGTTCCGCGAGTCTGTTGTATTCGGCGTCGAGTTCAGCATCGGTAACTTCGATGTTCTCACGACGTCCGATCTCTTCGAGGATCAGGGACAGACGTACACGCTTAACAGCTTCGTCACGGAGCTGAACGCGCAGTGTGTCACGGAATTTCTCATCAAATTTGAAACCAGGAGCACTGTTCATCTGGTAAGTAAACTGACGCTCATATTCGTTTACCATACCATCGAGTTCCTGTTTGATCATAACTTCCGGAACTTCGATGACAGCCTTTTCGTTGAGCTTGTCATAGAGTTCGTTTCTGGCCTTTGTCTCAGCTTCACGCTTGCGCTGCTGGGTCAGACCGTTCTTGATGTATTTCTTTAATTCTTCAAGGTTGGTGACTTCCGGGATGTTGAGCTCTTCGATGATGGTCTCGTCGATCTCCGGGAGGACCTTGGTCTTGACTTCGTGGACAGTGACCTTGAAGGTAGCTTCCTTGCCTGCTAATTCATCGGCATGGTAGTCCTTCGGGAATGTGACCTTGATCTCCTTTTCTTCTTCGGAGTTCATACCGATCAGCTGTTCTTCGAAGCCCGGGATGAAGCTTCCGGAACCGATCTCGAGTTCATGGTTCTCACCCTTGCCACCTTCGAATGCGACACCGTCGATGAAGCCTTCGTAATCGATAACAGCAACATCGCCGTTTTCAACTGCGCCTTCCTTGAGTTCAAGTTCAGCCTTGTTTTCTCTGACCTTGTCGATCTCAGCCTGGATCTCTTTTTCGGTAACGCGGACTCTGTCCTCTTTGTAACCGAGATCCTTGTAGTCTTCGATCTGTACATCCGGCTTGACCGGGCATTCGAATGTCAGGACCAGCTGTTCCGGATCGATGGCATCGATGCGGAGTTCCGGACGGTCGATCAGTTCGACTTTATGTTCTGCAACAGCTGCTTCGAGTTCGCCCTGTGCGAGGCTTTCAGCAGCTTCAAGAAGGATCTGTCCTTCCGGGATCTGCTTGCGGATCAGGTTCTCCGGAGCAGCACCCTTACGGAAGCCCTTGACAGTGACATTCTTAGCGAGTTTGCGGAATGCCTTCTTCTGTGCTTCCTTCCATTTTTCTGTATCAACTGTTGCCTTCAGTTCTGCTTTGGCATTTTCTAACTTTTTATACTCTGACATATAGTCCTCCTAACTTGTATATTATACAAAACTTTTATTTTGCTGTCATCCATTATCCACTGTACCGAACATTTTGGCAAGTTCGGATTTTATCGCGTTCACAAGCTGTCCGCTTTCCTCCGCTTCATAGCTTAGCGGCAGGTGCGAGAAACACTTCTCCTGCAGAAGATCCAGCGCGAACTGGTAGAGCGAAGGCTCATGCAGATAGACCTCTTTGAGCTGCTTCACCGCTTCCTGATAACCGTCGCTTTCTTCGGGCAGAAGACAGTAGCGGGGAACGAAATGGTATTCCAGTCCATCCTTGACCAGGAAGAACTCCTCGGAGATCTCCTGCTCGATCAAGGCATAGATCAGGATGTCCTTGGCCTGGGAGATCGTATCGGAGGAAAGGATATCATCGACCAGCACCTTATGCTTGCGCAGGTTCTGATTGATCAGGGAATAGACAGCGTACATCTGGCTTTCCCCGTCCCCTTTCAAAAGCTCGCGGATCTTCTCTTCATCCGGCACTTTCAGGACATGTTCCTCGCTGACCGGGATCCTCTCTCTGATCGCTTCAAGCTTCTCCTTGAAGTCCGGCGGCACGTAAGGCATACGCAGTTCACTGCGGATGACAAAGAGTGCATCGTCATACTGTTTCTGCTCGAGCAGCTTCTCGAGATCGTTGAGTATTTCGGTGTAATAATCCATGGATATATCTTAACATAAAGCGTTATTCTTTTTGCTTTTATGGTAAAATAAGCAACGGTGATAAATTATGGCAAAAGTTAAAGAAAAGAATATCTCCGTTAACGGATTAAATTACGAACGTCTCCCGATCAAGACCAAGGTCTTCAAGGAAGGCGATGATCTGGTCAACGATATCTACGGATATACGAAAGACTTGCTTCAGGAAGGCGATATGTTCTTCATTTCCGAGAAATGCGTCGCCTGCACCCAGGGACGTGCGATCCCAATGGAAAGCATCCAGCCCAGCGGTCTGGCGAAATTCCTGTCCCGCTTCGTGACCAAGACTCCGGCCGGTATCGGTCTCGGTATCCCGGAAACCATGCACTTCGCGATCAAGGAATGCGGTACCTTCCGTATCTTACTGGCAGCGGCTGCCGGTGCGATCGGTAAAGCGATCGGCAAGAAAGGCTGGTTCTACATCGTCGCCGGTCCGAAGGCTTCCTCGATCGACGGTCCGACTCCGAACACCCTTCCGCCTTACAACCATTACGTCGTTCTCGGCCCGAAAGAACCAAACAAAGTCGCCAAGGCGATCTCCGATAAGATCGGTGTTCCGGCCTTTGTTGTTGATATAAATGACCTCGGTGGAAACATTCTCGGTTCCTCTGATCCTTCGATCGACAACGCGACGATCGTCAAGATCTTAAAGGACAATCCTCTGGGTCAGGATCACGAACAGACCCCGATGGGAATAATTCGTAAAATTAATAACTAAATCAAAGCGCCTCCTCTGCTATAATGGCAAAGGAGGTTTTTTTATGAACGGGAAAATTGGTTTTGATAATCAGAAATACATCGAACTCCAGTCTGAGAATATCGAAAAGCGCATCGGACGTTTTTCTAAGCTTTATGTAGAATTCGGCGGTAAGCTTTTTGACGATTTCCACGCCTCCAGAGTTTTACCCGGTTTTGAACCGGACTCCAAGATCAAGATGCTGCTGTCCTTGAAAGACCGCGTTGAGATGATGATCGTCATCAATGCCGATGACATCGAAAAGAACAAGATCCGCGGTGATCTCGGGATCACCTATTCCCAGGATATGTTCCGTCTGATCGACGCTTTCCGCGAAGTCGGTCTTTATGTCAGCAGCGTTGTCATTACCCGTTACATGAAACAGCCGGCTGCCCAGAAACTGCGCAAGCAGCTCGAAAAGAACGGCATCAAAGTCGCCTATCACTATCCGATCAACAACTATCCGAACGATATCGATCTGATCCTTTCCAAGGATGGTTTCGGCAAGAATGAATATATCGAAACGACCAAGGAACTCGTCGTCATCACCGCTCCCGGTCCGGGCAGCGGCAAGATGGCTACCTGCCTTTCCCAGATGTACCATGACTATACCCGCAATATAAAAGCAGGCTATGCAAAGTTCGAGACCTTCCCGATCTGGAACATCCCGCTCAACCATCCGGTCAACCTGGCGTATGAAGCAGCGACTGCTGACCTCAATGACGTCAACATGATCGACCCCTTCCACCTCGAGGCGTATAACGAGATCGCCGTCAACTATAACCGTGACGTCGAAGCCTTCCCGGTCTTAAGCAACTTATTGCGCAAGATCACCGGCAAGACGATCTACAAGTCCCCGACCGACATGGGTGTCAATATGGTCGGCTTCTGCATCTCCAACGACAAGGTCTGCCAGGACGCAGCCAAGAAAGAGATCGTCCGCCGTTACTATAAAGAACTCACTGCTTTGCGCAAGGACGAAAGCAACGAAGAGACCGTCGCCAAGATGGAGATGATCATGTCCAAAGCCGGTATCGACAAGAACTACCGTAAAGTCGTTGAGGAAGCGGAGAAAGTTCATAAGAAGACCGGCGAACCGGCTGTCGCAGTCGAACTGCAGAACGGCAAGATGATCACCGGCAAGACTTCCAAGCTCATGGGTGCTTCCAGTGCCTGCCTGCTCAACGCTCTTAAAGAGATCGCCGGGATCCCGGATATCAATCTGCTTTCCCAGAACATCATCGAACCCGTTCAGAAATTAAAAACGGATTATCTCAAGGGACATAATCCGCGTCTTCATACAGATGAGGTGCTGATCGCGCTGGCGATCGAGTCAACAACAAGCGATGTCTGCCGTATGGCACTGGATGCGCTGCCGCTTCTGGAAAACTGCGAAGGTCATTCGACCGTCATTCTCTCCGAAGTCGACCGTAAGACATTCGCCAAGCTCGGTATCCGTCTGACCGAAAGTCCGGTCTACCAGTCCAAGCGTCTTTATCACAAATAATTGCGGCAAAACTCCTTTAAAGGACAGCCTTCACATTCCGGCTTCCTGGCTTTGCAGCGGTATCTGCCGAAGAATAACAGCTGATGGTGCAGCTTCCCCCATTTCTCTTCCGGGAAGAAAGCCATCAGCTTTTTTTCAACTTCCAGGACATCATCCTTCTCATCGGCGATACATAAGCGTTTGGAGACTCTTTCAACATGGGTATCGACAGCGATCGCGTTTTTATGAAATCCGACAGCCATGACGACATTCGCCGTTTTGCGGCCAACGCCCGGGAGCGACATCAGTTCTTCGCGGGTCGAGGGAACGATCGAGTCAAAACGTTCTTTCAGATCATTCGCCAGACGGATGATATTGGCAGCTTTGTTGCGGTAAAGGCCCAAGGAACGGATGCATTCCATGACATCCAAAGGATCGGCGTTCGCCAGCGAATCTGGATCGGGATAACGTTCGAAAAGCTCCGGGGTGACTCGATTCACATTCACGTCGGTCGTCTGTGCGCTCAGCACGACCGCGATCAATAGCTGGAAGACATTTTGAAAATGCAGCTCACAATCCGCGTCCGGAAAGAGCGCGTCCAGTGTCTGCATGATCATTTCTGCTTTATTGTTTTTACTGTTCATAATTCTGACGGTTCCGCAGGATCGTTTCGATATAGGCCAGGGAACGTTTCTGATAACCATCGGCCAGTCGCAATGCCTGTACGATCTCCTCTTCCTTGAATTCATGAAGAAGATCGGCCAGTTTCGTCAGCTCCGTCGCGGTCAGAGGACGGGCAAAGACTTCCTCGAAAGCACCGAAAAGGTCTTCGTTCTTTACAAATTCATATTCTTCGGTATCTGTCTTGAAGAGACCTTCAAGATCGAACTGCAGACGGTTGTCTGTCAGCGAAATAACGAGTTTCTTCTTCTGCACCAGGCTCTTGAGTGCCTTATTGACTTTCTCAACTTTCAGTCCCAGTTTCTCCGCAAGGATGCTCTGATCGATCACGATCCCCTTTTCATTGGCGAAATCGATATAGAGACATACGAGAAGCTCATCGGTCCCCAGGGAAAGACTTGAGGCATTCGCCAGGATCCAGTCACGGTGACTGAAATACGGTTCTTTGTACCACTCTTTCATAGTCAGCTCCGGATCAGGGCCTCCGTCAGGACTGCGGCATTCTCGCAGGCCTGCGCCAAGTTGAAATCAAAATTCTTGTAGTCGCCCTGTACGAGCGTCGCGTCCGAGATCGAACGGATGACGTTGAAAGGAACGTTGAAGTTCGCGCAGACACGGCCGACAGAACTGCCTTCCATCTCGCCGCACTGTGTGCCCGGATAGTATTTCAGGATCGTATTGACCTGTGACTTACGGTAGATAAAGGAATCACCGGAAACGATCGGTCCGAAATGAACAGCATACTTATCGGAGATCTCCTTACGGATCTTTTCATTCACCTCCGCACAGCGGAAGCTGATGTTCCTGCATTCGAAACCTCTTTTCCAGTTGTCGCTCGGGATATCCATATCCCAGTCCGCGACCTGGGTGCCGACAACGATATCACCGACATGAACATCCGGACTCAGGGATCCGGCACAGCCGATATTGATCACGAGCTCCGGTTTATACTTCAGGATCAGTAAGGTCGTATTCATCGCCGCATTCGCTTTTCCGATCCCGCATTTCGTCAGCACAACTTCTTTTCCGCTGATCTCTCCACGGTAAAAGACAGCGCCGTTGCGCTTCTCCGTTTTCCATCCGCTGCTGCGGGAGAGGAATGCATCTCTTTCTTCATCCATTGCGGCAATGATACCGATCATATTAACGTCCTCCTATGAGTAAGATCTTTTCTTCCGGGATGAAATCTCTGATCACCCGGACCTTGAAGCCGGCGGCTTCCATTTTCTTTTGCAGCAGTTCCGGTTCATAGACCGTCTGCTGATGATGTTCGATGATCGTACCTTCCTCGGTGAAGAAAACAAAGTTCTCCATCAGGGTGGATTCGTACGGATCACTCAATATCGTCCATTGATATCCTGTCTGATCACTCAGGATCCCCTCTTCGATATATTCTTCCTCGAATTCTTTGATCCTTCTGGGGTCATGGACATCGAAGATCAGTCTTCCGTTTTCCTTTAAATGTGCAAAACAGCTTTTAAAGAACGGATCGAGTTCCTCTTCCTCAAGATAGTTGATACTGTCGAGGGTCGACAGGATACAGTCAAATTTTCTGTCTAAATTGAAATTGCTCATATCGAGCTTCAGGTATTCACCGGTAAAACCATTCTCACGGGCGATCTCCTGCATATGCACAGACAGATCGCTGGCAGTGACTTCATAACCCTTTTCACTCAGAAGTTTCGCCAGATTGCCCGATCCCGAGGCGAGCTCGAGGATCGTCTGCGGTTTCCCCTCTTCAATATACGGGAGCCAGAGCACGTATTGTTCCGGATCGATCAGAAGCTCATCATAGTATTTCGCGAGCAGACTGTAATTGTCTAATTTTCTTTGCATAAGAGATCTTTCCAGAGTTCTTCAAGGGCATAGTAATCTCTGGCTGCGCCCCAGAAAACATGGACCAGGATCTCATCGATCTGGATGAGATACCATTCGGAGTCCTTATGACGGTCGATCAGACGGATCTCATGTTCCGCTGCGCATTTATCCTCCAGGTCATCGATGATCGAAGAAGCGTGCGCTTCATTGCGGGCGCTGCAGATCACCGCGTAATCATAGAACGGATTCTGTGTGCGGAAATCAAGAACAGTGATATCGTCCCCGATCTTTTCGTCGATTCTTTCTTTAATGAATTCCAGTAACTCCATATTTTTCTTCTAAGTACCTTTCTACATTTTTTCTTAAGAGAGTGTAACCTTCTTCAAGGTCGGCGATGGAAGCTTCGAGGATCCCGTCATTCAGTTTGCGTAACGGTTCCCGCTTGTCGGCGATATAGAGGATCTTCGCCAGGATGTCTTCACTTTCACCATCGCTGTGATGGTAGATCGCGTTGAGCACCTGCTCGTCATCATAATGACAGACTTCCTTCAGGAAATACGGTGCGGTATAGGCATGTTTGATCTGCGGCGGCGCGGACAGATGACTGTCTGCGTAGCGCGTTAAGATCGCGTCGTTTTCTTCCTCAGTGTATTTTTTGAGGATATCGTGCAGCAGTCCGGCGCGATACGCTCTTTTAGGGTCGAAGCCGTGGCTTTCCGCCAGGATCTTCGCCGTTTCGGCAACACTGACCGAATGGCGGTAACGTTTCTCGTTCATCATCGGTTTGATCAGCTTTTTGATGAGGCGGTTGTTCTTCATGATCGCCTTCAGCGAGATCTCCCCGGCATCTTTCAGATCAAAGAGAGAACTTGCAGGCGCCTGGGAAAGAAAAGTCCCTTTCGGCTTATCACCGGTCTCCAATCGGACCGGAAAGCCGTCGAGCTCTTTCTGCAGAAGTTTGATAAAAAAGACCTTCGGATCCAGGACCAGGATCGTGACATGTTTCTCTGCCTCACATGCCCTGGCGATGAATTCACGTTCGTCCTTTTTAATGGGTGCAAAATAACCGGAGATCGTCATGGAAGCCGAATCACCCTTTCCTTGAAGGGTTTATAAAGCAGGATCGTATGGCCGATCTCCTGAACGATCGTTGAGGAGGATGCGGCGCTAAGTTCGATCGCGGCCTCATGAACTGTGATCTCGCAGCTCTTTAAAAGCGAGACTTTGACCAGCTCGTGCGTATTAAAAGCATGCAGCACGGATTCGATCAGGTTGTCGCTGATGTTGTCTTTGCCGATCGTGATGATCGCTTTTTCCTTTGAACCCAGTGCACGCAGATAGCGTTTCTGTTTACCAGTTAAAATCATAATATCGTTCCTCTTAAAGTGACGGCTGTGTTCTCCGGAACATAGACGGTCGCTTTTCTAACATTCTTTAAAGTGATGAAGCCGAAGCCGCTGATCTCAAGATCATTCTTATGGACTCCGCCGAAGCTGTAGCTGTCATGGCTTCCACGGTACAGGAATCCTTTTTCGTTGTTGTCGGCGTAACGCTGCGCGTTCTCTGTCTTGGTGCGGTGGATCTCGAGCTTGTTGTTGATATAGAAGATCACACTGCAGTTCTCATCCGGCACGATGTCGAGACGGAAAAGGCCTTCAACGAAATAGGACTGCGGACTGTAGATCTGATAGACTGCCGGTTTCAGGGCCGTTGTGAAAGTCAGGGAATGATGAAGCTCCTGAGGGATATTCATCAGAAGGTTATGCGCGGACAACGAACCCGGTCCGTCGTAGATCTTGTATTCCCCGTAAGGGATCTCCTGGAAGCCCAGCGTTGTGCAGGGATAGGAAGACACGGTCAGCCGGTCATCTCCCAGCAGCTTATTGATCAGAGAGGATTTGCCGGTATTGAAGTTGCCGACGAAGACGATTTTCTTGGCAACGCCGTGCACGCATTCCTCAAACAGTTCACGGAAATGATCATCCTTCGCATGTGTCAGCAGGATATCGAAATAACTGAATTTCAGATCCTTTATCGCCTTCAGCTCACGGGTGATGTTTCGGGCGACCTTATCGAGATTGGCGTTCTTCGGTAAAAGATCGATCTTGTTGATCAGAAGCAGGACTTTCTTGCCTTCGAATGTCTTTAATACGCCTTCCTTCAGAAAACCGCTGAAGGAAAGGATATCGGTCACGACCACAAAAAGAGCGTCCGCATAATTCTGCAGTTCTTTCGCGATCGCTTCGTTGGTGATCTCATCAAGCATATTGATCGTCAGATCATTGTAGTGACGGATACGAAAACAGCGCTGGCACAGCTCCTGCTCCGCTTTCATCACATAACCGGCCTTGCCGGGGAATTCGTTCTGCAGCACCGCGCCGCAGCCTTTACATATTTTTACTTCACTCATTTTTTCAAAAAGATCTCTTCAAATCGGCGTAACACGACCGTGCCGAATTCTTCTTTGGTACCGATCGGTTCACAGTAGATCGTAAAGATACCCAGGGAATTGGCACCGATGATATCTGTAAGCAGCTGGTCGCCGAGCGCAGCTGTTTCTTCCGGCCTGCAGTTTTTCTTCTTCAGGATACGCAGATACTGATGCAGGAACGGTTTTAAAGCGAAAGGGACATATTCCACACCGAGCCTTCTGGCAAATGGCGCGATGCGGGAACGCTTGTTGTTGGAGAGGATCACGACTTCGATCCCCTGCTCTTTCAGCTCCCGGATCTTTCTGACTTCCTTGACTCCGAGATAAGGAGAACCCAAAGGCACGATCGTATTGTCGAAATCCAGCAACAAAAGCCGGATATTCCGTTTTACGAGTTCGTTCGTATCCAGCTGGGAAAAGCGTTTCAGAGACAGATCCGGTTTAAAAACAGACACGCCTTATTATAGCATGTCTGTTCTTCCTTTCCGCAAAAGAAAGGCATAACCGGAGTTATGCCCTGCGCTTTAAAGCTTGAATGTGACTTCGCCGTCAGCCTCTTCGGCAACAACGTAAGTTTCCTGTTCGACCGGCTTGAAATAGACGTTTAATGTATTGATATCTTTCTGCTTTAAACCTTTCTCGACTAAAGCGGACTTGATCTGTTTTTCCAGCTCATTCAGAGAAGTATCAACGCCGTTCGCCTGAACAGTATATAAAACCTTCATACCGTTTTTACCTCCTAAATTTTAATTGTACACTCATTATTTATCTTTGTCTACTCCGAAGAGATCGCCGAAGAGATCGAGCTCATCAACGAGTTTATCGATATTCTCTTCCGGTTCCTTCTCCTCTGTGACCGGTTTGACCTCTTCCTTGGGAAGATCGAGGATCAGGATATCCTCGATATCGGTCTGATCAGCACGTAAGAGGTAGTAATCTTCCGTTGTCAGAAGCGGCTTGCCGAAGGTGCTCTCGCGATCCATCAGGGAAACATCCTTTGCGTCGAGAACGAGTTCCTGGCCTTTGCTGTAGAGACGGAAGCTGTCGAGTGGTTTGACCGCGATCGCGTAACGAACTGCATATGGGGAACTCTTGCGCTGTTTGAACAGACGGAAGCCCTTGGTGGCTCTTGAGGTCAGAGCGCAGTCGCTTAAACGGATACGCTTGTTGTTGGTCTCTTCGGTCAGCAGCATGACGGAGGACGCATTTTCGCGCAATACAGTGACATCCGCAAGCGCGTCGCCTTTGACATTCATCGCCGCAACACCCATCGCTCTTACCGAGATCGGATTGAGGACATCGGAGCTGTAACGGTTGTAATAACCGTCTCTGGAGACCAGGAAGATCTCTTCGCCCGGATATACGACACAGGCTTTGATCATCTCATCCCCTGCTTTCAGCTTCATTGCTGTCGAGACACGGTTAGTTCTCTGCAGCGCAAATTCATTGACCGGGGATTTCTTGATCATACCGTTCTTGGAAGCGGTCAGGATAAAGGCATTCGTTTCAAAGTTATGAACGATCAGCGCGGAGACGATCTTTTCGCCGCCCTGCATCTTCACATAATGGGAGATATGCAGACCAAGGTCTTTCCACTTTGTCTCATTGATCTTATAGATCGGGATCTGGGCATAGTCACCGAGGTTGGTGAATACCAGCAGCTGATCCAGGGTCTCGCAGTTGCGGATACCTAAGAGGATATCTCCTTCCTTGACTTCCGGAAGTGTTGTATTGGAGTCGTAGGACTTCTTGGAATAACGGCGCAGATAACCATCTCTTGTCAAAGAGATATAGACATTCTCGTTGGCGATCATATCTTCCTTGTTGATGACGATCTCCTCAACGGAATCTTCGATCGTCGTCTTACGAGGAGTCGGATATTTCTGCTTGATATCACGCAGTTCCTTAACGATGACGCTCTTTAAGACCGCTTCGCTGGAAAGGATGCTCTTGAGCTCGCCTGTTTCCTTGATCAGGGATGCGTATTCTTCTCTGAGTAATGTGATATCCGTAGAAGACAAACGGTAAAGACGCATCGTAACGATGGCTTCTGCCTGCTCCTCGGTAAAACCAAAGGCTTCGATCAGGTTCTTCTTGGAATCAGCCTTATCCTTACTGCGGCGGATGATCGCGATGATCTCATCGAGGATCGATATCGCCTTCATCAGACCTTCAAGGATATGCATACGCTTTTCCTTCTGGTCTAAAAGGTATTTCGAACGGTTGAGAACGACTTCCTTACGGAAATCGATAAAGGTATCTAAAGCCGTTTCAACTGTCATCATGACCGGACGGTGATTTACGATCGCGATCATGTTGTAGGAGAAGTTGACCTGCAGATCTGTATTCTTGAACAGATAATTCAGGATCAGCTTTTCATTCGCGTCTTTCTTCAGATCGATCAGGATCTTCAGACCATTACGCCCGGATTCATCGCGGACATCGGTGATTCCGTCAAGATCTTTATTGATACGGACATCGGTGATCTGTCTGACCAGTTCCGATTTAACGACCTCATATGGGATCTCTGAAATAACGATCTGTTTTCCGGTCTTATTCTCCACGATTTCTGTACGGGAACGCAAAACGATTTTCGCCCTTCCCGTGCTGAAAGCTTCCTTGATTTTATCGATGCCCTGAACGATACCTCCGGTCGGAAAATCCGGACCTTTGATAAACTGCATCAGGTCATCCAGACTGCAGCCCGGATGATGTAAACGATAGATCGTAGCGTCGATGACTTCATTCAGGTTATGTGGAGCGATCTTGGTAGCGTAACCTTCGGCGATACCGGTAGCGCCATTGACAAGCAGCAGCGGGAAAGATGCCGGCAGAACAGTCGGTTCAAGTACGGTATCATCATAGTTATTGGTCATTTTGACCGTATCCTTATCGATATCGTTCAACAATAACGTAGAATACGGGGACATTCTGACTTCGGTATAACGGTAAGCAGCCGGCGGGTCATCATCGATCGAGCCATTGTTGCCGTGGAAGTCGATCAGCGGAACATTTACCTTCCAGTCCTGAGACAGGCGGACCATTGCTTCATAAACACTGGTGTCGCCATGCGGATGGAACGTACCGATAACAAGACCTACGACTTTCGCCGATTTACGGTGCGGTTTTTCGGCAGTGTTGCCGTCATAGTCCATGGCGTAAAGAATACGTCTCTGTACCGGTTTCAGACCGTCTCGCGCGTCCGGGAGCGCACGCTCCTGGATAACGTATTTGGAGTAACGGCTGAAGCGGTCGGACATGATACCTTCCAGTTCCCAGTCTACGGGCGGATTATAGATGATCTCTTTTTCTTTCTTAGCCATGTCTCTCCACCTTAAAATCCTCTTCTAATGTGAAGTCGATATTGTCTTCGATCCACTTCTTACGTAGATCCGGTTTGTTGCCCATCAGAACAGATACACGGCGTTCTGCCAGTGCTCCGTCCTCAATCGTAACGCGGATTAGAGTACGTTTCTCCGGGTCCATCGTGGTATCCCACAGCTGGTCGGCATCCATTTCACCAAGACCTTTATAACGCTGGATGTCGATCTTTCCACCCTTGGCACGGATCGCATTCAGTTCTTCATCACTGTAGCAGTAAGTCATTTCCTTACCGCGTACCGCACGGTAAAGCGGCGGCATCGCGATATAAACATGACCTGCTTCGATCAGATCCCTCATGAAACGGTAGAAGAACGTCAGAAGCAGGATCTGGATATGCGCGCCATCGGTATCGGCATCGGTCATGATGATGACTTTATCGTATTTGATGTCTTCCACGTTAAAGTCGGATCCAACACCAGCTCCCAAGGCATGAACGATCGTATTTAATTCTTCATTCTTTTCGATATCTGTAATATACGCTTTTTCAGTATTTAATACCTTACCGCGTAAAGGCAGGATCGCCTGGAACTTGGAATCACGGCATTTCTTGGCGGAACCACCGGCGGAATCGCCCTCCACCAGGAAGAGCTCAAGACGCTTATAGTCACGTTTCTGAGCCGGAGCCAGTTTACCGGAAAGAACTTTTTCAGTCTTATAAACATCTTTCTTCCCCTTTCTGGCTTCATCTTTTGCCTTACGGGCAGCTTCTCTGGCGACTGCGGCTCTCTGCATCTTCTTGACCAGGAATTCCGCGTTTTCAGCGTTTTCATTGAGATAATATGCCAGCTGTTCGGAAACGATCGCTTCAACAGCATTCTTCGCCTGTGGCGTACCTAAACGTCCTTTTGTCTGGCCTTCAAACTGCAGGATATCTTCCGGGATTGTTAAAGAAAGAATGGTCGTCAGGCCTTCACGGACATCCGAACCCTCAAAGTTCTTGTCTTTTTCCTTCAGCAGATTATGCGAACGGGCATAGTCGTTGATCGTTTTAGTAAATGCGGTCTTATAGCCGACTTCATGGCTGCCGCCATCAGAGGTACGCACGAGGTTTACAAAGGAGAATGTGTTCTCCTGGTAAGTATCTGTGTACTGGAAAGCAACATCAACTAAGATACCGTTGGAGTTACCGCTGAAGGTGACGATCGGTGATAATTCAACTTTATCCTCGTTGATGAATTAAACGAAAGCACGTAGACAATCATCGTATTTAAAAGACTGTGTTTCGTTATGGATATGGTCCTTAACAATCAGTTCGACATCTTTTAAAAGGAAGGCTTCTTCCTGGGCTCTTGTGCAGATCGTCGAGAATACGAAAT
>JAUNQE010000021.1:2759-20737 GCA_030536365.1 Erysipelotrichaceae bacterium | reverse complement strand
AAAGAAAGAATCGAAATGACCGGCTCCTGAAGGGGCCGGTTTCTCAATGAAAGGAGGAAATAATGTTAGGTAAATCTAACTAGATTTGTGTATAATTAGTTAGTTAAAACTAACAAGGAGGATCCTTATGTTCCTTGAGATACGTGATATCCGTAAATCCTATGGGGAAGGCAGTTACCGCACCGAAGTATTGAAAGGTATTTCCTTTTCCCTGAATAAAAATGAGATCTGTGTGCTGAAGTGAACCCCTAAAGTTGGACCAACCAATAAGGAGGTTCACTTCACAGTGAGAAGATTTTTTGTCAGTTATGATCTGGATTATACGTGATCGTCGTTCCTTCCGGCAGAGAATGGGTCAGCCAGACGCTGCCGCCGATCGTACAGTGGTCACCGATCACGGTGCTGCCGCCTAGGATCGTGGCATTGGCGTAGATGACGACATGATTGCCGATATCGGGGTGACGTTTTCCGCCTTTGACGGGATTTCCGTTCTCATCGAGTTCGAAACTCTTGGCGCCGATCGTCACGCCTTGGTAAAGCTTGACATGATGACCGAGTGTTGCCGTCTCGCCGATAACGATGCCGGTGCCGTGGTCGATACAGAAGGCTTCGCCGATCGTAGCGCCGGGGTGGATGTCGATGCCGGTGCGGCTGTGCGCGTATTCGGTCAGGATACGCGGGATCATCGGTACTCCCAGGAGCCAGAGCTGATGGGCGATGCGGTAGATCGTGATCGTCCGGAAACCGGGGTAGGTGATCAGGACTTCCGCCTCATCGATCGCGGCCGGGTCTCCTTCATAGATCGCTTTGAGATCCTTCAGCAGCACCTTTTTGATGGCGGGCAGAGTCTGGATAAAGTCTTCGACATACTGCTCCTCGTTTCTCTGCATGGGGATCTCGGCAAAACGGAAAGCCTTGCCGATCTCGCTGCCGAGCTGGCTGCGGATATAGGCCAGGCAGTCTTCCGGGGACTTGCCTTCAAAAAGATAGTAGCCGCTCCACAGAAGGGACATGCAGGCTTTTAAGATACGGATATCGAGAGAACGGTTGGGGGCATCCTCCAGTTTGCGGGAGGAGCCGTTGCCGATCGCATTGAGTTCTTCAAGGATGTTCATGGTTTAAGTTTAGATGAAAAAAGAACAGGTCTCAAGCTAAATGCTAAAGAACCTGTTCCTGTTTGTCTCCTTAAACGGTCTGACTGTCGATCTGGATACGGATGACCGTGATATAGGCGAAAGTCACGATCAGCGGCAGCAGCGTGAAGAGGATCGCTGTGTTTCCAAAGAAACCGGCCATTTTCGTCTCGACGAAGCCGCCGAAGATGAACAGGCAGATCACCGCGTAATAGAAGAGACCCTGGCGCATTTCTCTATGGTCCTTTTTCAGGAAGCCGCGGCAGACACTGCCGGCTGCCTTGCTGAGGTTACCGGTGAAGACCGTTGTCGAGATCGCCTGTCCGGCAAACTTGGAAAAGGTCGTTGACTGCATGGCGCAGACGAAAGGGATCAGGATATTGGTGACCGTGTCGGCAGCTTCCGTGTGGGGGAGCTGGGAAACGAGAACGATCGTCAGCATCTCCAGGATCAGGACCCCGCGGTGACGGATCTTCAGATTACGGGCATCGCTGACTTCACCGAGCACCGATGCCAGCATGGAACCGCAGACAAAGGATATGATCGGGATCAGAGCAGCGATACAGCCTTCCGACTTGCCCTGGGCCAGCAGGATCCCGAGCTTGACCATGTTGCCGGTCTGGGCATTGGCGAAGACGCCGCCTCTTTGAACATATGTATAAGCATCCAGCATTCCGCCGGTCAGGGATAAGAGTCCGGCAGAGATCGGAGAGTGGGAACCGCTTTGTTTATCCATCCATTGACCTCCTTTTTAACAACTTAAAAAGTATAGGCAATGGAAAACATAAACTCAATGCTATTGATGAAGATTAATATATATTAAAAAAGTTATAAAAAGCAGAGAAGGCATATCTCTGCTCATTTATATCCCGGGAAATATACTATATTCTCAGCCCGATCAGATCCGACAGATTTGACCGCTGAGTTGCTTTATAGAGGCGATCCTCTTTCTGCAGATGGCCGATCAGAAGCGGACTGGCGGGGTCGTGCGCCCCGACATTGCGGCGGACGATCTCCATATCGTAATTGGCGTAACAGTAGCGGCAGCCATGCAGACAGGTGTTATAGGCGCCGATGTCACTGCCGATCAGACAGCTGCAGTTTTCCCGCAGCTTTATATTCGGAAGGTTTTCCAGAGTGATCCTCAGTGACTGTTCGAGCACGGTCCTCGTCATGCAGCCGTTGGTGTCGATGCCGAACTCCTTCATGTCGTTTCCCTCGTGGCAGGTATAGACTTTCATCGAATGTTCGTAAGCGATCCGGGCGATCTCTTTGCCCAGGATCCGCCGTTCTTCTTCGGTGACTTCACGGACTTCGGGAAAGTTCTTTCTCGTTTTGGCATAGAGATCGATGAAGCTGATCACGACTTTCCCGGTATATCCCTTCAGTTCAGCGCACATCTTTTCAAAGCTTCTGAGATGAGATTCTATGGAATAGCGTTCGCTGATAAAGATCGGATCATAGCGCCAGGTCACGGCTTCGGGACCGATGAGCGCGGACAGCTTCCGGAAGCGTTCAAGGATGAGGCTTTTCTCCGGCACATTCGGTTCGATCTCTTCTCCGTAAGGAGTGATCGTCACGTGCCAGAAGAGCCGGAAGCCTTTCAGTTCGTCCAGTCTGTCCAGCATCGGGCCGGGATCTTTGGTGCAGAAAACGATGACATCGATCAGTTCCGGATCGAGCCGGTACTCCGTCACTCTTTGCGGATCATAGGGATTGCGCACCCAGACAAAGCCTTCTTTGATGCGGTTAAAGAACCATTCACTGTAGAAGGCGGGGATATCTGTTCTCTGGCCGGTATTCAGGATCATGCTCCTATTTTAGCAGAGTTGCGCAGGATCGCTGGCGCAGAAGCACTTAAAAACCGGAGACCATGCGGTCTCCGGTCATATTAGACGATAAATATTTTCCGGGATCAAGCTTCCGGAGGAGTTGTCTCCTTTGTTTCCGCCACGACATTGTCACGGTTGTCGATAATCTGCTGCGCTTCCGCTTTCATGCGTTCCGCCTCAGCCTTGGCCTGTTCTGCTTCCTGCTGCATCTTTCTGGTGCGGGCTTCGTTTTCCTCGCGCTGCAGTCTGTCAGCTTCCGCCTTTTCCTTTTCATGACGTTTGGCAACGCCGCCGGCTTTCAGGGCGAAACCGAAAAGGATCAGCGAGACGATGACCAGAAGCAGACCAAACAGCATCTGCCGTAAGGTAACACCGAATTTGGCATCTGCCAGAAGGTTGGAAATGTAATTCAGGAAAGAACGGTTGGAGAAATATGCAAACATCATCAGACCAAGTCCGCCGATGAGGCAGAGCAGCCCTAACCAGTTCAGGATCTTTTTGATAATTCTCATAAGCTTTCACCCCTTTAGTATCATTTCCATTTTAGCATTTCTGCTTCTTTTGCAAAGAAAAACCTAATGTTTGAGCGAAAGCTTTTCGCTCGGGATATGGCAGTAGCCGCCGGGATTCTTGTCGAGATATTTCTGATGGTATTCCTCGGCTTTGTAGAAGTTGCGCAGCGGCAGGATCTCGGTCACGATCGGATCGCTGTATTTTTTCTGTTCCTCCGCTGTTACTTCCCTGATCAGCGGCAGATCTTCCTCAGCGAGATAGTAGATACCGGTGCGGTAGTTGTTGCCGATGTCATGTCCCTGACGGTCTTTGACCGTGGGTTCGATGATGTCGTAGTAGAGCTCAAGGATCTTCCTTAGCGGAAGGATCGCCGGGTCATATTCCAGTTTTAAAGTCTCGGTAAAGCCGGTCGTCTGGGTACGGACCTCTTCATAGGTCGGATTTTCCTTATTTCCGTTGGCGTAGCCGACTTCGGTAGAAAGGACACCGTCGAACTGCTGGTAGTATTTCTCGACGCCCCAGAAGCAGCCGCCTGCAAGATAGATCGTTTTCATATGCGTATTTCTGTCCACCTTCCTCTGATAAAACGGGTACTGTTGAGAACGAAACGGGTGAACTGGTCAGCGAGCACGCCGGCCCAGACCCCGTTCAGTCCGAGCTGAAAGACATTGAAGCCAAGATAGGTCACGGCTGTACGGATGATCGATACCGACAACAATGCCACGAAAAGCACGTAGCGGGCATCGCCGGCGCCGCGCAGACAGCCGGAGTAAATGATCTGGGAGACCTGGAACAGCAGGATGACGATCATCCAGGTGCAGATCGTGACCCCCATCTCAATGATATGTGCCTCTTTGAAGAAAAGCGAGTAGATCGCTCTGCCGCCGAAGAAGAGGATCGCCGAAAGGCAGAGCGAGATCAGGAAACCGATATTCTGGCAGAGACTGCCGTAGGTCTTCGCCCGTTCTTTCTTTCCCTCGCCTAAGGATCGGCCGATCAGGGCAACGGCCGCGACCTGCATGCCGTCACCGAAGGAGAAGCCGAGATTGAGCACGTTCATGCCGACCTGATGGGCGGCAAAGGCATCGGTCCCGAGTTTTGCCGCGAATAAGGCGGTCGTCAGGAAGCCGATACGCATCAGAAGATTCTCCAGCAGGAAGTTCAGAGTCAGTTTGATCATCTGGGTGAAACTTGACCAGGTCGGAAGGGTCTTTTCTTCGAGGATGTATCTTACCTGCAGGTAGCTTGTCTCTTTAAATAAAGAAATGACTGAAAGGATGCTGGCGACGACTGTGCCCAAGACCGTCGCCCCGGCAGCGCCCAGGATCCCCAGCGCCGGAAAACCGTGTTTGCCGGTGATCAATAGGTAATTGAAAACGATGTTGACGATCGAGGAAGTCACGTTCGTCGTCATCGCGACACGGGTATTGCCGCTGCCCCGCTGGGCAGCGTTGATGACCATCGAGAGCACATTGAAGAAACAGCCACCCATGATGATCCGGAAATACAGGACCGCCGCGTCGTGGGTATCGGGATTGCTGCCGCAGAGGCGCATCATATCTTCGGCAAAGACGACACAGAGCACACTGACGAGCAGACACATGAAGAGGGTATAGACGAGCGCTGTCAGAAAGATCTCATTCGCTTCCCTCTGCTTGTTCTGGCCTCTGCGTCTGGCGACCAGCGCCGAGACCGCGATATTGGCGGTGACGAAGAAGGCGAGGCCGATGAATTTGGGCTGCGTTGTCAGACCGACAGCTGCCACCGCAAAAGGGCCGAGCTCCGACACCATCAGGGTATCGATCATTCCGGCCAGGGAAATAAAGACGCTCTCCAATACGGCGGGCCACGCCATTCTGAGCGTCTCTTTGATCAATTCTTTTTTGGAAACAGCGGCAGTGATAAGCAGACTCCGGTCAGAGATCAGAGATCTTCTTCAAAGCGCGCCATGTATTTGCGGACATCGCGCAGGATAACTACATCACTGGGGTAGGCAAGGTATGCCTGTGCTTCTGTATAGGGGATCCATTCGACTTTTTCGACCCCCTCATCTTCAGAACCGGGTTCGCCCTCAACGACGACGCCGGCGAAGTAAACAACGGTCTTATGCGTGCCGGGCTGCGGCAAATAGGATGAGATACCGCGGTAATCGTTCTCCAAAGCGACCGTATAGCCGGTCTCTTCTTTTACTTCACGCAGAGCTGTTTCTCTTTCGGTCTCATCTCCCTCAACATGGCCCTTCGGGAAGCCCCAGTGGCCCATTGCATGTTTGATAAGCAGGACATCATAGTCAAAACGTTCTTCGTTTTTACGCAGAATGACTGCACCGCAGGATTTCTCTTCGATCATAAAAGTAACCCCCCCATATCTATCACTAAAATAAATTATAACAACTGCGATTTTCTGGTGCAATCAGCAAACAACCGCAGCTGTAAAGACCGCCGTCCCCGCCTACCGTCAGGAAAGCGCAAGCCGCATAGGCGACCGGACGGAAATTTTGTTAAAATCATGGTATGGATGACAAAGTGAAAGCGGAAGCGATCGCTTCAAGGATCGCGGAAACGGGAGGAAGAGCCTATTACGTCGGCGGCTGTGTCCGCGACAAGCTTTTAAAGCGTCCCTGCAAGGATCTCGATATCGAGGTCTACGGGATCCCGGTCGAAAAACTTGAGGAGCTGCTCTCTTCTTTCGGACATGTCCTGACCGTCGGTAAAAGCTTCGGCATCTTCAAGCTTGAACATACTTCGCTCGATATCGCACTGCCCCGGACCGAGGAAAAGATCGGGGAGGGACACCGCGCCTTTCTGACCTCGGCGGATCCCTTTCTTTCCCCGAAGACCGCTTCCTCGCGGCGTGACTTCACCGTCAATGCTTTGATGGAGGATGTTTTAAGCGGGGATATCCACGATTATCATCACGGTCTGGAAGACCTTGAAAAGAAGATCCTGCGTCACGTGAACGTTACAAGTTTCTCGGAAGATCCGCTGCGCGTGCTGCGGGCTGCCCGCTTCGCGGCCCAGCTTGGCTTTGATGTCGCGGAAGAGACCCGCGAGCTCTGCCGGAAGATCGATCTGTCCTCGCTTTCCCGGGAACGGGTCGAAGGGGAGACGGAGAAAGCACTCTTAAGCCGGGAGCCGGCGCGCTATTTCCGCGAGCTGCGGCAGATGGAGCAGCTCAAAGAATACTATGCCGAACTGAAGGAAGATCCGGTCTTTGACGAAAGAATCCTTGCTCTGCGTAAAGAGGCGAAAAAACCGGTGGAATACATGCTGGATATCCTCTGCGCCGGTATGACGGCGAAAGAAAAAGAGAGTTTCCTGCGCCGTTTCGTGACCAAGAAATATGAGCTGAAGGAGCTGAAATACCGGACATGCGAGGATATCACGGAGAAGACCGCGCTTTTCGCGAAGCTTGATCAGCTTACGGAAGCGGAAGATTATCTGCTGGTCCTGCGCGCCCTTTATCCGCGGAACGAAGAGAAATATATCGCTCTCGGGAAAGACTATCAGGCTTTCCTGCAGAAGGAACATATCAGCGGCGAAGAGCTGATTGCGCTCGGGATGAAGCCCGGGAAGGAGCTCGGTGAGCTGATGAAAAAGATCCGCGTCGAGGAATATACCCGCAGCAAGGAAGAGATCCTGGAGGAGTTGAAAAAATGAAGCGAATGGAACAATGCGTTCTGACGAATATGTGCCTGGTCCGCAGGGGTGACGAGATCCTCGTCCAGCTGCGCACAAAGAAAGACTGGCCGGGCATCACTCTGCCGGGCGGACATGCTGAAAAAGGGGAAGGGCTTAGCCAGGCGGTGATCCGTGAGGTCTATGAGGAGACCGGCCTGACGATCAAACATCCGCGTCTTTGCGGGATCGAGGAGTTCAAGACAGAAGAGGAAGACCGCTACTTCGTTTTCTTTTATGTCGCGGATGAATTCGAGGGCGAATTAAAAGACTCCAAGGAAGGTAAGGTCTTCTGGATCAAACGCGCAGATCTCGAAAAATACGAGCTTTCTTATGATCTCATGGAGATCATGGAAGTGATCGAGAATGATAAGATCAGTGAGCTGCGCTATTTCATGGAGAACGGTGAGTGGAAGTCGGTCTACGAATGAGCCGCTTCTAAATAAAGCGGTAATGAAAAGCGTTCCTGAACTCAGGAACGCTTGATCTCAATGAATTTTTTCAGAGACAGGGCATAGATATATGCCTTTTTCTTTTTCTGCGGATAGAGCTTATCCAGGACATCCAGATAGCTGTTCAGCTGTCCCTGATAACGCGCGATCAGGGTCTCCTCATCCGCGCCGACATCTGTTTTATAGTCGGCCAGCAGGATATCTTCACCGATCGCGACGAAGTCCATGAACCCATGCAAAGTCCGGTTTCCCTCACGCAGATAGAAGGAGTATTCCTGATGGATCTCCTCTTTGGTATAGCGGCGGATCAGCGGATCGTTCGCGAAGCCGAGGATACGGGATACCTCTTCATCCGTCAGCTGCGGGTCGATCGCCCGAATCTCTTTTTCTCCGGCCGGACAGCCGTAATCGATCTTTGCCAGGATCTCATGGATGTGGGTACCGTAATTCATGCCGGCCAGCGCGTCGAGATCGAGATCGCGGGAATGCTGCTCGAAGTCGGAGGGTGACGCTTCCTCCTGTTCTTCCAGAACATAGTCCTTATGGGGCAGCTCGATCTTCTGCGCCCTGGCGCGGGAAACATAGCGGATCTCCGGATCGAATGTATAATCGACTGTCCGGATCAGCTGCGGATCAAGACCGCAGTTTTCGATGACGGTCGTGAAATCGAGCCGTTCGGAGGCGATGCGGCTAAGATCCTTCTCGGTCTCTTCCGGATTGAAGGCGTCAAGGATCACGAGCTTCTTCTTCGCTCTTGTCAGAGCGACATATAAAAGACGGAGATACTCTTCCTGGTCCAGGAGATCATCCTTATTGAGGATCGCCTGGCGTTTCAGGCTGTTGTTCAGGAAATGGTAAGGTTTCTCAAAGACCGTAAGGCCGACGCCGAGATCGATGTCGATCATCGAAGAGGCGGATTTCTGCTTGTTGCTGTGGGAGGAGAGGAAGAAGACAGCGTCATATTCGAGACCCTTGGAACCATGGATCGTCATGATCTTGACGACCGGCGCGTCTTCGGAAACGCCGACAGCCGCTTCCTTCTGGGTCTCCTTGGATTCCTCGATGAATTCGATCATCTCGTGCAGAGAGGCGAAACCGTAGTTCTCGAAAGCCGCCAGGAAGTAGGCGACATTGGTCTTTTCCTCTTCCGGTAGATCATCGTAGAAATGACGCAGACTGACCAGCTCGTGCAGAAGCTCGCTCAGCCGGTTGGTTACCGCGAGCGCAGAGAGCTTTTCATAGTCTTCCCGGAAGGGCGGATACTCTTTGAAGGATCCTTTTAAGGCCAGCAGCTCTTCATCGTCCAGCCCGTAGAACGGGGAGGAGAGGACAGCTGCCAGGCTGATACTGTCACCCGGATCTTCGAGGACCCGGAACCAGGAAGTGAGGATATCCATGGCAACGGAATTGAAGTAACCCTCGTTATCCTTCATGAAATAGGGGATGCCGGCATCTTCGAGCGCCATGCGCACCTCATTCTTTTCGTAGTGAGAACGCAGGATAACGGCCATCTCCTTATAGGGGATGCCTTCCTCAGCGGTCTTTAGGATCTCCTGCGCCAGCGCTTTGGCGCGTACGATGCGCAGTCCGGTGCTCGAGGCCTTTTCGCTGGCCAGGGCACGGACAAAATGCAGCTCGCTGTTGTCCTGATCGGCGTTGAAGCCTGCCGGGATCTGCACATCCTCCGGTGTGAAGACTTTGCGGCGCAGGTTCATCGACACTTCAAACAGGGCATTGTTGAATTCAACGACGTTCTTCTTGGAACGGTAGTTTTCACGTAAATGGATCTTTTCAAAACGGGGATCACTGCGTAAGGAGATCATGATCTCCGGCTTGGCATTGCGGAAACGGTAGATCGACTGCTTGACGTCACCGACAAGGAAGAGGTTGTTGTCTTCCAGAAGCGAGAGCAGGCTCCACTGTCCTTCGCTCGTATCCTGGAATTCATCGACCATGATCTCCTTGTAGCGCTTCTTCAGCTGTTTCGCGATCGCGCAGTCGTTTTTGGTAAGGATCGCGTAGGCGTAATGTTCAAAGTCATCAAAATCCAGACACTCATTCTCCGCCTTGATCGCGTTGTAGTTCGCCAGCGCTTCCTTGCAGATATTGATCAGCGCCTTTTCGTAAGGCAGGGACTGACGGTGGTATTTCAGAAGATCTTCGGTCGAATCATAGCCTTTGGCGATCTTCGTGAAATACTCGGCCAGCTCATCGCGCAGGGCTTTATACTGTTCGGAATCGCCTTCGCAATTCTTGGACTTTCGTTTTGCGGGCAGACTGTGCAGGATATGCGGCAGCATATCATTGAACTCCCGCAGATCTTCGGTATCCAGAAGCTTTTCTACGCCTTCTTTCAGCGACGGGTAGAATTCCGCGTGCTCGCCGGTCAGAAGGATCTCCTCGATGACCTGCAGCGCGTCCTTCAGCAGAAGACGCTTGTTCAGCGCGTAGTAGCTGGTCATCTCCGGATCGAGGTCTTCGAGCCGGGTGACATCGTTATCGATCCAGCTGTCGAGCTTGGCAAAAGGATCGGCGGCGCTTCCCGCTTTATTCAGGATCTTCGCGATCACATCCGCCAGCGAATCCTTGGAAAACAGGTTCTCGCTGAATAACAGGTTGAGTTCACGGGTATCGCGGTCCGCGGACGCGATCGCCTTTTCGATCGCTTCCTTGAGATACAGGCTTCCCCGGGCTTCATCCAGGATCGTCTCGGCGCGTTTGCGGGAAAGCGGAAGGACATAATAGTATTCCTTGATCAGCCGCAGACAGAAGGAATGGATCGTGGAGATCTGGGCGGAGCTGATCGCGGACAGCTGTTTGCTCAGGAATTCGTCCTGCGGATCTTTCGCGTGAGCATCCTGCAGCGCTTTCTTCAAACGGCGGGCCATATTGGAGGCAGCCGCTTCGGTAAAGGTCATGGCCGCGATCTCTTCAAGCGGGATACGGTCGACCAGGATCCGTTTCATCAGGCGTTCGATCAGGACAGTGGTCTTGCCGCCGCCGGCACTGGCGAAAACGAGCACATTCGTTCCGCGTGCTTCGATCGCTTTCTTCTGGGAGGGATTCGGTGTGAAACTCATGCTTCTTTCTCCTCCTCTTCCTGTTTCAGGGATCCGTCAAAATACTGACGCACGGTATAGCCTTCCTTTCCTTTGAAGCGGCAGATCGCGCCATAGAGGCAGTAGCTGCAGGCGCCTTCCGCCGGTTCGAGCGGGATCTCACCGTTTGCCAGTTTCTGATATAGCACGGTATAGATCGTCTGCAGGGCAGAGTAGATCTTTTCACCGTCGTAAAGCTGTTTTGTCGAGATGCGGCCTTTGGCGCCGCCGGTCGGGATCGAATCGTAGCTGTCATAGACCCCTTCAACGTCCTGCAATGCCCAGCCGCTGAGCTTCTGTTTGTGGTAGAACGCTTCCTCCTGGGTGATCTCCTTCTCGGCGAAACCCTTGGATTTGGTATAGCCGTAGCGGTCTTCGCGCTGGCGGGTGAGATTGAGATCGCAGTAATAGGCGGAAAGCCCTTCCTTGCCGGAGATCCCGGCGTAGAGGAAAAGATAGGTCAGAAGCTGCAGGCTGACGCCGGCGCGGATATCCCCCTCTTTTAGGGCATGCTTGCTGGTCTTGTAGTCGAGGATACGGAAATAGTCGCCGCATTCATCGACCCGGTCGATGCTGCCGCGTAAACGCACCCTGGCATATTCGTTATCGGTAAACATCTCCTTGAAGCGGTATTCCTGCTCTTTGGGAGCGAAGCGCGTCTCGCTTTCCATCTTCGCCAGGAAGGCGAGCTCCAGCTTCAGGTTTTCGGTCATATTATCGAACAGGTGTGAGATCTCCTGCTGCTTGCGGGGGTAAAGCGTCTCAAAGCGTTTCCGGTAGGGCTGCAGTCTTTCCCGGATCTCCTCTTCGGAGATCTTCGCGTAGTCTTTCCCGCGGTCTTTGACCAGCTGCTCAAAAAAGCCGTGCAGGATCGTGCCGATCGTCGCCGGTTCAAATCCGTAAACGCGCGGCTCGCGCAGACCGAGCCCGTAATTCAGGAAATAGGCATAGGGGCAGGAGCTATAGCTTTCAAAAGCGGAGACAGAGCCGTTAAGAACACCTTCCTCGTCAAAGAAAAGCTTTCCGGCAGTTTCCGCGGTGAGTTTATGTGTATTGGGAAGCGGGCAGGAGCTCTTGAGCGGCTGCCCGCTTTCAAGCGGGATATGTTCGAGATTCAGGGAGAAGCTCTGCGCCTTTCCGTCATAGGAACTTAACGGCAGCAGATAGAAGGTCTTTTCGCTGCGTTCAAGATACGCGAGCTTCTGCAGATGATCCTTTTCCCGCAGCGCGATATCCGGATAGTTCGTATCTTTCAGCAGATATTCGTTCAGAAGTCCTTCCTTCGGCTGGAAACCGGGGAAGAGGCTTTCCGAACAGCTGAAGACGAAGAGATATTTAAAGCCATAGCAGGGATCCGCAAAAGAGGAGACACGGATACCGTTATTTCTGCGGACAGAAGAACCGAGCTTTAAAAGCGCTTCTTTCAGCAGACCGTAGTGTTCCTCTTTCAGGGACGGCCCGCGTTCCTGCAGATAGTAGCGGACAGCTTCCTTGTCTTCGCCTTCCTTCAGGAAAGAGAAGGCTTTGATGAGCTTTTCCTTGTAGGAAACTGCTTCGCAGAGCTCTTTCAGTTTCGGCCAGGTCCGGCTGTGAACATATTCCGCGGATTTCTCGGTCTCCCGGTAATCCGGGTCATCGGAAAGACGCTGCAGCGGACGGAAAAGGTCTTCTTCCCGCATATGGTCATTCAGATAAACGAATGCCGCGGCATTTGCCTTGGCGAAAAGATTCCGCTCCAGGACCTTTTTGTAGTGCGGCAGATCGGGAGCGAAACAGAAATCAAGCAGCGCTGTCAGATCGGCAGCAGCCGTATTGGCATTCAGCAGATCCGGGCTGTAACAGGGGATTTCGTATCGTTTTAAGGTGCTGAAGCAGAGATCCTTTTCGGCGGTGTCACACAAAAGGAAGGCGCATTCGCTCAAAGGCAGATCCTGCAGGATCAGCCGCTGCACCGCGTATTCATACTGATCGGCGACACTGCCGGTCTCATAACGGTAGTCTTTGTGTTCCGGCATGTCGATGAGATCGATCTCGCTAGCTCCTTTTTCTTTGAGGATCGTGATCAGTTCCTGATCGAAAAGGGAATAGTGGTCTTTGACGATCTGAATGTTTTCCTCCGGCAATGTGAGCTCCGGCAGGGAGGCGTATCCTCTTAAGGGGATCGCTTTTAAAAGATGTCGGATCGCGGAGGGCAGCTCCAGTGTTTCCGGATCGATCTTATAGCGTTCACATTCATCGGCGATCGTGCGGATCTCACGCAGAAAACCGCTGTCTGAAAGAAGCGGGTCGAGTTCGCTGTCGGAAAGGCCGCGGCCGATCTCGCAGATCTCTTCGGCTGTCGGCGGCTCCTTTAAAAAAGCGTTCCGGAAGGCGGACAGGCTTTTGATCTCGGTGTCTTCCAGCGAACCGTTCTCTGCTTTTTCGAGCAGTCTGTCCAGGACATACGTTTTCGCTTCACTGTTACATATGTAAGTTGTTTTCATATCTTTTTATGGACCTGTTCTTCCGGTTTTTCTCCGGATAAGCTGTATCGTTTCTATTCAAAGGACTGCATCTTTTCGGCAAACTGTGTCTGGAATTCCGTTTCTTCCTTCTCTACAGTCAGCCGGTAGGAGGTGATCTCCTCTTTTGCCAGGACACGGGAGAAGAGCCAGCGCAGCTGCGATAATGCCTTTTCACTTTTGATCACCCATTGGGTGTATTCCGGTCCCAGTTTCAGGACCTGCAGTGCCTGCCCGTCCGAGAGGAAACCGCTGGTCAGGATGCCCATCGTATCATAGAGCGTATCGTTGGCGATCGGCCCGGCGATCACATCGTACTGTGAAAACATGTCCGCTTTTCCGCGACGGTTGGCGAAGATACAGGAGAACCATTCTTCGTCTCTTTTTAGGACTTTGATCCGCAGACCTTCCTCATTGAATTCATAGGTATTGAGATAACTTTCCCCGTCTCTTCTTTCCCTTGCCCAGCGGCAGGAGAATTCTTCTTCGGGAGACAGATAAAAACCCTGGCCGAAATCGGCGTTCTTTCTTCCGTAGTGGATATCCGGTCTTCGGATCTCACTGAATCCGGTATGAAAGAGGATCATATGCTGTCTTAATTTTAGCACAGGAGCTTTTGCCCCTGTCCCATGTGGTAAAATTTTCCTAGAACAAAAGTGGGAGGACGACGGTATGAAAAAAGAGATCGGATTCTTAAAGGAACTGACGGATCTGCGCGCGACGAGCGGCAATGAGGGATCTGTCAGAGAGTTTCTGCGCAAAGCGTATGAGCCTGTAGCGGACAGGATCGAGACAGACGGTCTCGGTTCCCTGGCTGCGTATCACGGAAGCGAAGGCCCCAAGATCCTGGCTGTCGGCCATATGGATGAAGTCGGATTTATGGTCCGCTCGATCACGAAGGACGGCTATGTGCGTTTTTCCCGCTGCGGCTTCTTCTTTGCCTGCGGCGCGCTTTCTCAGCATTACACGATCGAGACCGAAAAAGGGGATGTGGACGCGATCTGTTCGCTCGGACCGGGCACCGAAGATAAGGGATTCCCGCAGATCGAGGATCTCACGCTCGATATCGGCTGCAAAAGTGAAGAAGAGGCAAGAGAGCTTGGCGTCCGGGTCGGTGATTTCATCGTTCCCAAAGGTCATTTTGAAGCGCTTGGAAAAGACGGGAAATACCTCGTCAATAAAGCCTGGGATAACCGCATCGGCTGCGCTGTTGCCTTAAGAGTCATGGAAGACCTGAAAAAGACCGGTCATCCGAATATCTTTATTGGCGGCGGGACAGTTCAGGAAGAGGTCGGCACCCGCGGCGCCGCGACACTGGCGGAAATGGTAAGACCGGACATCGCTTTCTCCCTGGATATCGGGACCGCTGACGATGTCTGCGGCGGCAAGAAGGAGGAAGCGACGCTCGGGAAAGGTCCGGAGCTGACCTTCATGGATAATATGACGCTCTCTAACCGCAAATTGATCCGCTTTGCGGTCGAAGTCGCGGAAGAATGCGGGATCCCGTACCAGACTTCGATCATGAAACGGGGCGGCACAGACGCCGGGAAATTCCAGTTCGCGAACACCGGGATCCCGGTCCTTCTGGTAAATGTTCCCTGCCGCTATGCGCACACCCCGACATCGATGATCCACTATGACGATTACAAGAACACTATCCGCCTGATGACAGAGATCGTCCGTCGTCTGGATGAGAATAAGGTCAGGGAGATCTGCCGTTTCTGACCTGAATACGGAGGTGTTGTCATGGACAGAAAATATATGCCCGATACCGCGGAAAACCGTGAGTATCTGAAGGAACTGCGTGAGGAGCTGCTGGACTTCGGCCGATCCTTTCCTTCGCCCTCCGGCGCTTCCTATTATCTCGGCAGTGACGGAAAGCCTTTAAAAGACAGGGATCTAGAGACCTGGATCACCTGCCGGATGGCACATGTCTATTCCCTGGGCTGCCTTCTGGGATATCCGGGAAGCGGGGAACTCGTTGACTGCGCTCTGAAAGGTCTGCGCACTGTTCTGCATGACGATGCGCACGGAGGTTTCTACCCGGCTGTGGATAAGGATCTTCTGCCAAAGGCAGGAAAACAGTGTTACGCTCATGCCTTTGTGATCCTGGCTGCCGCCAGCACTCTGGCAGCCGGTCGTCCCGGCGCGGAAGAACTGCTGAAAGACAGCACGGAAGTATTCCTGAAATACTTCTGGGAAGAAGAAAAGGGTCTGACAAGGGATACCTGGAATACGGAATTCACACAATGTGAGCCTTATCGCGGATTGAACGCCAACATGCATACCGTCGAAGCCTTTCTGGCTGCAGCGGATGTCACCGGCGAGAACACCTGGCGGGAACGTGCCGGCAGGATCATTTGCCACGTGCTTGAATGGGCAGAGGATAACCATTGGCGGATCCCGGAACATTTTGACGAGAACTGGAAACCGCTCTATACATATAACAGCGAGAAAAAGGATGATCCCTTCAAACCCTACGGAGCGACCCCGGGACACGGGATCGAATGGGCGAGACTGATCAGCCAGTGGGCATTATCCGCTTATCCGGAAGACAAAGAGAAAAGCGGAACATATATCGAAAAAGCATGCCGTCTTTTTGAAAGGGCGGTCAAAGATGCCTGGAACGCGGACGGCGCGTGCGGCATCGTTTATACAACAGACTGGAACGGTGTGCCGGTCGTGCGTGACCGGATGCACTGGACGCTGGCGGAAGCGATCAATACCTCGGCAGTCCTGTATCACATCACCGGAAAAAAGGAATACGCGCAGCTTTACAGTGAATTCCTGCGCTATCTCCAGGAATGCGTTCATGATCCGGTAAACGGATCCTGGTTCCACCAACTGGATGAATACAACCGTCTGAAGGAAACGGTATGGCCGGGGAAAAGCGATCTCTATCACGCCCTGCAGGCGACGCTGATCCCGCTGCTCGAACCTTCGGTCTCCGTCGTTCCGGCAGTCAAGAGAAACCTGTTTCTGGAGGTCACAAAATGACAAAAAAGTATGATGTCGTCGCCTTAGGCGAACTTCTGGTCGATATGATCAATACCGGGAAATCGGGATCCGGGAATCCGGTATTTGAAGCAAATCCGGGCGGCGCGCCCTGCAATGTGCTGGCGATGCTGCAGAAACTCGGGAAGAAGACAGCTTTTATCGGAAAAGTCGGAGATGACGCTTTCGGCAAAAGACTCCGCAGCGAGATCGTTTCCTGCGGGATCGATGACAGCGGACTCCACGTAGATGAAAGCGTTCCGACGACCCTGGCTTTCGTGCATAAGCTGGAGAATGGCGACCGCGATTTTTCCTTTTACCGCGATCCCGGAGCGGATGTGATGCTGAAGGAGGAAGAAGTGGATCTTTCTCTGATCCGCGATTCCAGGATCTTTCATTTCGGGTCTTTATCGCTGAGTGATGAACCATCCCGCTCGGCGACGAAAAAAGCCATCGCGGCAGCCGAAGAATACGGAATCCTGCGTTCCTATGATCCCAATCTGCGTAAGCCCTTATGGCACAGCGAAGAGGAAGCCAGAGAACAGATCCTCTGGGGAATGAAGCACTGCGATATCCTGAAGATCGCCGATAACGAGATTCTCTGGCTGACGGGGGAGGAGGATTATGATCCCGCTGTTTCCGTCCTGCAGAAAGAATTCGCGATCCCGCTGATCGCTCTGACGCTCGGCGCGGAAGGAAGCCGGATCTACTATCAGGGAAAACGGATCGATATTCCGCCTTTTCCGCAGGAGACAGTCGATACGACCGGGGCAGGAGATACTTACTGTGCCTGCCTGCTGAATGGGATCCTGGAGAATGGACTTAAAAACCTTGAAGAAGATCGGATCCGCCGTTTCGGTGTTTTTGCCAGCGCCGCGGCAGCGATCGTGACAACACGCAAAGGCGCGTTAAAATCCATGCCGGACGCAGAATGCGTAAAGGCGCTGATGAATACATATTCAGAGTAAGACGGAGCAGGGCGTATCAGGCCCTGCTTCTGTACTTAGAACATCTTTGTTTTCCGTTGACGTTGAGGAGCCTGGAAAACTATAATTTTAAAGGAAGTTTTATGGGCAATCCGGAACCACGAAGTTGAAGTTCCTGAATGTACCGAGACATGAGTGGCCGGAAACTGATATGGTTTTCCGACCCGTTTTTTTTATGAATAAGCAAGGGGATACTATGGATTACTTTAATGATGTGCAGCTTAAACCTCTGTTTAACGAAGGCGGCATCTCCTTCGGCGAACTGGAAGGGAACTTCAAAAACCATTATTATGTGCTTTCCGATCCGAAGATCGCAAAGCTGCTGAATTCACCTGAAGTCGTCGGTTTTGATGTCTACAAGGCTCTTTTGCCGGCGACCTCCGCAGCTCTGCGCTACTTCAGCGAACAGCATTTCCTGCATCCGGTCAATATCCTCACGATCCTGCGGGGAGCGCTGAATTATCCGATGGAGGAAAGCTGTTATTCACAGAACATTCCGGTGCATGACATCAGTTTTCTGTCCTGCGAGCGTGTTTTTGACGGCAAGGAGATCGTCGGACTGGATGCCCGTTACAGCAAACTGGCGATCGTACCGGACGGGACGCTGCTTTTGGGAGATATCATCGCGAGCGGCGAAACTCTTATTTACTGTCTCGATCATGTGCTGGATTTCTACAAGCAGCATGATACCAGACTGAAGAATATCCTCGCCTTCACGATCGGCGGCACGAGAGCTGTTGAGATCGCCGAAAAGATGACAGAAAAGATCCGCTGCTTCTGGCCGGAGTTCGA
>JAUNQE010000021.1:0-2659 GCA_030536365.1 Erysipelotrichaceae bacterium | reverse complement strand
ATCGATATCCTTGAACTGCTGGCGGAACGTCTCGGACATCCGCTGAATATCAGTCTTGAGGAATGGATCGATGCCAATGGCTACCGTTATCTCGAAAAAGATCTCTGCGAAAAACTCTATCAGCAGGAACAGGACTATATCCGCGCGCTCAAAGAAGAGGCACCGACACTGAAGGAGATCGCGGAAGGGCGTATCGCTGAATTCAAAGAGGCGTTGAGCACGTATATTTCCGTTCGTTAAGGGGGAAAAGATGACAACAAAGAATGAAAAAGTAAAAGATGTCGACTTCTCGACTTCCGCGGTGCCGCAGAGCCAGCGCCGCAGTTTCCTGACCATGTTCATGATCATGCTGGGCTTTACTTTCTTCTCCGCCAGCATGTGGGTCGGCCAGCAGATGGCGGACGGTCTGGATTTCGGCGGCTTCCTGGGCGCTCTGATCCTGGGCGGCATCATCTTATCGTTTTACACCGGCACACTGGCCTATGTTGCCGCAAAGACCGGCATGTCGATGGATCTTCTTGCCATCAAGGCTTTCGGTGAAAAGGGTTCCTACATCTCTTCGGCGATGATCTCGCTGACGCAGATCGGCTGGTTCGGCGTAGGCGTTGCGATGTTCGCGATCCCAGTCGCCAATGAGCTTTTCGGCGGCAGCACCTTCGTAACGTATCTGCTGGTCGTCATCGCCGGTATCCTGATGACCTCCTCGGCTTATTTCGGCATTAAATCGCTGACGATCGTCAGTTATATCGCCGTACCCTGTGTCGCGATCCTGGGCACCGTCGCCATGATCCTGGCGGTGCAGAGAGGGGATGGTACTTTCCTCGAGAACTTTGCCCGTTCTTCCGGCACGCTGACGATGATCGGCGGTGCGGGACTCGTCGTCGGCTCCTTCGTTTCCGGCGGTACGGCAACTCCGAACTTTGCCCGTTTCGCGAAGAATGCAAGGGACGGCGTGATCACAACAGTCATCGCTTTCTTCATCGGCAACTCGCTGATGTTCTTCATGGGCGCCGTTTCCTCGATCTATGTAGGCGGCAACGATATCTTTGAAGTCATGATCAACCTCGGTCTTTTCTACGTCGCGATCCTGGTCCTCGGTCTGAACATCTGGACGACCAACGACAACGCCTTATACTCTGCCGGTCTCGGCCTGGCGAATATCTTCAACAAAGACAAGAAGCCGATGGTTCTGGTCTCCGGAATCATCGGTACTCTGGCTGCGATCTGGCTCTACTGGAACTTCGTCAGCTGGCTGAACATCCTGAACTGTACGCTTCCGCCGGTCGGCATCATCCTGGTGCTCGGTTACTTCCTGCATCCGGAGGAATATGATCAAATCGGAACGGATAAAGTCGTAGACTGGCCGGCTGTGATCGGCGTTATCGCCGGTGCTGCCGTTGCCAATCTGCTGCACTGGGGCGTTGCCTCGATCAACGGCATGGCTGTCGCCGCCGTGATCTATATCCTCGGTCAGAAACTGAAAAAATAGAAATAGTCAATCATTATCCGAACAAGCTGCTTTATCAGGCAGCTTTTCAATTCCATAAAAGAGGATCACTGGACAAAAATGCGGAATCCGCAAAAATCTATCAAATGAATGTTCTTTGACTTTCTTTATGCCCGGACAGCATGAATACTGGCAGATTATTTGATTGGTGAAGTAAATGTAAACTTACATGTTACATTTTGCGCATGAGAATTTCTTGATGAACCGCTTTTTTACTGGGTAGAATCAGGTTGTAAAGGAGGAGTTCAAGTGTATGAACGAACTTGGAAATAAGATCGCGAAGAAGAGAAGAGACATCGGTCTGACGCAGATCGAATTCGCCGATAAACTGAATGTGACCCGCCAGACAGTCAGCCGCTGGGAAGCAGGAACGGTAATGCCGGATATCGACAAGATCAGTGATATTGCACAACTGCTGGATGTCAGTTGTGACTACCTGCTGAAAGACGAAGTTGAAGAGGAGAGCGTTCCCGTTTCGAGAGGGATCAGCCGTTTGCTGCAGACAGCTTTGGGAAAGACTGTCCGTATCAGTTTCTTTGAAGACGAAGGAGATTACGATCTGTTCAATACAGACTGCCGGATCCTGGAGTTTGAGGGCAACTGGATGAAAGTCGAAGCGGATACAAAGAAGGGCAGGATCGTAAAACTGATCCCGGCATCCTCGGTCCTTTCGCTGGAGATCAGGGAGGCGGAATAATGGAGTATCTCGGATTCATATTAGGCATCTTCGGACTGATGGCCTACATGCAGCTCTCCACTCTCAAGGGAAGGATCGATGAGCTGGAACGCGAACTGACAAAGATGAAAGGCACTTCCTACCACGAAGACCGTACAGCGCTCCTGAGATCGACAAAGTCCTATATCGGCAAAAAAGTGAAGCTTGATCTGAAAGAAGACCAGATGGATGCCGACGTCACCAACTACGGGAACACCAAACACGGCAGCAACACGATCCTGGACGCCGACGAGGAATGGCTGCTTGTCTGCATCGACACGCCGAAAGGAAGAAAAGAAAAACTGATCCGCATGGAATCAGTCGAACGGATCTGGGTATCGGAAGAAGAACAGTAAACAAAAGGAACGGTCTCTATACCGTTCCTTTTTCATGTTGTTTCAGCGAAGCGATGTTTGTTCGTTATCTGAATACAGCAG
>JAUNQE010000113.1 GCA_030536365.1 Erysipelotrichaceae bacterium | reverse complement strand
AAGACCGTCAGTGCGAACATGGCGATATTGGCAGCCAGATTCAGGAAAATGAAACTGTCATCGCGTTTCAGCAGGTTGATCGAAAAATCATATATCGTATGGATCAGCGCCGGAACAACGATCGCAAGCAGGGAATAGAAGCCGTTTCCCTTGACTTTGCCCAAGCCGTAGAAATAGCCCATGACTACAGCGAAGGTAAAGTGGAACGGCGTCAATGCCCGGAAGATCGCCGTCCCGATACTGCCCGAAGCATAACCGATATCTTCGAACAGCTGGAAGCCGAGAGCCACGATCGCGAAGCAGATCAGAGCGTCTTTCCAGGTATGAACGACGCCCTCTTTGCGCATAACGATCCTGGCGCCAAAGAATTTCAGGAGTTCTTCCACGAGCCCGATCAGGATGAATGTGCGGATGAATCCGATCAGCAGTGACTGCGCCGTAACAGCCTTTCCCGCAGCGGCGATCTCGTTGAGCACCTGCACGATCCCTTCGGTGTTCGTCATCATCTTGAGTTGCTCAGGACCGATCTGCAGGAGGATATTGATAAGTCCGCCGATGAGCGTAATGATCCCGGACAAGGCATAGGCGATCAGTCCGGCGATCAGCAGTTTGACAAATGTGAATCTCGGAAAAGGATCATACTTTTTCATCTGCAACATCCAGATCAGCAGTCCGATCGATACAGGCAACGCCAGTAAAGTTGCTAACATATTATTACCTCTTTCCTTTTTGTTTATTATAACACTCCACTATGTCTTTGCTCCGTGTCTCAGCCGCAAAGCGGAGTCAGCGCACTTCCCATTCGAGCAGGTATCGGTAATGCAGGCCGTAGCGGATCCTTGCGCCGGGAAGCTCTTTCTTTACGATGTTACGGATATCCCTCATCCCGGGATAATCATAGACGACAGGAATATTCAGTTCCTCCGATGTCCGCATGCGATGATGCAGCCGATAAGGCGGATGTATGCAGGGAGCTGATCAGGGAAAAGAATCTTTCTTATATCAATATCCTGCCCTATGAAGGAATGGATGAACTTTCTATACAGAATTTCCCGACATCCCTCTTTTTTGACAACGAAGGAAAAGTTCTGACTTATCCTGTGATCGGTGTTCCGGCGGACATCTCGGAATATGAAAAAACGATCGACGGACTTCTGAACGGAAAGGAAACGAGCACGGATCCTGTCCCTGCTGCTGACGAAAACAAAAAGGATTACCGCATCATCAGCAAAGACGAAGCCGGTGTCCCGGTCGGCGGGGTCAAAGTCCGGTTCTGCGATGATACGACCTGCATGTTCGCGAAAACAGATGCGGAAGGAACCGCCGCATTCAGCGCCGAACCGGTAAAGTATACGGTCCATATGCTGACAGTACCCGAAGGCTACGAGCTGAACGAAGAAGAGATCCCTGTCGTGGAAGATGCGCAGGAAGTGCATATTCTTCTGAAAAAGGCCTGAACCGAATCAAAAGCGAAACACTGGAATACTCTGAAGGTTTCTTATAGAAACGTATCAATCAAAAAAGCCATACCGGCGCTGTTGATCAAAAGATCCGATACAGCCGGTGTGGCTTGTTTTCATATCGTTCGTCCCCGGAATCCGGGAGATCGTTCTCAGGAATACTTCACATTCGCATTGGAGGTCATGATCATGATGATGATAAACATGACCGCGGATCCGATCGTGGTGATCAGCTGGACCTTTTTAACGATACTGCTGCGGACTCCGAACAACAGCAGAACAGCGCTGATGATACTGACAACCGCAAAGGCGATCTGCAGATAAAACAGGAAAGACTGATCAGCAATATTCAGTCTGTCGACCGGGCTTCTTCGCCATTCGCGGACTTCCCCGGTCGGCATTTTGGCCCTGTCTGTATAGATCTGTGTATTCAGAACGATAAAAAACACAACATTCAGAATAATGGAAAAGATATTCATCAGCATCTTTCATTCACTTCCTTTCTCTTTTGGTGCCCGGCGTTATTCCGCACTGACAGGAATCGATATTTCACATACGTAGTCTTTTGGATATGCGTCTTTTGTTC
>JAUNQE010000020.1 GCA_030536365.1 Erysipelotrichaceae bacterium | reverse complement strand
CATCGCAGTCTCTTTGTGTATTTCGAATAATGATTTTAAAGACCTACAGCCAGCGGTCAAGGAAGCCGCCGATCTTGTTTTCGACGCCGTTCACAAGCTTCCTGGCCTGATCAAGACTGTTTGCCAGTTCGGCTGCCGCCGTCAGCATGTTTTCCGAAGGCTTGCGGTATTCGAGATTCTCCGGGAGCCGGTAACTGTAATTCTCCTTGACGATCTCGTAGCGTTTCCACGCCCGGCCGACACTTTCCTCCCAGGAAAGATAAAGATCGTTCATCGCGTTCTCACCGACTGTGCGCAGCAGCTCCTTATTATTACCGATCTCCTTCAGCATACGGTAAAGAGAAGCGCTGTCCTCTTCGATCAGGAAGGCATTGTGGCCGTCTGTGACTTCCTCGGCGGCACAGCTGCCTTTGATGAGCACACTGGCCGTGCCGCTGGAAGCGGCTTCGGAGACAACGATCCCGTTCGTGTCGAAGGTCGAGGGAAAAAGAAACAGGTCCGCCAGGGAATAGAGATCCTTGAGGGCTTCACGGTCGCGGACCGCGCCGAGAAAACGGCACTCTTCCTCTAAGCCAAGCTCCCGGGTGTAATTTTCGATATCTTTCCTATCCATGCCGTCACCTGCAAACAACATGGAGAAATCTTCGCCGCTGTCCTTCAGTTTTTTCAGGGCATCAAGAATGATGCGGATGCCTTTGTACCACATCAGCCTTCCGACAAAGAGATAGACCGGTCTTTCTTCCGGAATTGCGTATTCCCAGCGCAACTTTTCCGTTCTTTCCGCTGCGCCGCGGCCTTTCTCGAAGTCGACGCCGTTACGCATGACGACGTAATCGCCCTGGTAGCCCAGCTTGCGCAGGTTCTCCCCGGCGCCTTCGGAAACGACCCAGACCTCATCAGCATAGGAGATGTTCTCCACGAGCTTGTCGATCGCAAGGTCCTGCAGGATCCTGGCGTTGACCGCCCGGCGGATGTCGATATCGAATTTGGTGTGATAGTGCAGAATGATCGGTTTATCGATCTCATCACGCAAAGTCCTGGCCAGGACCATCGAAGAGATCGGACAGTGACAGTGCAGGATATCGATGTTTTTACCGGCGTATTCGCTTAAATGGGCGATGCTGAGCGGGATCCCGAAACGGTAGCCTGCCAGGGCCGTTGTATCCAGTGAAGCGTAGCGGATGACCTCAAAAGGGTAGTCGTCCTTTACTCCCGGATAAGCCGGGGTCGATACGATGGCGTGGCCGTATTTTTCCTCGATGATCGAGGCGTAATTAAAAACGGCGTTGGCGACACCGTCAATGACCGGCGGGAATGAATCGTTCAGCAGACAGATATTTTTGATCGGCATACTATAACATTATACGTTTCTTTCCAAAAAACAGGTAACGGAGAAAAGAAAAGCTGCCGGAGCAGCTTTGGCTTTACTTTGACGCGAGCAGTTTCTCAAGGATCTGCACGGTGTTGGTCGCGGCGCCTTTGCGGATCTGATCACCGGAGCAGAAGAGCACGAGACTGTGTTCCCTGAGATCGCTGACATCTTTGCGGAGCCTTCCCACATAGACGAGATCCTGATCGGAAGTCGTCAGCGGCATGGGATAGACATGGTTCTTGGGATCGTCCGCCAGGACGACGCCTTCCGCCTGTTTCAACAGTTCCCTTGCCTCGTCAAGATCCGGTTTTTCCCGGAACTGCAGGGTGATCGATTCGGCATGGCTGCGCATCGTCGGCACCCGGACACAGGTGCAGTTGACCAGAAGTTCCGGATGGTGCCAGATCTTGCGTCCCTCATTCTGCATCTTGCGTTCCTCGCTCGAATAGCCTTCCTCATCAAAACCGCCGATCTGCGGGATCAGGTTGTAGGCGATCGGGTGGGGGAAGGCGACTGAGGGAACAGAAGGATCCTTTACCTGCGCCTCAAGATCACGGATGCCCTGCATCCCGGCTCCGGAAACAGCCTGATAGGTGCTGATGATCATACGTTCGACATGCCAGCGCTGATGAAGGGCGTTGACCGCGACCAGAGCGATGATCGTCGCGCAGTTGGGGTTGGCGATGATCCCGTGATTAGTAAGGATATCTTCGGGATTGATCTCGGGAATGACCAGCGGAACATCTTCCTGCAGACGGTAAAGACTGGAATTGTCGACGACGACCGCGCCGGCTTTGACCGCGAGCGGTGCCCACCAGGCGGTAATGTCGTTCTCGGTCGCTCCGAGAACATAATCAACATCTTCAAAACTGTTTTCGGTCAGCTCCTCGATCACATACTGTTTCTGAAAAGATAAGATTTTGCCCACGGAACGGGCGGAAGCCAGAGCCTTGATCTCCGCCTGCGGAAGTCTCTCTTCGAGACATTGGATCATCTGCTGTCCGACAGCGCCGGTCGCGCCTGCTACTGCGATCTTCATGCGTTTTCCTCCCGGATAAAGGTATCGTAAATGATCTGGATGGTCTTTTTGAAATCCTTGTCCTCCACACAGATCGTGATATTGATCTCATCGGAATTCTGGGCGATCATCTTGATGTTGATGTCGCTGTTGCCGAGAGCAGAGAAGAGCTTTCCGCTGACGCCCGGCGTATTGGACATGCTGCGGCCGACGGTCGAGACCATGGCCAGACCGCTTTCGGTACGGATCTCATCCGGTTCGTACTGCTGGCGGATCTCGTTCAGGATCGCGTAGAGATCTTCCTCGACATCCTGTTCATTGACGACGAGGTTGAAGGAATCGATCCCGGTCGGGATGTGTTCGATGCTGACGCCGTATTTTTCAAAGACGGAGAGGACCTTGCGGATATAGCCGATCTCCCCGGACATATTGTGTTTATAGATAAAGATCGAGGTGAACCCGCGCTTGCCGGCAATGCCGGTGACCGGCGGGCCTTTTTCTTCGATACGTTCACGGATCACGGTACCCGGATCCTGGGGACGGTTGGTATTGAGGATGTGGATCGGGATATCGGAATCACGTACCGGGAAGACGGTCTCCTCATTGAGCACACCGGCGCCCATATAAGATAATTCCCGCAGTTCGGAATAAGTGATGTTGGTGATCGGCTTCGGGTCTTTCACGATCCGCGGATCGGCTGTCAGGAAGCCCGAGACATCGGTCCAGTTTTCATAGATATCCGCTTCCATACAGCGGGCCAGTACGGCACCGCTGATGTCTCCGCCGCCGCGCGGGAAGAGGATGATCCTGCCGTTTTCATCCGCGCCGTAAAAACCGGGGAAGACGAAACGGGGATGACCGATCATCCGCCGGCGCAATGTTTCACTTGTTTTCTCAAAATCGACGGTTTTGTCATGATTGAAACAGATAACGTCTTTGGCGTCGATGAAGTCATAGCCGAGATAGGCGGCCATCAGTCGGGCGCAGAAGTATTCGCCGCGGGAGACGATCTCCGCCTGGCTCATCTTCTTGTATTCCGAAAAGAATGTTTCCAGTTCCTGCTCGATCGGGTAGTCGATCTGCAGGGTATTCTTGATCTCGCCGTAGCGCTCGGCGATCATTCCGGTCAGCACCGAGGCATCAACGTGATACTGACGGTGGGCATCCAGAAGATAGAGCAGATCGGTGATCTTGGAGCTGTCGCTGCTGAGCCTTCCGGGAGCGCTGACAACGATATACTTGCGGTCGGGATCGCTCTCAACGATCACTTTGACCTTCTGAAACTGTTTTGAATCAGCGACGGAGGAGCCGCCGAATTTCGAGATCTTGATCATTTATTTCCACCTCGCGAACATGAGCTGCGGGTCTTGTAGACGCAGCTTTGCAAACGTTTCAAATACGGAAAGAGGACGGTCCTTCAGAAGATAGAGGCCTTCTTCAAGCTTTTCTTCCTCAAGCGGGAGGGAAGTGCGGCAGATCCAGTCACCGCGGATCAGTTCGGGATCAAAGCGCAGTTCCCGGTCAAGGACGATCGGGCGGATCCGTTCCTCGATCACATCGCAGGCATCCTGGATCATCGCCTGGGCGGTCTCGGTCTGCCCGGCTCCGGGTCCGTAATAGCCCAGCATCCCGAAACTGTCGGCATACAGCAGCTGGGCATTGAGCTTCTGCGGGGTGTTGGCCAGATAGCTCTCTTCGGGAAGGAAGCAGGGAGAGACGACAGCCGCGTAAGTATCCTCCTTACTGAAGGAGCTTACCAGCAATTTGAGTTTTTTGTGATTTGCCTTGGCGAAGGCGATGTCTTCCGGACGAAGGGCTTCGATCCCTTCGCGATATGCCTTTGCGCCGATAGCACGGTAAGCCAACTGGCTGGCCAGGATCGCCTTATACATGGCATCGTAACCGCCGACATCGCTTGAGGGGTCGCGTTCGGCGTAGCCGAGATCCTGCGCTTCCTGCAAGGCTTCGGCATAACTCAGGGAATCCTCGCTCATCCGGTTCAGCATGAAATTGGTCGTACCGTTCAGGATACCCTCAAAACCGCGGACTTCCTCGAAACGGCGTACTTTCAGCAGGGCGTCGATAAAGGGGATCGCGGCCGCGACTGAAGCTTCGATCTGCAGGGTGCCGTGATGTTTCCCGGCGATATCCATATATTCCTTCAGATGCTGCGCCAGGACCATCTTGTTGGCGGAGATGACGTGCTTTCCGTTCTCCAGCGCCTTGCGGATGACCGTATCGGCAGGGTCGGTGCCGCTGAGACATTCGAAAACGATCCTGATTTCCGGATCGTTGATGATTCCTTCAAGATCGTTGGTGAGATAAGGAAGCTTTTCCTTCTCTTTGCGGACGAAGATGTATTTGATTTCCAGATGCGGATCCCGGGCAAGGAGTTTTTCGATCCCTTTTCCGACTGTTCCGTAACCGAAGACAGCAGCTTTCATATTTTTCCCTCTGTTCATAAAATAAAAACACTTGTATATTAATCTTGCACATTGTATCATGTCTAATAGAGGTTTTCAATGGGGGTGCGGCTATGATCTATGAATCAACGAGAAATGCCGGTCTGCAGTGCAGCGAGTCGGAGGCGCTCTTAAAAGGAAGCGCGGAAGACGGCGGGCTGTATGTGGACCGTTATCTGAAAGAGAAAAAGATCCCACTGCAGGATCTTTTAAAGATGGATTACCGGGAGACAGCGCTTGCGGTACTATCCCTGTTTTTTGACGGGATCGGAAAGGAAAAACTGAAAGCAGCGATCGACGCGGCGTATGACCGTTTTGACATTCCGGAGACTGTCTCTTTACAGAAAGCCGGCGACATCCGTGTGCTTGAGCTTTTCCACGGTCCGACCTCCGCGTTCAAGGACGTTGCCCTGACCTTGCTGCCGCATCTTTTAAGCAATGCGCTGCCGGAAGGGGAGAAAGCTTTGATCCTGACTGCGACCTCCGGGGATACCGGCAAGGCGGCGCTTTCCGGATTTGCGGATGTTCCGCGCACCGGGATCCTTGTCTATTACCCCAAAGACGGAACTTCCTGTATCCAGGAGCTGCAGATGACGACCCAGGAAGGGGAGAATGTCGCCGTTTACGGATTAAAAGGGAATTTTGATGATGCCCAGACGGCCGTCAAGGAAGTCTTTGCCGATCAGGGATTCCGGAAAGAGCTTCTGGAAAAGAAGATCCGTCTCACTTCCGCCAACTCGATCAATATCGGACGTCTGATGCCTCAGATCGTCTATTATTTCGATGCCTACCGTCAGCTCGTGCTGAGCGGCAGCATCCCATTAGGAGAAAAGGTCAGCTTCAGTGTGCCGAGCGGCAACTTCGGTGATGTGCTGGCCGGCTACTATGCCTATTGTCTCGGTCTTCCGGTCAGACGTTTCATCGTTGCTTCCAACGCCAACAACGTGCTGACCGATTTTGTCCGCACCGGTGTCTATGACCGCAGGAGACCGTTCTACAAGACGATCTCTCCCAGTATGGACATCCTGATCTCCAGCAACCTCGAGCGTCTATTATATTATCTCAGTGATGAGAACAACGAGGAGACCGCTGCCTATATGCGGGAGCTTAAGGAGAAAGGCTGCTACCGCATCAATGAAACGATGCGCGAGAAGCTGCAGGAGCTTTTCGCGGCGGAATGTTTCAGTGATGAGGAGACTTCCGCGGTGATCCGCCGCGTCTATGAAAAAGAAGGTTATCTGCTTGATCCGCATTCCGCGATCGGCTATGCGGCAGCGGAAAGATATAAGAAAGAGGGAAAGATCGTGGCTCTGGCAACGGCTTCCCCGTTCAAATTCCCAGCCTATGTGCTCAATGCGCTTGGAGAGGAAGTTACAGAAGATGAATTCGCTAATCTGAAAAAGCTGGCAGAAGTCAGCGGACAGGAAGCACCCAGGGCGATCGCCCGTCTGCAGCAGCTGCCGGTGCGCTTTAAAGAGGCGATCGGCAAGGAAGAAGTGCGCGATAGCATCAGTCACTTCTTAAAGGAGCACGCCTTATGATCAGGATCAGAGTACCGGCGACCAGCGCCAATCTCGGTATCGGTTATGACTGTTTGGGAGCAGCTCTTGACTGGTGGAGTTCTTTTGAGTTCAGTGAGAGCGAAGAGCTGCAGATCGAAGGCTGTCCCGAGGAATACAGAGGAGAGGAGAATCTCGTTGTCCGCTCCTTTGCCCATGTATGCGAATATCTCGGGAAGGCGCTTCCGCCTTTCCGTTTAAAGATCGACAGCGATATCCCCTTGGAAAGAGGGCTGGGTTCAAGCGCAGTCTGCATCACGGCCGGTGTATTGGCCGCAAACGAGTGGTTCGGCTGTCCGCTTTCCAAAGAGGATTGTCTGAAGCTTGCCTGCGAGATCGAGGGCCATCCTGATAATCTGGCCCCGGCTTTTTACGGCGGGGTGATCTTCAGCAATTATGACGGGAAGAAAGTCGAATATTATCCTCTTGAATGTCCGTCTTTCTCGACCGCGCTAATCATCCCCGATTATCTGGTCGAGACCGAGAAAGCACGCGCGATATTGCCGTCTGTCATTTCCCATAAGGCTGCGGCGGGTCAGGTCTTCCAGGCGCTGAAATTCGCCGAAGCTCTTGCGGAGGGGAACGATACGCTGTTAAAGGAGTCTTTGATCGACGCGCTGCACGAACCCTATAGAAAAACGCTGATCCCGGATCACGATCCCGTTCGTGACTGCTGTCATGAACTTGGACTTCCGTTCTGGATCTCGGGAAGCGGAAGCACCCTTGCCGGGATCTCGTTCTCGGAGAAGCGGATCGATGAGCTGATTGACGAACTGCAGAAGCGCCGTCCTGATCTGAGAGTGCGCAAAACGGTATTAAGCAAAGAAGGAGCAATGATCTACCATGAATAATTACTATATCGTCTCCAGCAACATCCTTTCGGAGCAGCTGGAAAAGGTGCTTGAGGTGCGCAAGCTCCTGCATTCCGGGACGGTCAGGGATATCTCGGCCGCCTGCAAGCAGGTCGGCATCTCGCGCGGCACCTATTATAAATACAAGGATGCCGTTTATGAGTTTGAGGATAAGAACGTCCGCAAGGCCAGCCTTTCGCTGATCCTCGAGGACCAGAAGGGAAGTCTTTTAAAGGTACTGCAGGTCCTGACATCCTATCCTGTCAACATCGTTACGATCAACCAGAACGTGCCGGTCAACGGTCTCGCGAACATCTCGATCACGATCGATATCTCGGAGATGCACCGCGATCTGCACACCCTGATCGACGATCTGAAAAAGCTGAAGAACCTCAAACGCGCAGAGTTGATCGCAATGGAATGATTGTCAATATCATTTTTCTTGCGCGGTGCGCTGGATAGGATATAATAGATCACGAACGTTTTTTAAGGAGAAGAGTTATGCGGCAGGATCGGCAGATGGATATGGTCAACGGACCGTTACTGAAAAATATCATTTTATTCTCGATCCCGCTGATGTTGTCGAACTTCCTGCAGCTGCTCTTTAATGCCGCGGATACCATCGTTGTCGGAAAATTCGCCGGGGAAAACGCGCTCGCTTCGGTCGGAGCGACCGGTTCCCTGGTCTTTTTACTGACGTCACTGTTCAGCGGTCTCAGTGTCGGCACCAATGTCGTTATCGCCAACAGCTACGGCGGCAATGATGAAGATCAGATCCGTAGGGCGGTGCATACTTCGATCTGGCTCGGTCTTGTCTCCGGTGCCTTCCTTACGGTCGCCGGCTATTTCCTGGCCAGGCCGATGCTGCAGATGATGTCCACCCCGGACAATATCATCGGCGGCAGCGTACTGTATATGCGCATCTACTTCCTGGGCGTGATCGCGCTTCTGATCTACAACTTCGGCGCGGCAGTCCTGCGTTCCAAGGGAGACACCAAGCGTCCTTTATACTTCATGGTCATCAGCGGTGTCCTGAACCTCTGTCTGAACCTTTTATTCGTCATTGTCTTTAAATGGGATGTTGCCGGAGTCGCGATCGCGACTGTCATCTCCGAACTCGTATCGGCGGTCTTAGTCGTCTATACCCTGACAAAGCAGACCGATGCCGCAAGGCTTGATATGAAGGCGATCCGTTTTGACGGACCGACTACCCGCAAGATCGTAGCCATCGGTATCCCGGCCGGTATCCAGGGCATCGTTTTCGCCCTCAGCAATGTCGTGATCCAGTCCGGTATCAACTCTTTCGGTTCCTCTTCGATCGTCGCCGGCAACTCCGCGGCGGCGAATCTCGAGAGTTTCGTTTATATCGGCACAGGCGCCTTTACCCAGGCCGAGATCACTTTCACGAGCCAGAATATCGGTGCCGGCAAGCGTAAGGCAGCAGGACGCATCATGCTTGAAAGCCTTGTTTTAGTCGGTATCTCCGCATTCATCATCGGCTATGCCGCCTGGTATTTCGGACATACGCTGCTGGGTCTTTACACCAATGCCGAGGAAGTAAAAGCTGTCGGCCTCATCCGTCTTGAATATGTCGCCAAACCGCTCTATCTCAACGGTATCCTCGATGTCTTCGTCAACTCGATGCGCGGTATGGGCATCTCAACGCTGCCGACGATCTTCATGATCGCGGGCATCTGCGGTGTCCGTCTGTTCTGGATGGCAACAGTCTTCCCGGGAAGTCATACCCTGGAGGCGATCTACTTGTGCTATCCGATCTCCTGGATCGTAACGACTGTGATCCAGGCGGTGCTGTGGGTCATCGTCTACCGCCGTCTTAAGAAAAAAATCATCGGCTGAGGTGAGCCGTTCCTAACACACTGTGCTAAAATAAAAGTATGAGCACAGTAAGAAAAAGAAGAAAACCAAGAAGAAGATTACGCAAGAGCATCCGGTATGCGCTGTACGTGATCTTTTTTGTTGGAGTTATATGGTTCATGTTCAGCCTGCTGACCCACCGGTTCAGCTTCATAGGTGTCAAGAGCGCCAACGAAGGCGCTGCCAAGGCCCAGTACGGAAAATGCCTCGTCTTCTATCCGGAGAATTCCAAGAAAGGAAAGGAACAGGCAAAATCGCTATGTGAAGGCGTCGAAGAGAAGACCGTCATCGACTATACGCTGGTCCCGTACGGAGAATGCTACCAGGTCGAATATCCGATGACTTCCTATATCGTCAACGGCGATCAGACCGATCTGACGCTTCCGGAAAGCCTGGATGAGCAGGGGAAGACCGTCCTGCGTGATTATCTGATCTATACTTTGAAAAAGAATAACAGCGATGTCGTCCGTGATCTGAGTTTGTACGACCGGACCGATTTTGAATATGAGATCCGCGGTATCCGCGGTTCCGATCTGGATGTCTATTTCCCGGAATTTGAAGTAGACGCGCAGATCCCGCTGGCGTATCTGTCCAGTTCGCTGGGGAAGGATTTCGGTACTGCCGCCGCGGCTTATCAGAAACCGAAGTTCTTTGATCCGAACCGGAAGTATCTGTGTCTGACCTTTGATGACGGACCGAGCCGCAAGACATCCCGCGAGCTCTACGATCTGCTCAATCATTATGACGCCAGAGCGACCTTCTTCATCGTCGGCAGCCGTCTCTATGAACCGGATATCGAACTGATCCGCCAGTCGGTCGACTGGGGCAATGAATACGGTTCCCATACCCAGTCCCACGCGGATCTGACAAAACTGTCGGATTCCGAGGCAAGGGAGGAGATCATGACCCCTTACAACGATCTGAAGAACGGCTTCGGCTACGAAATGAAATGTTACCGTCCGCCGTACGGTGCCTATAATCATTCCCTGGATTCGGTGACCAATCTCACCCCGGTCCTCTGGGATATCGATTCCCGCGACTGGGCGCTGCGTGACAGCTCGGCGATCATCGAAAAGGTCAAGAACGAATACAAGGACGATACGATCATCCTCTTCCATGAGATCTACCAGGAAACGGTCGATTCCATGAAGGTCCTGATCCCGTATTTCGTCGAACAGGGCTATCAGCTGGTCACCTTCAGCGAAGCCTACAGCGAATAAAACAAAACAGCAGAGCGATCTGCTGTTTTCTTATGGTTCATTATAGGAGGCGAGGATCTTATTAAGGCTCTCAAGATAGGCTTTCTGCGCTTCCGATGGACTGCTCAGTTTTATGCGGTCGCCATAGGCGGAAAGCTTGGCGAAGAAGCGGTCGTTGAGACCGGCGGTCAGCACCGCCTTGTCCTCGTAGAAACGGATCGTCGGAAAGTCCTCTTTCAGCCAGCGCCGCAGCCGCGGGTCGCTGTCACGGAGCTGCAGGGTCATGGAAGCTGTCTCTTCGCCATGATAGGCGTCGGATGCTTCCTCAAGATATTTCTGGATCTCACGGTGGGGCACGGAAAGATCGACCTCTCTGTCTGTTTCAGTAAGCTGTTCGATGTTGTCGAAACGCAGACGGTAGATCTTTTTCTTTTCCGGATAACGGTAGAGCAGGTAATACTGATTGCGGACCCGCTCAAAGAAGAGCGGCAGGATCTCTTCCTCTTCGTCTCTGCCTTTGCGTAAAAGCAGCACGCTGTGACTGTGTTTATAGCTGTTGAGCAGCGTTTCGAAATGATAGATGAAATAGCCTGAACCGTGTTCGCTGTCTGCGCGCAGCGTCTCAAGGACCTTCGTCTCATAGACCGAAAGGAAGGAACAGAGCTTTTCCTTCAGCTTTTCGAGGAAAGCAGGGTCAAGCGTCTGCAGGGAATCGAGCGAATCCAGAAGGATCTTGACCTCAGCCAGCGAGAAGGGGGACTCGCTCAGACTGTAGCCGGCTTTGTGACGGTAGTTGAGCTGATATTGCGGATAGGCTTCCGCAAGATCACGCAGATCCTGGTTGATCGTCTTGCGGTATATGTCCTCAAGACCGAACTCGTTTTCAAGAAGCGCGGTGATCGCTTCGGTCGAAAGGGAATGTTCCTCATCACTGTATCTGCGCAGGATCTCCAGCAGAGACAGGATCCTCAGACGGTTTTTCATATTTTTATTTTATATCATTGAGGCTAAAAAAAGCACCTGAATAATACAAAAGTCATTCTATAATCGGCTTGTCTGAAGGAGGAAATGAATATGTTCCGAGATATGGAGATGAATAACTGGGGTGTCCTGTTCTCATGGTGCTTTGCCCTCGACCATAATGACCTGATCGCTGAGATCACCGTCATCGTCCTTTGCCTGAATCTGCTGCCGGAGATCCGCCGTTTCCGTTTCCAGCGTTTCCTGGGAGTGACAGCTGTCTTTGTTTCGGCTTACCTCTTTCTTTACTTCTATACCGGCGTAAGACTCGCGCTTCCCTATCTGCTTCTGCTCTGCGTCAACTACGCGCTGCTTGACAGCTATCTGCAGGAACATGAAAAGGAAGGCGACCGCCGCGATATATTCCTCTGGCTGTTCCTGACATTCTGCTTCTATTTTGCTGCACTGTTCTTCCCGGATACGATGCTGCTGGAAGAACTGCGTGTCCACTGCTTCGCTCTGATCACGGTCATCTTTCTGCCTCTCGCTTTCTACCTCGTCTTCCGTGCCTATATGAGTGAGCTGCACAAGGCTGTGCAGAGTCGCCAGACACGCGGTTTCCGCAAGCAGTACTGATCCGTTCCGCAAGGTTCCGGAACGCCCGGCCTCTGACACCCGGAGGCCTTTTTTTCTTGATTTGTTATGCAGAACGCGCCGTTCTGTAAGTGGCGGAAAAGGAAAAAACCATACCATTTATTCTAAAAATGGTATTCTAAAGATAGAGAAAGAGAGGTAATTCAATAATGGGATTAATCCGTTCAGCTATCACTTCTGTTACAGGCGTTCTTTCTGATCAGTGGAAAGAGTATTTTGTCTGTGAGTCAATTCCCGCGGACTACCTTATCGTAAGAGGCGAACATAAGGGAAGCAACAGCCTTTTCGGCGGCAACCACGGTAACCCGGACGTTATCACAAACGGCTCCGGTATCGTCGTCGCAGACGGTCAGTGCCTGATCCTCGTTGACCAGGGCAAGGTCACCGAAGTCTGCTCCGAACCCGGTGTCTATACGTATGATGCATCCAGCGAACCGAGCTTCTTTGTCGGTAACCTCAAGGAAGGTGTCCAGAACGTTATCGAAGTCATCAAGAAGCGTTTTGAATACGGCGGCGAAGTTCCGCAGGATCAGCGTGTCTACTATGTAAATACGAAAGAGATCGTCAACAACACATTCGGAACTCCGAACCCGATCCCGTTCAAGATCGCGGACAAGGATTCCCCGTTGAAGCTTGAAGTAGGTCTGCGCTGCAACGGCGTTTATTCCTACCGTATCATCAATCCGATCGCTTTCTATGAGACCGTAGCCGGCAATGTCACTTCTGTTTACACAAAGAGCCAGCTTGACGGCCAGCTCCGTTCCGAGTTCATCTCCGCCCTGCAGCCGGTCATGACCGCTGTCGGCGCTACCGGTGTCATGCCGAGCGATCTGCCGGCGCACACCGAAGAGATCAGCAAGGTCCTTGATGAGACCCTCTCCGAGAAGTGGGCAAAGGCACGCGGTCTGGAAGTCGTTTCCGTTGCCTTCAACAGTATCACCCTCAATCCGGAAGACCAGAAGCGCATCCAGGATTACCAGGCAGCTCTGCTGTACTCCGATCAGAAAGTTGCAGCCGGTCATATCACCGACGCGTACGCAGACGCGATCCGTGACGCTGCCAAGAACGAAGCCGGCGCAGTCAATGGTTTCGTTGGTGTCGGTCTCGCGAACAACGCTGCCGGTGTAAACGTCAACCAGCTCTTCAACAATGGCGGAAACAATGCGCCTGCTGCTTACTGCCCAAGCTGCGGAAAAGAGATCCCGGCCGGATCCAATTTCTGCCCATACTGCGGTAAACAGCTCTAAGGTTTGGAATGTCTGAGCTCTTAGAATACAAGTGCCCGAACTGCGGAGGTGTTCTGCATTTTGATGCTCAGAGTCAGAAGCTGAAATGCCTCTCCTGCAGTACGGAATTCGACGTAGAGGCAGCGGAAGAATACAACAACGCGCAAGCCGTAAACCAGGATGACTTGTCCTGGCTTTACGAAAGCGACAGCACCTATAAAGATCAGAATCTGGCAGTCTATGTCTGTCAGTCCTGCGGCGGGGAGGTCGTACAGGATAAGACCACGGCGGCTTCCTCCTGCCCGTTCTGCGGCAATGCGATCATCGTGACTTCCGAGGTCAGCGGGGAACTGCGGCCGGATCTCGTGATCCCTTTCAAGGTCACGAAGGAAGACGCGAAAAACGCGTACCGCAAACATGTGCAGGCGCAGAAACTCGTACCCGCGATCTTCAAGAGACGCGATCATATCGATGAGATCAAGGGTGTCTATGTACCGTTCTGGCTCTTTTCCTCGGATGTGGCAGCCGATGTGCGCTACCGTGCGCAGCGGACCCGCAGCTACAGCGACGGAAATTACCGTTATGTGGAGACCAGTCATTTCCTGCTCAAGCGCCGCGGACGCATCGCTTTTGATGATGTCCCGGTCGAAGGTTCGACAAAGATCTCCCCGGTGCTGATGGAATCGATCGAACCGTTTGATGTCAGTGAAGGTGTCGACTTTGAGACAGCTTATCTCTCCGGCTATCTGGCAAACCGCTACGATATCGGAAAAGAAGAAAGCATCGGCCGTGCCAATGAACGCATCAAGAATTCGACGGAATCCGCTTTCCGGGATACGACCGCCGGTTACGGTATGGTCACTACTGTCTCCTCGCATCTGACGAATACCGACGGTAAAGCACGCTATGCATTGCTGCCGGTATGGCTCTTATCGACCGTCTGGGGCGGCAAGACCTACCAGTTCGCGATGAACGGACAGACCGGAAAATTCGTCGGCGATCTGCCGGAAGACAAGATGCTGACGCTCTGGCTGTTCCTGCGTACCTTTGTGATCGTGTTCCTGATCATGGCCATCGTGCTTGTCGTGATCTTTATGACGGCGAGGTAACAGGATGAAGAAGATCTTAGCTTTAGCAGTACTGTTGCTGCTTATCATAACGCCCTTCAGCATCCGTGCCGAGAAAGTTTATGTCATCGATAATGCCGGACTTCTCAGCTCACAGGAAGCTGCTGACCTTGAAGAAAAACTGGAACGCATCTCTGAAGAACTGCAGGCCGATATCGTTGTCTTGACGGAAAATGATATCGACGGTCAGGATGTCGTCGCCTACGCGGACGATTTCTTCGACTACAACGGTTACGGACAGGGAGAACACTATGACGGTGTCCTGCTGTTCCTGGAAATGGAGACCCGCACCTGGTATATCTCGACCAGCGGCTCCGGTATCCGTGCCTTCACCGATGACCGGATCCAGGATGCCGGGGACGAGATGGTCCCGTATCTCTCAGACGGAGATTACTACGGCGCCTTCGATCGCTACGCGGATCTCGCGGTAGAGTATTTCCGTGAACCGATCGGTGACTATATGCTGTATGACAACGGCGATCTCGTGACCTTTGATGATGACGGGAATATCGTCACCCAGGTCAATATCCGGGATCTCGATGAGAACGTGATGTACGCGATCACCGACGAGGGAAAGATCGTCGAAGCTTCTTCCCTGGAGGATCCACCGGAATCCTACACGTATTTCATGGTGGAAGACGGCTATATGTATGAAGTTCGTCCGGAAAAACCGGGCCCCGAACCGGAACGTTCATTTCCGTTCCTGGAGACCGGCGTCAGCTCCGGTGTGACAGGTCTTTTGGCGTCTCTTGTCTATGTATCCAGAGAACGCCGTAAACTGCGTTCCGTCAACGCGAAGTATCAGGCTTCGGAATACTACCGCAAAGGCAGTATGGATCTTACCGAATCCAGAGATATCTTCCTTTACCGCAATGTCAGCCGTACCCGCATCCAGAGGAGCACTTCAAGCTCCGGAGGCCACAGTTCCGGCGGCGGAGGCGGCGGAAGCCATGTCCACATCTCCTCTTCGGGTCATACCCACGGAGGCGGCGGCGGACACTTCTGATATCTGCTGATAACTGAACAAGGGTCCGATAACGGACCCTTTCTTTATGAAACGAAAAAACAGAACCGTGAAGGTTCTGTTTTGTTGAATACAGGTGATCAGAACTTATCGATCTCGGCTTTGAGGACCTGAACGATCTCTTCCTGCGGGAAGCTTCTGACGATCTTTCCTTTTTTAAAGAGCAGCGCGGATTCCTTGCCGCCGGCAACGCCGATATCAGCAGCGCTGGCTTCTCCCGGACCGTTTACGGCACAGCCCATGATCGCGACTTTGATGTCCTTGTTGACGGTGCTGAGATACTCTTCGATCTCGGCAACGATCGGAAGCATATCGTACTGGATACGGCCGCAGGTCGGGCAGGAGATCAGTGTTGGAACATCCTTGCGCAGACCAACTGTTCTTAAGAGCTTTTTGGCTACGGCGATCTCTTTTACCGGATCATCGGAGATCGAGACACGGATCGTATCGCCGATCCCTTCGTTGAGCAGTGTTCCCAGCGCGAAAGCGGATTTGATCGAGGAATCGACCAGCGGTCCGGCTTCGGTCACGCCGAGATGCAGCGGATAGGGGAAGGTCTCAGCCGCCTTGCGGTAGACTTCGATCGTTTCCAGAGCATCGGAGGATTTAAAGGAGAGGACGACATCATGGAAGTCCAGATCCTCCAGGATACGCAGATGGTCATAGGCGGAAGCGATCATCGCGTCGGTCGAATGTTCGTATTTCTTGTTTAAGGAACCGGAGTTGATGCCGATACGGATCGGTACGCCGTTCTTCTTCGCGAGCTCAACGATCGTGCGGATCTTGGACTCATCTTCGATGTTGCCCGGATTCAGGCGGATCTTGTCCACGCCGTTTTCGATCGCCTTGATGGCGAAATCGGGATTGAAATGAATGTCGGCAACGATCGGGATATGGATGCGCTTTTTGATCTCCGCGATCGCCAGCGCGTCTTCTTCCTGCAGGCAGGCGACCCGGACGATCTCGCATCCGGCTTTCTCCAGACGTTCGATCTGGGCAACGGTAGCTTCGACATCGTGTGTCTTTGTATTGGTCATCGACTGGATGATGACACGGTCCTGACCGCCGAGGGTGAGGTCACCGACCCGGACGGTTCTTGTCTTTTCTCTTTTGTTCATATCGCTATTATACCTTAATTATTTCGGAACAAAGAATGCAACCGTTTTCATTTTGACAAAAACTAAACAAGCATTCGAAATACTTTAGTCGTTATGATAATATATTGTGCGGAGGAAATACTATGATATTCCAAAACAAAGAGGGATTTAAGATCCAGTATCTGAATCTTCTGGATACAATCTATGGAAAAAGTCTGGAAGAAGCCAGTGATATAGAAAAATTCATCGTTCTGGAAACACTTGTCCGTTCGCGTTCAGCAGCAAACTGGCGCAAGACAAAACACCGTGTTAAAAAACAGGAAGCCAAGGAAATGCATTATTTCTCCCTGGAGTTCCTGCTTGGCAGAATGCTTCGCAACAACCTGATGAATCTGGATGCCTATGACCTTGTCAAAGACGGGTTAAAGGATCTGGATATCGATCTTGAGAAACTGATCGAGCTCGAGGATGACCCCGGACTCGGAAACGGCGGTCTCGGCCGTCTTGCCGCATGCTTCATGGATTCCCTGGCATCGGAAGATTATCCGGCCATGGGCAACACGATCCGCTATAGATTCGGTCTGTTCAAGCAGACGATCGTCAACAACGAGCAGGTAGAAGTACCGGATCAGTGGATGCGTTTAGGCAACCAGTGGGAGATCTGCCGTCACGACAAGGCCGTCGAAGTCCATTTCTACGGGGATGTCAGCGTCACCACAGACGAGAATGGTGACCTGCATTTTGAGAAAGTCAATTATGAAGCCGTTCGCGCGGTACCGTATGATATGCCGATGATCGGCTCCCGTACCGAAACGACGAATACCCTGCGCATGTGGTCTCCGGAACCGAGCACCGATCTCAGACGTGACATCGATTTCCGCGAATACCTGGCGCACGTGGATGATATCTGCCGCAACGTTTATCCGGACGACTCTACAGTCGAGGGCAAATACCTGCGTATCAAGCAGGAATACTTCTTCGTATCCGCCGGACTGCAGGCGATCGTCAGAAAACACATGGAGCAGTACGGCACATTGGATAACTTTGCCGAAAAGCATGTCATTCAGCTGAATGACACGCATCCGGCGCTGGCGATCCCGGAACTCATGCGTCTTCTGATGGATGAGTACGGATACAGCTGGGCCAAGGCGGCTCCGATCTGCAGAAATACATTCGCGTATACCAACCATACCGTCATGGCGGAAGCGCTGGAACGCTGGCCGGTCGAATACATCAAGCGTCTTTTACCGCGTATCTACATGATCATCGAGGAGATCGACCGTCAGTTCGCGCGTTCTGTTTACGAAAAGGGCTACGACAGGGATTTCCTGAACCGCGTCGCGATCCTCGGCAACCACAATGTCCGCATGGCGCATCTCTGTGTGATCGGCTCCTTCTCCGTCAACGGTGTCGCGAAACTGCATACCGAGATCCTGAAGGATGACCTTTTCCATAACTTCTACATGTTGTTCCCGGAGAAGTTCAACAACAAGACCAACGGCATCACCCCGCGCCGCTGGATGCTGTACTCCAACCCGGAACTGGCAAAATTCGTCAGCAAGACGATCTCCGCGGACCTGATGCAGGACTTCAACGAGATCGGCAATCTGGCGGACTATGCGGATGATCCGGAAGTACAGAAGGGCTTCCTCGAGGTCAAGCGCCAGAAGAAGGAAGACTTCGCTGCCTATGTCAAGGAACACTACGGTTTCACTGTTGACCCCGACAGCATCTACGATGTCATCGCCAAGCGTCTGCACGCGTATAAGCGTCAGCTGCTGGATATCTTCTATGTCATTCATCTCTATCTGCGTCTGAAGGAAGATCCGAACTTTACGGTCCCGAAGACAACCTTCTTCTTTGCTGCAAAGGCCGCTTCGAGCTATGTCTTCGCCAAGGAAGTCATCAAGCTGATCAACTGTGTCGCGGAAACGATCCGCAACGATGAGGAAGTCTGCGATAAACTGCAGGTCGTCTTCCTGCCGAACTACTGTGTCACCCTGTCTGAAAAACTGGTTCCGGCTGCCGAGATCTCTGAACAGATCTCTCTGGCAGGTAAGGAAGCCAGTGGTACCGGTAACATGAAATTCATGATGAACGGCGCTTTGACGCTTGGTACCCTCGATGGCGCGAACGTCGAGATCCGCGAGGAAGTCGGTGACGACAATATCGTGATCTTCGGTCTGCACAGCGACGAGGTCAGCAACCTGCGCCGCGTATACCGCTGCCTGGATTACTATGAAAATGACGAACGCCTGCGCCGCATCATCTATTCGCTGATGAACGGCACCTTTACACAGGAGCCCAACGCGTTCAAGAATATCACGGACGAATTCCTCGTCCGCAACGATGAGTACTTTGTGCTCGCGGACTTTGATGCCTATGTCAGGGCGCATGAAAAGACTTACGCGATCATGCAGGAGCCGGAGGTTTATGCCAAGAAAGCTCTGATCAATATCGCGAAGAGCGCATACTTCTCCAGTGACCGTACGATCAATGATTACGTAAGGGATATCTGGCATCTGAAAAAACTCTAATGAACAGCCTTTGCCTGTATTTCGATTCCGAACAGAGAATGATCGCAAGCGATTCTTGCGATTTTTCTCGTTTAAGGCTGTATGCCAACGGCAGGAAGATCGCTTACAGCGCAAAAGGCAAAAAGATCAGTCTGAAAAAGAAGCCCGATCTCAGCAAGCGCATCCGCGCGTTCTATGATGAGGAGGAGATCGAGGTCGTTTACCGTTTTATCACCCATAAAAAAGCATTCGAAAAAGTGTTCCGTTTTGAACCGGAACGGCTCGGTTCCTTTTATGAGCCGCATTCCACGCTTTTCCGTGTCTGGGCGCCGCTGGCAGTCCGGGCAGAAGTCCTGATCGGGGAGGAGATCCTCGTCATGGATGAGGAAGAGAACGGAACTTTTTCTCTGGAAGTGCCCGGGGATCTTGAGGGCAAGCAGTATCTTTACCGCATCTGCCGTTTCAATTCCGCGGTGACGACAGTCGACCCGTTCGCCTGGTCCTCGGCCAAGAACGGGGAAGCTTCGGTCATTGTCGATAAGCGCAAATTTTTCCGTTCCTTCGTCCGTCCGACGACAGCTTTCACACATCCGCAGGACGCGGTGATCTATGAGCTGCACGTCCGTGACTTTACCAGCGATACCACACTGCCGAAATCCAAACGGGGAAAGCTGAAAGGCCTGGTCGAGAAGGGGATGCGTTTAGAAGAACATACGGTCGGTTTTGATTATCTGAAAGAGCTCGGTTTCACCCACCTGCAGCTATTGCCGGTCTTTGACTTCAAGTCGGTGAATGAGGAAGATTCCAAGGAATACAACTGGGGCTATGACCCCGAACAATACAATGTCGTCGAAGGCTCCTACGTCGATATCAATGATCCTTATTCCCGGATCAACGATCTGGCGGAGGCGGTCGCGGAATTCCATGCCGCGGGCATCCGGGTCACCCTCGACGTCGTCTTCAACCATGTCTATAACCGCAAGGACTTCTCCTTGCAGAAACTTTTACCGTATGCTTTTTTCCGCTACGACAGCAAGGGCAAACCGGCGGACGGTTCCTTCTGCGGCAGCGAGTGCCGTACGAATTCGCTTTTCTTCCGTGAATATATCGTCCATATGTGCAACCGTTATGTCGATCTTTTTGATATCGACGGTCTTCGTTTTGACCTCATGGGCCTGATCGACGCGGATACGATCCGTCTGATCTACCAGCAGCTGGTCACCCGCAAGCGTGATATCCTGCTTTACGGTGAGGGCTGGAAGATGTCAAGAGTCATGCCGGATAAGGCGATGGCGACGATGGAAAACTGCGGCAGCCTTGAGCTGATCGGTTTCTTCAATGACCGGTTCCGCAATCCGTTGCGCGGTCCTTCTTTCGAGCATGAGAAACCCGGATTCATTTTTAACGAGCAGAATCTCCGCGAGGAGACAAAAGCCGGCATGATGGCCAATCCGGAACTGTTCGTGCTGCCTTCGCAGGCGATCCAGTATGTGGAATGCCACGATAACCGCACATTCTATGACAAGGCGAAACTGCTGTCGCTCGACGGCGATCCCGAACAGATCAAGGCCGTCTGCAAACTGGCGCTCGGTTTTGTCATGTTGTCGCAGGGTATCCCCTTCATCCACGCGGGACAGGAATTCCTGCGCTCCAAGAAAGGCGTCGAAAATTCCTATAATGCCCCGGATAATATCAACCGGATCGACTGGCTCGACCGTATCCGCAACGACGATGTCGTTGATTTCTTCAAGGAACTGATCGCGCTGCGCAGGGAATATCCGGAACTTCGTTTAAAGACTTATAAAGAGATCTTACAGAGCGTATCATTTGAAGACTATTACGAAATGCTGATCTACCGCACCGGCAGACTGAGCATTTTCTTCAATCCCTGCGCTTTTAACCATATCTATCCTTTTGAAGGAAAGCGGAAGCTGATCTTCCAGGACGGCCGCCGCAATGAGATCCTGGGGAATGCGGTCGAGGTGCCGTGCTATTCTTTTGTGATACTTGAGGATGAGGGTTAATCCTTTGTGATTCCAAAATGATTTTGTCCCGATTTTAATCTTTTATTAGCACAGACGTAT
>JAUNQE010000112.1 GCA_030536365.1 Erysipelotrichaceae bacterium | reverse complement strand
GAAAAAAGATTCGATTTCTTCGAGTGGCACTGGTTTTTACTGGTGGGATATGAAACAAGACAAAACTCATTTTATGTCAAAGCGGCCACCTACGGCAAGGCCCACTGGTTGGAATTCCAACCTTTCTGGGAAACGGGCCAGCCGGAGAGGGGCGGCCTGGTCCTGATCCGTCAGTGATCGGCCGCATCTTATACTAATCTCAGCCTAAATTTACTGACAATTTAGCAAAAGTATGGTATACTGGAATCGAGGTGATGACAATGCCAAAATTCCAGATATCGGAAGAAGAACACAAAGCAATCAAAGCTTTGGAAAAGAAGACGAAAGATAAAAACATCAGCAAACGGCTGAACGTTCTGTTGCTCCGCCACGAAGGTGCCACCATCGCAGAGATCCACGAGAAACTGGACTTGCATACGAGTACGATATCAAAGATCTGCAGCCGGTACCGGCAGCAGGGCCTGGAGGAATTTGCGAGAAATAAGTATACTTCCCATTCATGGGCAATGACCTACGAAGAGGAAGAGAAGATCCTGGAGCAATTTGCGGAGAAAGCCGAAAAAGGTCAGCAGATAACAGTTTCTGAGATCAAGGCTGAGTTTGACAGGATCCGAGGCAAAGATACGGGCCGGGGATACATATATATGTTGCTCAAGCGGCATGGATGGAGAAAGCTGATGCCACGATCCAAGCACCCGAAGGCAGCTGATACGGAGACCTGCGAGGTCTCAAAAAAATTAAATCCTCCGTCCTGGACAAACTCCAAAAACATTCATCCATAGGAAGAGTGCGGCTGATGTTTCAGGATGAAGCAGGGTTCGGAAGAATCAACAAGCCAAAGAACTGTTGGAGTCCCAGAGGTATTCGACCGTCTGTGCCGTGCCATCATATCCGTGAGTATCGACATGCGTACGGTGCAGTCGAACCAATGACCGGCGAGAATTTCTTTCTGATTCTGCCCTATTGCAACACTGAATGTATGAATGTATTCCTGGAGGAGTTGTCGAAAGCTTATCCCGACGACACGATACTGATGGTATGCGATGGAGCCATGTGGCACAGATCGAAGGCATTGGTAATCCCGGACAACATTAATTTCCTGCACATTCCTCCATACACGCCGGAGATGAATCCGATAGAGCAGATCTGGAAATATATCCGGACAGAAGGATTTCGAAATGAAGTGTTTAACAGTCTTGCGGATGTAGTCGATCAGCTTTGTAAGGTCATCTGCGAGATGTCGAATGACATCGTAAGAAGCATCACACTAAGGACGTGGATTGAAGATTGCTTTTTAGGTTGAGATTAGTATTACATTCATTTTCTTATAGGAGGAGAGTATTATGGATATTGGAATCAACATTGAAGGCACAGGTCTGGCGCCGGAGGAAATCGAAGTGCTGAAACCGGACGCGGCAGCGGCTCTGGACAGGCTCTGGTCCGGTGAGATGGATATGACAGGCTGGGTCAAGGCACCGATCGAACAGGACGAAGAAGCGCTGAAATATCTTCTGGACGTATCGGACATCATCCGTTCCGAGGCGGAACTGTTCCTCGTTCTCGGCATCGGCGGCTCCTATATGGGCGCGAAAGCAGCGATCGAGGCGCTTCCGAAGCAGGAGAGAGGCATCGAAGTTAAATTTCTGGGCATCAATTTCTGCACGGACTACTATCGCGAGATCCTGGAAGAGGTCAAGCGCAAGAACACCATCGTGTGCGTGATCTCCAAGTCCGGCAATACGATGGAGATTCAGGCGGCGCTGGAGGTCATCCGCCCGATCATGGAACAGAAATACGGCGGTCGCGAGGAGGCTGCCAAGCGGATCATCGCGATCACAGACGAGTCCAGCGGAAGGCTTCGTGCTGAGGCGGACGAGATGGACTACACGACATTCCCTGTCCCGGGGGATATCGGCGGCAGGTATTCCATGCTGACGCCGGTGGGTCTGCTTCCGATCGCGGTCGCGGGGATCGACGTGCGGGAGCTTTTGAGGGGCGCCGAGAGAATGGCGACTTCCCCGGCGTGGGATTCCTACGGGACGGATTACGCGATCGCCCGTTACATTCTGCATGAAAAGCGCGGAAAAGCGGTTGACGTCACCTGCTTCAATCATTCCCGCATGGGCTT
>JAUNQE010000069.1 GCA_030536365.1 Erysipelotrichaceae bacterium | reverse complement strand
CTAGGCGGGCAACGCTTTGGATATTTGCGTTGTCTACTTTAGTGGGACTATATCAATCTGAACTGCAGCCGCTGTTCTTTCAGAGGATCCGGCTTTATCGTTCCGGGATGAAGGTGCGCAGATAGTCGACTGTCTGCTTATGGGCGGCATGGGGATCGAACCAGTAGATCGAGTCGTTGATCTCGAGGTCGACGATCGAACTGTAATCATGTCTTTCCAGCGTCTCGATATACTCCTTCAGAGGCAGATTGCCGGTTCCGCAGATCTCGTGATGGGCATCGGAGAAGTGAATGAATCCGATCTTTTCTTCGCCGAAGCGTTCAAAATACTGCTCAAGGGTCTCTCCGGCGACGTCCATCGCGACAAGGTCGACACAGACTTTGAGAGCCGGGGAATCGACTGCTTTGAGGATCAGCGCGATATCTTCGATCGTCGTGCAGAGGTTGCTTTCATAGGGCTGCAGCTGTTCCAACATCATCGTGATGCCTTTCTTCTCCGCTTCCGCGCAGATGCGGGCGATCGCATCGATGCAGATGTCCATGCTCTGCTGTCTGGGAAGGTCACGGAGACCGGCCCCGGTATTGATGAAAAGACGGTCGGTGCCGAGTGTCAGCGCGTCATCCATGCTCATCGAGAAGAAGTCGATCGTTCGCTGGACGGTCTTCCTGTTGGGATCGGCGATGCTGTAGGGATAGGCAAGTGTCTCCGGCGTGTAGATGACGAATTTCATGCCGCGGTCTTCGGCTTTCTGACGAAGTTCCTTCAGGAACGCGGCAGCTCCTTCATTGGTATAGTCGAAACGGTAAAAATGCGGGATACCGCCCCAGAAGTCGATATTCCGTATCCCGATGGACTGCAGTGAGTCCAGGACATAATCAAATGAGTATTGCTGGTAGGAAGGGGTCATGACGGCAAAGTCATTCAGGGTTATTTTCTTCATATGCATTTCCTTTTTTTCTTCCTTTACCTATATAATATTGTAAAACGGCAAACAGCCACAAGGACTATTGAACATGGCAGCAGTTAAGATCTCCCCCGGGATGGAAGCGATCGAGAAGATCGAGGATTTCATCAAAGTAAACCGTGTAAAAGCGCACACCAGGATCCCCTGTGAAAAGGATCTGTGCGAGTTTTGGAATATCAGCCGCTCGACGCTCCGCCAGGCTGTGGATGAACTTGTCGAGAACGGTGTCCTTTACCGCGTTCCGAACAAAGGCGTCTTTGTGGCGGAGCCCCATTATCTGCGTGATATGGCCGGTGTTGCCGCGATGGTCCGTGACCTGCTAGATCAGGGACACACGCTTACGAAAGAGATCCTTTCGATGAATGTGATCGAAGCCAGCAAACAGATCTCAAGAAAACTGCGGGTCCGGCTGGGAACGAAAGTGTATGAGATCATCAAATGCCGCAAGGTCGACGGCGTGCCCTGCACGATCGAAACGACCTATATGGCCGTCGAACGCTATCCCGGTTTCACGGATTATTACAACGAAAACGCGTCGATGGATCCGATCTTCGAAGAACATTACGATACGGTCGAGACCTCCGGTACCGAACAGATCAGCGTTGCCTACGCCACGGAAGCGGAAGCCGAGATCCTGGATATCGAAAGCGGTGCTCCGCTGTTCTTTGCCTCCGGTGTCGCACTGGACCAGAACAAGCAGACCGTCATGTTCTACAAGCAGCTGATCCGTTCCGATAAATTCACCTTCGTGTGTACGATAGAAAGCTGAGGAAACCATGGCAAAAGCAGAATACAAGATGCCGATCTATCTTCAGCTGCGCGAGCTGATCCGAAACAAGATCGAAGAAGGGGAATACATGCCGGGAACGGCGATCCCCTCGGAAAACAAACTGGCCGAGACGTTCGGACTGAACCGGCTTACGATCCGCAACGCCGTAGATGCTCTGGTCAACGAAGGCCTGCTGCGCCGGGTTCAGGGCAAAGGCGTTTTCGTCGTCGGCAAGAAGAACGAGATCTCGATCGAGGAACATGCCGGATTTGTCAGCGACTCCTTCAAGAACGATACGAGGCTATCGATCAGGGAACTGCAGAAGACGGAAAGAGAAGCCGGTAACAAATATGCCAATCTGTTCGGTCTGGAACTGGAGGACGGGATCTACTATATCCGGCAGCTGCATACGATCAACGGCACCACGACTTCGATCGAAGAGTTCTTCGTGCCGAAGAAAGTGCTTCCTTCCCTGGATTCAGTCAATTCGTCTGTTTTCACGTTCCGCGACATCATGTCCTTCTATGGGATCGACCTCACGAAGATGACGCAGTCGCTCCGGATCGTCAAGGGCTTTCCCAAGATCCGGAAGATGCTGAACATGCCGGAGGAGGTGGCTCTCTTCCTGCTGGAATGCGATTTCTATAACGAAAAGGGAAGTGTCATTGCCCACAGTATCTCCTATATCCGCAGCGATATGCAGACCTTCACCGTCAGTCTGCATAAGTGATCCTGCAGAAAAGAGCAGACAGGAGTCTTCCGGAAGGAAGACTTTTTCAATATAAAAAGCCTCCGCTCTGGCGGAAAGCTCATTCCGGATCGTTTTCTTCACTTCGCTGCCACAGAGCCGCCTGTGCGGTATTCGTCAGCGAAGTCAGAAGATTCTTTTTGGCGCCGGGATAGTCATGTTCGATCTTTTTCAGCAGCTCCTTCATCTCCGTCCGTTTGGTCTTGCCGTCGACCGGACAGCCGCTCTTCAGACGCGGCAGCTCCAGGCTTTTAGCGGTCTTCAGGATATCTTTCTCCTCGCAGTAGACAAAGGGCCGGATCAGCCGAATGTCTTCTCTTGAGAGATACATATTCGGTTCAAAGGAAGCGATCTTGGCGCCATAGATCATATTCAGCAGCAGAGTCTCGACCGCGTCATCGGCATGATGGCCGTACGCGATCTTATTGCAGCCATTCTCCTTGGCGCTTTTGACGACCGCGCCTTTTTTCAGCTGCGAACAGCGGCTGCACTGTACCTTGCCATCCTTGAGATAGAGATCGAGGATATCCGCGATACGGCTTTTGACAGAGATGTGCGGGATCTCATATTGATCGAGAAAAGTCCACAGCGGGGTAAAATCCTCCTCCCCGAAATTCAGGTCGATATGGATCCCCAGGATCTCAAAATGCTTGTTCAGACTCTTTTCCGCCAGTTTCTGGTAGATGTAAAGACTGTAGAGCAGAAGTGAGGAATCCTTGCCGCCGGAAAGGCCGACCGCGATTTTATCGCCGTCTTCGATCAGATGGAAATCATGGTCTGCCCGGCGCATCTGTCCGAGGACGTGTTTCATGTTCATAAGCTAATTCTAGTATAAAGTCACTCAAAAACAAGGTATAATATTTTCCATGCAGAATGTCTTATTTATTGATAAACCAAAAGGAATGACGAGCTTTGCGCTGTGCAAGGACATGCGTCCGGTCTTCGGCACCCGTTCGATCGGCCATACCGGCACCCTGGATCCCAACGCGACCGGCGTCATGATCATCCTTTTAGATAAAGCGACCAAAGCCAACCAGTTTCTGACCGGTGTCGGCAAAGAATACATCGCGACCGTCGAACTCGGATATGATACTGATACTTTAGATATTGACGGCAACACCGTGCAGGAGAAAGAAGTCCTGCCTTTTACGCAAGGAGAACTGGAGAAGGTCCTGCTTTCCTTCCTCGGTCCCCAGAAACAGACGCCGCCGCTGACGAGCGCGGTCCGGATCAAGGGAAAACGCTTATACGAATACCAGCGCGAGGGTAAGGAAGTCGAGATCCCGGAAAGGGATGTCGAGATCCACGAGCTCGAGCTTCTGAAGATGGAAGGGAGGGAGATCGTTCTGCGCTGTGCCGTCAGCAGCGGGACCTATATCCGTTCCCTGGTCCGTGATATCTTCACGAAGACCGGGAATCTCGCCACTCTGAAGGATCTGCAGCGCACCCGCACCGGCACGGTAACGATCGATATGTGCGATCCCTATGAGGAAGTGATCAAGGGAAACTATCACCTGCATTCCCTGCATGATCTTTTAAAGGAGCGCTATTACGCGATCGAATACGAAAGACCGGAAGACATCAAAAGCGGCAAGGCCGTTGCTCTGGACTGCGAGGCTTCCAAGGTCTATTTCTACCAGGGCGAGGAACCGCTGGCGGTATATGAGCGCAGCGCAGATGACGGACTCTACCGTTCCGTCAGAGGTCTTTTCTGATGCGCATCATTGAACTGGATCCGCGAAAGGATCCTGCATATAACGAAGAGAATTGTGCCTGTATCGGCTATTTTGACGGACTTCACCGCGGCCATCAGGCGCTTTTGAATGAAATGATAAAAGCCGCAGAGGAGAACGGCTGCGGCAAAGCAGTCATCACCTTTGACCGTGATCCTCTCGAAGTGATCAGCGGAAAGAAGCAGAAGCAGATCCTGCGCCGCGGCTCCCTGTATGAAATGCTGGAGAAGCGCGGTGTGGAGACCATCTTCCTGATCCCGTTCAGGGAAGAGATCGCGTCGATGCCGGCGGAAGATTTCCGGAAAAACTTCCTTTACCGTCTGCATCTGAAAACACTGGTCTGCGGATTCGATTTCCGTTACGGCTATCAGGGAAAGGGGAACGCCGCTGTTTTAAAAGAAGCGCAGGACCGTCCTTTTGAAGTGCGCGTGATCGATGAGATCAGCGAGGACGGACAGAAGATCTCTTCCACTGCTGTTAAACAATTTCTGGAAAAAGGCGATATCGAGAGCGTCAACCGTTTTCTTGGTTATACCTATCATCTTGAGGGCAGTGTCGTCCACGGCCTGCAGAACGGCCGAAAGATGGGATTTCCGACCGCAAACATCGAACTTGATCCACAGCTCATCCTGCCGCAGAGTGGCGTCTACGCGGGCTATGGCGAAGCAGAGGGAGAACTTTACCGGGCGATGATCAATCTCGGCAGCAATCCCACCGTCAGCGAGAGTTCGAGGCTGCATCTTGAAACACATCTGATCGGGATAGAGGAGGATCTTTACAGACAGAGAGTGCGTCTCTATTTTACGAAGCGCCTGCGCCCGGAGATCACCTTTAACAGCCTCGAAGAACTGCGCGAGCAGCTTTTAAAAGACCGGGAAACGATAACGAAGACTTCGGAGCAGGTATATGAATTTTGAGGAATCGATCAGAAGATCCTTTCCCGATAAGGCAGAGGAGATCCTGAAACTGGCGAACGATCCGCCGACCAACGGCTTTTTTCTCAACCGCAAAAAAGCTTCTGCGGAGGAGATCCTTTCACTGTGCGATTTTCCGTTTAAGAGCTATCCCTACAGCGGAGAGCTGTATTATCACGATTCCCCCGGGATCGGAAAGACAAAGGCCTTTGAGCTTGGCCTGATCTATTCCCAGGAACCCAGTGCCGGCATGCCGGTCACTCTGATCGACCCGGATGTCCGGCTGGCTGTTGATCTATGCGCCGCCCCGGGCGGGAAAAGCTGTGGTCTTCTCTCGCGTATTCCCGAAAGCGCCTGGCTGATCGCCAACGACGTGAATTACTCCCGGGCCCAGATCCTTTCCTCAAATCTTGAGCGTCTCGGTTTCAGCAACGCTTCCGTGACTTCACTGCCGACAGCCCGCATCGCCGAAAAGCTTGCCGGCAAGGCGGATCTCGTGATCGTCGACGCGCCCTGTTCGGGCGAGGGGATGGTGCGCAAATATCCGCAGATCCGGGAAGAATACAATGAACACAATATCCCTCTGAACGCCGAGCGGCAGACGGCTGTCCTTGAGGACGCCTACCGCTGTCTCTGCCCCGGCGGACAGCTGTTATATTCGACCTGTACCTTTGCCAAAGAGGAAGATGAGCTGCAGGTAATAGAACTCATGAAACGGCACCCTGATCTTGAGCTCGTGACCCCGGTCCGTGAAGATCTTCCCTATAAGGAGGGAATGATCAAGCTGAGCTTTACCGAAGGGAGCGAGGGACAGTTCATGGCGCTCCTGCGCCGCAAAGGGGAAAGACCGGCTCTGTCTTTGTCTAAGAAGCGTCCGGTAAAGGAAAAGCTGATCGAGGACTTCTTAAAGAAGGAGACGGATCTCAAGGAGTACTTCCTTTACCGTGAGAAGGACCGTTACTTCCTGTCCTTAAGGGAAGAGAATGATTACGGACTTTCCTGCCTGCGTTACGGGATCGATCTCGGCGAACTGAAGAAGGGACGCTATGAACCGACCCATGCCTTCTATCGGGCGAACGCGCTGCAGGGGCATTACCGCAATCAGTATTCGCTGAGCGAAGAGGAATACAAGCAGTTCGTACAGGGTCTTGAGATCGACTGTTCCCTGCAGGGATATACCGCCGTTGACTATCAGGGCTATCCCCTGGGCTTCGGCAAGGCCGCTGCCGGGAAACTCAAGAATAAATACCCAAAGGGTCTGCGAAGAGTGTTATAATATTTGTTGGAGGTTACTATGGAATATATTGCAATCGACAGTAATGAACTGGTAAACGGCAAAGCATCGTTCTCAACGGATGTTTTCGTAGATATAACAGAGACTGCGCTGAAAAAGACGAAGGATGTCGTCGCGGCGAAGAAAGACCCGATCGATGTCAGCTACAAGGATAAGAAACTCAGCGTCTCGATCGCGATCCGTGTTCTGCTGGGAACCAATGTCGTCAAGATCTGCGAAGCATTGCAGACCCGCGTACACGACAACATCCTGGAGATGACCGGCATCGACTGCCAGGACATCAGCCTGGATATCGCCGGCTTCTTTACCAAGGAAAAGGAAAAAGCCAAAGACTAATGAAACGGAAAACTCCTCGCAGAGGAGTTTTTTAATGGGTCGCTGCGCTATAATGGAAAGGTAAATGAAAGAAAGGATATTTCATGAAAGTATTAAATTTCGGATCACTGAACTATGACCATGTTTATGAAGTCGACCATTTCGTTCAGCCAAAGGAAACGTTGTCATCGCTTTCCTACAGCCGCGGTTTCGGCGGCAAGGGACTGAACCAGTCGATCGCTCTTAAAAAAGCCGGACTGGAGGTCTACCATGCCGGCCGTGTCGGTTATGACGGACAGGACTTCATCGACTATCTGAATTCCTATGGTGTCGATACGACATATCTCGTCAAAGACCATCGCAACGCGAGCGGTCACGCCCGCATCGAGGTCTGCAACGCGGAGAACCGCATCGTTCTTTACGGCGGAACCAACCAGATGATCGATGAGGAACAGATCGATGCCACCCTGGAAAACTTCGGAGAGGGAGATGTTCTGCTGCTGCAGAACGAGATCTCGGGCATGACCCATCTGATGACAAAAGCGCATGAGAGAGGCATGTACATTGCCTTCAATACCGCGCCGATGAACAGCAAGGTCTTTACTTATCCGCTCGATCTGGTCAACCTCTTCATCGTAAATGAAGTCGAAGGCGCCGGACTTGCCGGAGTCGAAAGCGATGATTACGATGACATCGTTGCCGGACTGCAGAGACAGTATCCGGAAACAGAGATCGTCCTGACAGTCGGTGCAGCGGGCTCCTACTATATCCACGGCGAGACGGTGATCCATCAGGATGCGTACCCGGTAAAAGCGGTCGATACGACAGCTGCCGGCGATACTTTCAGCGGTTTCTTCCTTGCTTCCTATCTGAACGACAATGATATCCAGAAGGCTCTGGATCTCGCTTCCCGCGCTTCCTCGATCACGGTTCAGGGAAAAGGCGCCGCTTCCAGTATCCCTTCGATCGAATGGCTGAGAGAGAATTTCAGCTGATCAATTATCTGCAGAACAAAAAAAGGACTTCCGCGTCAGGAAGTTCTTTTTGGGTTCCCTTAAATTAAACGTGGACGACATTTTATGA
>JAUNQE010000019.1:3177-21426 GCA_030536365.1 Erysipelotrichaceae bacterium | reverse complement strand
CAGACCAGGACCGGGATGTGCATTGGTGAAAAAAGCGTTCCGCCGTTGGGGATCGCATGGAAAGCCATCGGCAGGACGAGACCAAGAGCGATAAATAAGGCAGTGAGGATCAGATTTTTTGTTTTCATGTTCGATTTCTCCAAATAAAAGGCATATCCGGCTTCTGCTGAAGTCGATATGCCTTCGTGACATACCATAATACGTTTTGATTTTAAAAAGGTTTATCTGATGCTTCCTGCATCTTTCCACAGGCTTCCTGCCTGCAATTCATTTTAAAATGAACTCTGCTTTTTTGCAATGATCGCGAACACTGTCTGCGCAGCTTCTTCGATCGATTCCGACAGCTTGTGGTTCTGCTGTCCGATCAGATGCAGTCCGCCGTGACTGAAGGGGATCAGCACCTTTTCCGCGCGGCTCTGGGCGACTGCAACAGACATGGCCGGCGAGATCTCACCAAGCATCGAATCCGCGATCACGATCCCGATCGCACCTACGATGATATCCGCATCCCTGCAGTTTACGATGACCGCGTTTTCGCCAACGGCTGCTTTATCCGCTCCGCTTTTCAGCATCGCCGAGGCAGCGGCACTGTTTGTGCCGACGGCAATGATCTCATATTTTCTGTCGGGTGTATTCAGCGCGCTGATCACGCTTTTTCCGACTCCGCCTCCCTGGGCATCTATGACTACGATCTTCATTTTCCCTGGGCCGCCATCAGTTCTGCGATCTTGATCTTAAGCGCTTCGTAACATGGTCCCGGTTCTTCATGACCGATCGCGATCTTTTCCATCGGGCAGAGATCGTCTCCGGTCCGGTTCAGGATATTCGGAACTTTTTTGTTGAAGGAGTAGGAGATGCCGTAACGTTCAAGGACTTCTACTGCGCTGTCGGAAAGCAGTTCCGCATAGATCTCTTTGACCTTGAGCAGGACATAGAGAAAAGCAGCTGCGCGGCCGACGACTCTGTCTGCAGCACTGTAACCTTCAAAGGTGTAACCGTCACGCAGCCACCAGTTTAAAGGCTTGATGCCGTTCGCATCGCTCGTAAAGACACTGTCGCCTTTGCAGATCACGGCTGTGTGTCCTTGGGAAAGGATCTCTTTCGCTTTGAGAAGATCGGTATTCGTTTCTTCGGGTTTGATCATATGCCACCTCGTTTCCACGCTATCTTAAAAATATTGTACAACAGAACGGATCTGCGGCAAGAATTGTGCCTGATCCGGGAAAATAAAAAATGGAGCGGGCGACGGGAATCGAACCCGCGTGGCCAGCTTGGGAAGCTGAAGTTCTACCATTGAACTACGCCCGCAACTCCAAGGATTATTATAGCCGAGAATCGGCAATAAAAAAAGCCCAACGTCTGGACCTGAGTGCTTATTCTGGAGCGGATGACGAGAATCGAACTCGCGTCAACAGCTTGGAAGGCTGAGGTTCTACCATTGAACTACATCCGCAGAGTGGTGTCCCGATGCGGAATCGAACCGCAGACCCTCTGATTAAAAGTCAGATGCTCTACCGCCTGAGCTACCGGGACAGCGTGACCTAATTGGCTGGGATGGCTGGACTCGAACCAGCGCAATGAGGGAGTCAAAGTCCCTTGCCTTACCGCTTGGCTACATCCCAATAAAATGGTGGAGAGGGACAGATTCGAACTGCCGAACCCGGAGGGAGATGATTTACAGTCACCCGCGTTTAGCCACTTCGCTACCTCTCCACATTAAACCGAAAGGATATTCGGTGCTTATCTATATTATCGTTAAAAACAATGAAAGTCAATCTGAACTTGACTGTTTTCGTGAGTTTTTATGAAAAAATCCCGGGAAAACACAAATATGCACGTATTCGGAATTGATTTCCGCAGGAAAGAATAAAAAAACATCCTCGCGGATGTCATTTTTTACTGGTGCCGACTGCAGGACTTGAACCCGCAACCTACTGATTACAAATCAGTTGCTCTACCAGTTGAGCTAAGTCGGCGATGGTGGAGGCTAACGGGCTCGAACCGCTGACCCTCTGCTTGTAAGGCAGATGCTCTCCCAACTGAGCTAAGCCTCCATTAAGCTTATATAGAATAACATAATTCTTTTTGGTACGTCAATAAGCATTTTCGTAAGGTTTTTGTGTTGTATAATTATACAGATAGAGGTTAGAGGAATTATGTACAGAAACACATATCTTTTGATCAATACCGATTCTTATCGGGCAAATGTAAACACACTCCGGCATACGGCCGGAAAAGAACTGATCGCCGTTATCAAGGCCAATGCCTACGGCGTCGGTGATATTGAAGCTGCCGCACTGGCGATGAAGGAGGGAGTCCGCTTCTTTGCCGTATCCAGTATCGAAGAAGCGATCCATCTGCGCAAAAGAGGTGTCCGCGGTGAGATCCTGATCCTCGGCTATGTCGATCTCAATTTCCTGGATCTCGTAAAGGAATACAATCTTTCTCTGGTCACCGTCTCGAAGGATTACTTCTCCTCGATCGCCAATCTGACCGGTGTAAAGATCCACCTCAAGATCGATACCGGCATGCACCGTATCGGCATCCTGCCGGAACAGGCGCCGGAAGTCCTGGCTTCGCTGAATATCCGCGGTGCCGATATCTGCGGCATCATGACACATTACGCGCGCAGTGACGAAAAGGATGAGATGTATACAGATCAGCAGTACCGCCGTTTCCGCAAGGTCATCGAGGAGCTGCATTATCCGTTCCGCTATATCCACACCTGCAATACCGATGCCAGCATCAATTTTGATGATCCTTTCTCCACCCATGTCCGCTGCGGACTGGGCTTATGCGGTTACAGCTCTTTTGATTCGATGCTGAAACCGGCACTTGCCCTTAAGAGCGAAGTCATCAACTGCAAGCGTGTTGAGCGCGGTGAGCCGGTCTCCTATGGCGGCCATTATGTTTCCGACGGGGAAGGCTATATCCTCACGCTTCCGATCGGTTACGCAGACGGCATCAACCGCAAGTATACCGGCAACAATGTCTACATCGAAGGCGAGTACGCCCCGATCGTCGGCTCGATCTGTATGGACCAGTGCATGATCCACACCCAGCGTCCTTACCCGGTAGGCACACCGGTCGAATTCTTCGGTCAGCATATCGCGCTTGAAAAGATGGCGGAGACTCTGGGAACGATCCCTTATGAGATCCTGACCGGACTGAGTGACCGTGTTTCCCGCCGTTATATCGACAATGAGGGGAATATATTAAAAGAATCAACCCCGCGGTTGATCCTCTGATTAATGAAATAGATTGTGGAAGAAAGTCCAGACGATATCGGCTCCGGATACGAAGGTGCCGATCGTTGAAAACAGGTTGGCGAACAGTACGACCAGCAGGACTCGCGTGACCTTGTTTTTCCAGAAACCTTTAAGACTTTGAGTATCTTCACCAAGCTGCTCGAAGTCTTTTACTTTTGGCTTGCGGATCTTCGCTTCGACGAGGCCGGAGAACCAGCCGACTGCCAGAAGCGGATTAAGAGAAGTCAGCGGCGCCAGCACGAAGGAAGTCAGGACCGACAGGGGATGACCGAAAGCCAGCACTGTGCCGAGAGCTGACAGACAGCCGTTCCAGAGCCACCAGGATTTCAGCTGGCCGATACCGACATCGCGGTTGGTATATAAGGTATAGGCGACCATCGAAACGATCGCGACAGGCAGGATCCATTTGAGCCAGGGACGTTCTTTCGGTTTGCGGGTGTCTTCGAGCTGCTGCAGATCGACATCCTCTTTCATATGACGGACGATGCCCTGTCCGTGACCGGCACCGACGACCGCAACGATCTTTTTGCCCGGAGCAGTCTTGATCTTCTGGGCGAGATAGGCATCACGCTCATCGATCAGGATCCGTTTGACGACCGGGAATTCCTTGCCGACATCCTGCAGCGCGGTCTCCAGCGCATCCGCCTCCTTTAAGGAAGCAAGATCTTCCTCGCTGATCTCTTCATCATCGAACAGAGAAGAGAAGATCGTATAGATAAGCTTTGTTTTTTCCTTCAGACCGAGATTGTTCCAGATGCGGCGGAAGGTGAGGTTGATCGGACGGTCCGCGTTGATAAGCGGGATATTCGCTTTCTTCGCTTCCTCGATCCCGGCCAGCATTTCGCCGCCGGAGGAAGTGTCGAGGTTTTTCGCCATTCTCCGCTGAAAGGATGCCAGGATCATATTGACCAGAAGCAGAGTCGCTTTCTTTTCCTTGATCACTGTCGCGATATCGGTATCCTGCCAGCGGTCCTTGGAAGTCAGTGACTCATAGCGGTTCTGGTCCAGCTCGATGCAGATCGCATCCGGCTGTACTTCCGCCACTGTTTCCCGGACATCCTGAACGGAAGTCTTTGAAATGTGGGCGGTCTTGACGATCCAGATCTCCTTGTCCTGATATTCGGTCTTGATCACATTTTCGTTCATACGCATCCTATTGTATGCGAAAGCGTTCCGCTTTTCCAGTTTCCTTTTTTCAGATAGCTGAAGAGCGTTCTGCTTTCTGTGGTATAATAAACGAGTTAAGGAAAAGGAGGGACACATGCCGGATTACAATATTAATATGACGTTACAGAGCATCTGGGCGATCTCGAGGATCTTCTTTGATGTGGCGATCATGTGGTTTCTCATTTATTATGCGATGAAATTCGTGCGCAACAACGCGCGTACGATCCAGATATTCAAAGGCATTATTCTGATCCTGCTGGTCAACGCTCTGGCAAAACTGCTCAGACTGTCGACAGTAGCTTATTTCTCCGACCTCTTCATTAACTGGGGATTTTTGGCTGCGATCATCATCTTCCAGCCGGAGATCCGCGGTCTTCTGGAAAGGATCGGCAAGACCAATGCCTTATCGAGCATTTCTTCGCTGCTGATGAATGAAAAGGAAAAGCTCGTTGAGGAGATCTACGAAGCTGTTATCGCTTTATCCAAGAACCGTGTAGGCGCTCTGATCACGATCGAACAGTCACAGTCACTGCAGGACTATGTCCGCAGCGGACTGGCGGTCAATGCTTCTGTTACCAAAGAGCTTCTGTCCTCGATCTTCATGACAACGACACCTCTGCATGACGGCGCCGTCATCATCCAGGGTGATAAGATCGCCTGCGCATCTACCTATTTCCCGCCGACCAACGCGGAGCTTTCTTCCCGTTACGGCGCCAGACACCGTGCCGCTCTCGGTATCGCCGAGATCACGGACGCGCTGACGATCGTTGTTTCGGAAGAGACATCCGGCATTTCGATCGCGGAAAAAGGAAAGATCTTTGCGGTCGATGAACAGCAGCTGCGTGACTATCTGCGCCGTGTCATCTGCAACGACGAGATCGAGATCCGCCGTCAGAGCCGTCAACGCAGTTCTCTTCTGATCACGGATGAACCGGAAATGGTCGTAGAGAAGGAAAGCGATTCCGCTTCCAAGAAGAATCTTTTCGCCTTCTTCGCGAAAAAGAACAGGGAAGCAGCAAAAGAGGCTGAGCCGGAAACAAAGGCTCCGTCCACAGAGATCGATATGAAGATCCCGGTCAACAACCGGCTGAAATACGACGAACAGCACCCGACTGTCATCGCTGATACCGAAGAGGATGAGACTCCGGCAGCGGCAGAAGACAGCTACGTGGAAGAGGCGATCGATATCACGGACAATACCCAGTCCTTTGAGAAGGTCAAGGCAGGTGACGAAGATGAGTGAAAAAGACAATAAGAACAATACTCCGTCCCAGGAAAAGACCGAACTGGCGAAACGTATCGCCAACCAGTCCAAGCGCGTAAGCCGCAGCTACGAGACCGTTGAGGCGGCGATCTTCCGCTTCATCCGTTTCTTCTCGGGCATCATTGACCGTGTCTTCTTCTCCAGAAGATATACCGGTGTCGTTTCCCTGCTTCTGGCCGTGCTTCTGTATTTCTCGGTCAACTACAGCGGGGACAATGCCTCCAGCCAGCGTCTGAGCAACGCCAAGGTCCTGAGCGGCGTTACCGTAAATGCACGCTATAACGATGAGTCCTTTGAGATCAGCGGCGTGCCCTCCACCTGTCAGATCGTTCTGACCGGCGAAGCGGCCAACGTCAACAACGCGGCAGCCAAGAACGGTTACTGCATGATCGATCTGGAAGGCTATACCGAAGGCACCCACGCGATCCCGCTGGTCGCGACCGGCTACGGAAACAGCGTTACCGCGACAGTCACACCGAGCGAAGCGATGGTCACCTTAAAGCGTAAGACCACCGGTCAGTTCGCTCTGGAATACGACTTCATCAATAAGAACCAGATGGATTCCCGTTACATCCTCGGCACTCCGACGTTTGCCGGCGATACGACGTATGTCAATATCCGCGCTTCACAGGATACCCTGAACTCGATCGCGATGGTCAAAGCGCTGATCGATGTTACCGGACAGACAGCGGACTTCGAGGTCAATGCCCCGCTGGTCGCTTACAACAGTAACGGCCAGGTGGTCAACGCCGAGATCGATCCGAGTTCTGTCAAGGCAGCAGTCACGGTGACTTCCCCGCATAAGACTGTACCGATCCTGCTGAATCTGAACGGCGAGGTACAGAGCGGTATGGCGATCGACTCTGTCCAGATGGATCATCAGACGACTGTCATCTATGCTCCGGAAAGTGTTCTTGCCGGCATCAACAATGTCTATGTCAATCTCGATGCTTCGCAGCTTCTGAGCGACAGCCAGATCGTTGCCCCGGTCACACTGCCGAGCGGCGTCACTTCCTCGGAAGTCAACAGCGTCAATCTGGATGTGCGTCTGAACGTCGTAGAATCCAAGACGATCGAGAACATTCCGATCAACTACCGCAACAACAACAACTCCTATGGTGCCAGCGACGCGGATACGACCGTTGTAACGGCGACGATCACCGGCACAGCATCGAATATCGAAAAGGTAACAGCGGAAGACATCAATGTCTACATCGATGTCAACGAGCTGGAACCGGGTACCTACGAACTGCCGCTGCAGGTCGAATTCAGCAGCAACATGTTCGTCAAGTGCACACTTGACCGTACCAGCATCCACATTACCCTCGTAGTGAATGAATAAAGGAGATTCAAAATGGGAAGATATTTCGGAACAGACGGCGTCCGCGGAGAAGCCAACAAGAACCTGAAGGTCAGCAGCGTCTACCGCATTGGCCGCTATCTCGGTAATTACTACGCAAAGAACGGAAAAGGAAAGATCGTGATCGGAAAAGATACCCGTCTTTCCAGCTCCATGTTTGAAAACGCGCTTGCCTGCGGCATCGCCGAATCCGGTTCGGATACACTTCTGGCAGGCTACTGTACAACTCCATGTCTGGCGTATCTTGTCGGCAGCGAGGACTTCGACTGCGGGATCATGATCTCTGCCAGCCACAACCCTTTCTATGACAACGGCATCAAGATCTTCGGCACCGATGGTCTGAAGATCCGTGATGACATGGAAGATCCGATCGAGGATTACATGGATGGCAAGTTCGAGCTGCCGGTCGCCACGAAGGAAGAGATCGGTACGATCGAATACTATCCCCAGGGCGTAGAACACTATGTCGACTGGATCGTCAAGACCTATCCGACCGACCTCAGCTCCTATAACATCCTGCTTGATCTCTGCAACGGCGGCAGCTGCTTTACCGCTCCCCAGATCTTCAAGCGTCTCGGAGCCAAGGTCACGATCATGAACGATGATCCGGACGGACGGAATATCAATACCAACTGCGGTTCCACCCATCTGGAAGGTATCCAGAAAGCGATGAAGGAAGGTCAGTATGACATCGGCTTCGCTTTTGACGGCGACGCTGACCGTGTTCTTGCTGTCGATCCGCAGGGTGAGGTCGTTGACGGCGACAAGATCATGTATCTTCTCGCGAAACAGCTCAAGGCCGAAGGCAAGCTGAAAGGCAACCGTCTGGTCACGACCGTTATGTCCAACATCGGTCTCAAGAAAGCTCTGGAAGCAGCCGGGATCGAATACGAGATCGTCGCGGTCGGGGATAAGAATGTCGTCGAATGCATGCGCGCCAACGATTATGTCGTCGGCGGCGAGCAGTCCGGACATATCATCAACTCCTACAGCGCTCTGTTCGGTGACGGCGTAAAGACCGCATTGAACGTGCTCGAAGTCATGGCAAAGAACAACTGCGACATCAACACACTGAGTGATCCGGTAAAAGTCTATCCGCAGCTTCTGATCAACGTACGCGTCAAAGACAAGACAGTCGTACTGAATGATGAAGAGATCTGCGCGAAGATCGAGGAAGTCGCCAAGGCGCTTGGCGATAACGGCCGTATCCTGGTCCGTCCTTCCGGTACCGAACCGCTGATCCGTGTCATGACCGAAGCGGAGACCGATGAGCTTTGCGAACAGTATGACAACGCGGTCATCGAACTGATCAAAGCCAAAGGCTACGCTGCGTAAAAAAACAAAAAACAACCAAAAGAAAGGGTATCTGCCTTATGAGCGGATACTCTTTTATTCTGTTTCTTCGCGCAGTGAATAGTGTTTTACCCAGGTTCGGAAAGCCGACGGAATGGCTTTTTCCTGTAGTTCCCCGCGGCTCAACAGCAGCCATTCCTCACCCCTGAAGTTTTCGCCGATCGCGGTCACGTTGACTTCGTACGCCTGCATATGCCATTCAAGATGGGAGAAGACGTGTATTCCGGAAGGGAGCGGGAAGATGCTGGCGACTTCCAGTCCTGCCTTTCTCATCCGCTCTTCGAGACTGCGGATATCGAGCTCCTCCTCGATCCCCGGGAATTCATAGAGACCGGCCAGCAGACCTTTTGCGGGCCGTTTTTTCAACAGGAAGCGGTCACCCTGACGGATCACCGCCAAGGTTCTTTTAACGATCCTGCGCCGTTTTAAACTGCTGCGGATAGGGATCCTGTCAGTCATCTCTTCCTTAAAAGCGTAACAATGCTTCTGCAGCGGACAGCTTTCACAATGCGGATGGTCCTTGGGAAGACAGATCGTTTCCCCGAGCTCCATCAGTCCCTGGTTCAGATCCCCGGAAGGTATATCGTTTCTGTAAAGAGGAAGCAGTTGTTCTCTGACTGTCTCTTCAGTCGAAGGCAGGCGCACGTCCTCCGTGATCCCGCAGAAACGGGCCAGGACCCGCAGCACATTGCCGTCGATCGCCGGAGAGGGAAGATCGAAAGCGATCGAAGCGATCGCGCCGGCGGTATAGGGTCCGATCCCGGGCAGGGAAAGAAGCTTCTGAAAGTCCGCGGGCAGCGATCCATCGTATTCCTGCACGAGTTTTTCCGCGCATTTCTTCAGATTGCGGGCACGGCTGTAATAGCCGAGTCCTTCCCAGAGACGCATCAGCTCATCCTCCTGACAGGCGGCTAAAGAGGGGATATCCGGGAGTTCCTTTTTGAAACGCAGGTATTTTTCGCGCACGGCTTCGATCCGGGTCTGCTGCAGCATGATCTCCGAGATCCAGACATCATAAGGATCCCCGGTATCACGCCAGGGCAGGGCGCGTTTGTTTTCTCTGTACCAGGCGCAGAGCGCCGCGGCATCTTCTAAGCGGAAAGGATTCACAGCTCTATTGTATTCCATTTTCTCTTCGCGCGGGAAGGACCGGCAGAAGCGGCTGCGCTCCTGTTTTGTGGTATCATTAAACTATGAAGAGAATCATTAACGTCGTTGAGGATGAGAAGGATCTGAACGAGCTCGTCAAGCGTTATCTTGAGAAAGAAGGCTACATCATTCATTCCTATCTTACCTTTGACGAAGCTTACTCGCATCTGGACGATCCCTGCGACCTCTGGATCCTCGATATCATGCTGGATGACAAGAGCGGTTTCGATCTGCTCGATGAAGTCAAGGAACGCAACCGCAATATCCCGGTCATTTTCATGAGCGCCCGCGACAAGGAGTTCGACCGCATCATCGGTCTTGAAAAAGGCAGTGATGACTATATCACCAAGCCGTTCTCCCCGAAGGAGCTCGTCTTACGGGTCAACGCGATCATGCGTCGTGTTTACCGTGAAGAAAACCGCATCCACATCGACGGCTATGAGATCGACGAGAACGAGCGGGTCGTTTATGACAACGGCACACCGCTGGAACTGACGACGAAGGAGTTCGACCTGCTGATGATGTTCGTCAAGAACAAGGGCACCGCTTTCCTGCGTGAGCAGATCCTGACCCAGATCTGGGGACAGGACTTCTATGGTTCCGACCGTGTCGTTGACGATACGCTCCGCCGTCTGCGCAGAAAGATGCCGAATATCTCGATCCGCACGATCTACGGCTTCGGGTACAGACTGGGATGAAACGGCTTCGGATCTGGCTGAGCGGACTGAACCTGATACAGCAGTTCATTTCTGTGGGATTTTTCGTGATCCTGTTTTTTCTGCTGTTTTCTTTTACGCTGCTTTCGCGAAACGTTGAAAACTTCATCAACCGCCAGATGTTCATCTATCTTGAAAGTTCCCAGAACGAATATTTCATGTATTCGGATACCTATTCGGAAACCGTCGATAAAAATGTCTCCCATTATATCTATGACCGCTCTTCAGGCGTGTTTTTAGGCAATGTCCCCGAAGACGTCGTCAGCCTGATGAACGGACTCGATCTGCAGAAAGTGACCGAGACTTCCTACGGCATCGCCGGCAAGGGCAAGACTTCAAGGATCTATGCCCTGCATCCTTATGAAAAGAGCAGCCTGCTGCTGGTCTCGCTGATCTCGGAATCCTACCGCCGTTCCTTTGAGGCGATGCTTTCGGAAGGTGTCATCGACGTCACCTTGTTAGTGGTGCTTTTACTGTTCAGCTTTATGATCATCTGGGTCTTCACCCTGATCCGGCCGCTGAACCAGATCAAGCATTACATCGATAAGATCCGTAACGGCGAGAAAAACCCGGAACTGCGGGTCCAGCGCGCCGATGAGATCGGTGAAGTCGCGGAAGCTCTGGTCGATATGCAGCAGGAGCTGCAGCAGCAGAAACAGATCCGTGATGAGATGATCCAGAATATCTCCCATGATCTCAAGACGCCGATCGCCACCATCAAATCCTATTCGGAAAGCATCAAGGATGGCATCTATCCCTACGGTACGCTCGAGAAGAGCGTTGACGTCATCAGTGAACATGCCGACCGTCTGGAGAAGAAAGTCTACAGCCTGATCACCTTCAATAAGCTGGGGTATCTCGACGACAGCGCTCCCGAAGGGAATACCGTGCCCATGGTGCAGGTCATCCACAAGGCGATCGTTGCCTGTAAAGTCTTGCGTACCGATATCGAGATCGAGACTGATCTCAAGGACGTCTGTTTCCATGGCGAGGAGGATCCCTGGCGTATCGTAGTCGAGAATCTTCTCGACAATGCCCTGCGCTACGCGAAAAGCGTGATCCGTATCAAACTGCGCAAAGGCCGTCTGGAGGTCTATAACGACGGTGAACAGCTCGATCAGGAATACCTGCAGAAGAAGTTCACACCTTATGAAAAGGGCACCAAGGGCAATTTCGGCCTGGGTCTTTCGATCGTCAAACGCGTATGCGACACCTACGGTTACAGCGTGACCGGCGGCAATACCGCGGATGGTGTTCTTTTCCGCATCATTTCCCTTAAGAAAGAAAAGAACTGACGCTCAGTTAGAGTATAATATTTGTATGGCTTTTACAGAATTACAGGGTATACAGTGCTATTACGAGAAAAGCGGGTCCGGTAAACCGGTCGTTTTATTGCACGGCTGGGGACAGAATACCGAGATGATGAAAGCGATCGCGCTTTTCCTGGAACCGCATTTTACCGTTTATAACCTCGATCTGCCGGGTTTCGGGCAGAGTTCACCGCCTTTGACACCGTACAGTGTTGAAGATTACGCGGTCTTTTTAAAGGAATTCCTCGATCAGTTCGGCGTGGAGAATCCGATTCTGATCGGACATTCTTTCGGCTGCCGCATCGCGCTGCATTACGCGCATAAACATCCGGTGCGCAAGATGGTCCTGACCGGCGCTGCCGGACTGCGTGACAAACGCACGCTTGACTGGTATATGAAGACCTATACCTACAAGGCCGGGAAAAAGATCACTTCGCTGCCGCTGATCAAAGACCTTCCTTCCGTGAAGCAGAAGGTCGAGGAGGCAGCACAGAAACGGGGAAGCGAAGACTACCGCAACGCGACCGGCGTCATGCGGGCGACCTTCGTTAAAGTCGTCAATGACGATGTCCGTCCTTTCTTGAAAGAGATCACCCCGGAAACACTGCTCGTTTTCGGCAGCAATGATCAGGCAACGCCTTTAAGCAAGGGGCAGGAAATGGAAAAGCTGATGCCTAACGCAGCTCTGGTCGTTTTTGAAGGAGATGACCACTATGCCTATTTCCATCAGGCACAGCGTTTTAATCTGGTGCTGGAAGCCTTTTTAAAGGAGGACTACGATGATTAAACTGTTGGTTTTGATCCTCTGCCTGTTACTGGCAGCGATCCCCTCAAAGAGGGCTTTACATATGTTTCAGCAGAACCGCTACGAGCTTTACCGCTACAAGCACTGGCTCTTCCGCAAACAGACTTTTGAAGTCAGCGGTCTTTACCTGTTTGTCGGCGCTCTGCTGATCGGCCACTTCTTCAAGGGCTGGCTGAACGCTTTGATCTTTGCGGTCTTTGCGGTCGGCGCTCTTTATTATCTTTACACCAGCGAGAAGGCGAAGAGCTTCGTCAAACCGCTCGTCTACACCCTGCGTGTCAAACGTCAGATCGGTTTTATGGCAGCATTGATGCTGCTGCTTCTGTTGTTTCTTTCCCGCTTTGCCTACAATCCCTGTCTGATGGGTCTCTGCGCACTGCTTCTGCCGTATCTTCTGATCTGGCCGATGGCGCTTTTGACTGAGCCGCTGGAGCAGGCGATCAAGAAATCCTATGAGAACCAGGCCCGCAAGATCCTGCGCGATATGCCGGAGCTGAAGGTGATCGGGATCACCGGTTCCTACGGCAAGACATCCACCAAGAATGTCGTCGGCGATCTTTTGAGCGAGCATTACCGCACCCTGATCACCCCGGCCAGCTATAACACCCCGATGGGCATCACCCGCACGATCCGTGAGCTTTTAAAGCCGATCCATCAGGTCTTTGTCTGCGAGATGGGCGCTGACCATGTCGGTGAGATCACCTATCTCATGGACTTTGTCAAACCGCGTTTCGGCATCGTTACCTCGATCGGTCCCCAGCATCTCAATACCTTCAAGAGCCTCGACAACATCATCCATGAAAAGATGCAGGCTGTGGAATGCCTTCCCGCGGACGGCGTGGCAGTCCTGAATGTCGATAACGAATACATCGCGAACTACGAGATCAAGAACACCTGCAAGAAGGTGCGTGTCGGTATCCGCAACACTGACGCGGACATCGTCGGCAAAAACATCGAATACGATAAGGACGGTTCCCGTTTCACAGCGGTGATCGACGGTAAGGAATATGTCTTCACGACCGAGCTGCTCGGCGAGAACAACATCATGAACTGTCTTCTGGCGATCGCTCTGGCGCTGCAGATGGGCATCACCCCGGAAGAGGCGCAGAAGTATCTGAAGGAAGTCCGTCCGATCGAACACCGTCTGCAGAAGAAGAGGATCAACGGCTATCTCTTCCTCGACAACGCCTTTAACTCCAATCCGGTCAGCTGCAGACAGTCCCTGGATGTTCTCTCGAAAATGGAAGGAAAACGCGTCGTGATCACCCCCGGTCTGATCGATCTGGGAAGCGAGGAAGCGCGTTACAATAAGGAATTCGGCGCCTATATGAAAGACAGGGCGGACTATGTCATCCTGGTCGGTGAACTGCAGAAGGAAAACATCCTCGCCGGCCTGAAGGAGAGCGGTTATCCGGAAGAAAACATCAGCTGCTGCGGCACGATGAAGGAAGCTTTCGGACTTGTCTATTCCCGTTTCACCCCGCAGGATACGATCCTGATCGAAAACGACCTGCCGGATGCATTCCTTAAGTAATTTGGCTATAATGAAAGCAATGGAGGCAACAGTATGAAAATTAGAGTTGCAGTATTTTTCGGCGGCCAGTCCTGCGAGCACGAAGTCAGCTGTATCAGTGCGAACCAGGTCATTCAGGCCCTGAATAAAGATAAATATGATGTGATCCCGGTATATATTGCGAAAAACAAGGATATGTATACCGGCGACCTTTTATTCGATCTCAGCAATTACACCGATCTTAACGATCTCGTTTCCAAACTGCGCAAGGTCAGCCTTGTCAAGGACGGAAACCACGTCTTCCTGCATGCGGTGAAGGACAGTCTCTTCAAGCATTATGAGCAGGAGATCGACGTTGCTTTCCCGGTCATGCACGGCACCGGCGGTGAGGACGGAACCCTGCAGGGACTTCTGGAAATGATGGATCTCCCGTATACCTCGAGTTCCGTCATCGGTTCGGCAGTCGGCCAGGATAAAGTCATCATGAAGGAGATCCTGGAATACCACCACATCCCGATCGTTCCCTGGTTCCAGATCAAGGTCAGTGAATTCGAGAACCGTCAGGCGGAATACCTGGAGAAGGCGAAAGCCCTCGGTTTCCCGCTGATCGTCAAGCCGGCCAACCTCGGCTCCAGTATCGGTATCGAAATCATCCATAACGAGGAGGAGTTCGCCGATAAGGTCCATGAAGCCGGAAAATATGATTTCAAGCTTGCCGTTGAGGCGATGGTCAAGGATCTTAAAGAAGTCAACTGCTCCGTGATCGGTTCCCTGAAGGAGGCAAAAACATCCGCGATCGAAGAAGTCATGAAGGATGACGCTTTCCTGACTTTTGACAAGAAATACCTCGGCGGCTCCAAGTCTTCGAAAACAAAGGGCGCTGTCAAAGCCCCGGCAAAGGGCGGCGCCAGCAAGGGCATGGCTTCGGCCGGCCGTAAAGTCCCGGCCGATCTTCCCCCGGAGACCGAAGCGGAGATCCGCAAGTACGCTCTTGAGGCTTTTGAAGCTCTGGAAGCGCACGGCTGTGTCCGTATCGACTTCATGATCGACCGCGCTGACGGAAAAGTCTATGTCAATGAGATCAACTCGATCCCGGGTTCCCTGGCCTTCTATCTCTGGCAGGAGACCGGCATGGGCTTTGACCAGGAATGTGATGTCCTGATCGACAACGCCTTGAAACGCAAGAGTGAAAGAGAGAAGAAGGTCTTCTCCTTCGATACAAATATCTTACAGAGTTACGGGAGGAAAAAATAATGCCAACACCACACAACCAGGCCAGTTATGGCGAGATCGCAAAGACCGTCCTGATGCCGGGAGATCCGCTGCGCGCCAAATTCATCGCTGAGACCTTCCTGAAGGATCCGGTCCAGTTCAACACCGTCCGCAATATGTTCGGTTATACCGGCACATACGAGGGAAAACGCGTATCTGTCATGGGCTCCGGTATGGGTATGCCGTCCATCGGTATCTATTCCTATGAGCTCTATACCCAGTATGGTGTTGAAAGCATCATCCGTGTCGGTTCCTGCGGTTCCATGAACAAGGATCTCAAGATCTATGATGTCCTGAACGTTACCGGCGCTTTCTCGGAATCCACCTATGCCTATCTGCAGTCCGGTGATACCGAAAAGATCCAGCGTCCGACACCGGAACTGGTCGAACGTCTGAAGAAGTCCGCGGAGGAATTAGGCATCGAGATGCAGGAAGGCACTGTTTCTTCCGGCGATGTCTTCTACTATGATCCCTCTGTCTTTGAAGAACGTTTCCAGACCCTGCTCGACAACGGCTGTGTCGCTGCCGAGATGGAATCCTTCGCTTTATTCCACAACGCGAAAGTTACCGGCAAGAAGGCTGCCTGCCTGCTGACTGTCTCCGACTCGATGATCACACATGAGGAGACTACCGCAGAAGAGCGTCAGAGTTCCTTCACCGGTATGATGAAGATCGCTCTCGGGGCTATCGAAGAATAAATGATGCGGAAGCTCTTTCTGCTTCTGGCACTGCTTCTTTTCTGCAGCGGCTGCACTGCCGGCGCGCCGGAACCGACACCGGTTCCTTCAGAGGAACCTGTACAGACTGAGAAACCGGATTACCGTCTGACACAGCTGCAGTCCATCGCTGCCTTCGATGAAACAAAGCTCGAAGAATATCTGCAATACTACGACCTGGGGCCGCATTTTGTGGTCCCTTTGGTCAATCAGGGGATCGTGAACGCGGAGAACTATGAACGCCTTCTGGAACTCAGCCACGATCCGTATTTCCTTGTCAGCCGCGCTTCCCTGTATCTCGAACATCCCAAGGAGACTGTCCGCGCTACCGTGGAGTTCGTGAACGCTGACTGCTACAAAAGACCTTATGAGGACGCCGTTGAAAATGATCCTGAAAAGGGGATCTATGTGCAGGCGAACAAGTACTATCATTTCCCGGACGGCTATGTGCCGGAGGATATGGTGCCGATCGAAGCCAAATACGGCGTGCAGACCTCGCTGCGCAAGCCGGCGATGGATGCCTATATCCGCATGTATGAGGCAGCGCTCGCCGAAGGTCTGAATTTCTACATCACTTCCGCTTACCGTTCCTACGATAAGCAGGTCAGTTTATACAACAACTATGTCCGCAATGACGGTGTGGAAGCGGCTGACCGCTATTCCGCACGCCCCGGTTTTTCCGATCATCAGACCGGTCTGACCGTGGATATCCTGACTTCTTCCAGCAACTTCGCGACATTCGAGAATACCGCGGAGGCAAAATGGCTGGCGGAAAACGCTGCCCGCTTCGGATTCATCCTCCGTTATCCTGACGGCAAGGAGGAGATCACCGGTTATACCTATGAGGCCTGGCATTTCCGTTATGTCGGCGATATCGCGGAAGCCGTCAAAGCCAGCGGACTTACATACGATGAGTATTATACCTACTTCATCAGAGGAGAATGATGAATAAGACGAACAAAAAGATCCTGATTCTTTCGCTGGCGGTGATCGCAATCTCCGCGGTTTTACTGCTGGCGATCTTCCATAAACCGGCTGAACCGGCACCGGCTCCGGGCGAAAATACTCCTGAACCGGTAAAGACCGTGACAGCCGGGGAATACTATGACTGGAATGAGAAGAAGTTCCGGGAGAATGAAGCAGTCAACCCGGACTATATCGGGACATTGCGCTTTGAATCCGGTCTGATCGATCAGCCGATCGTGCAGGGTGAAACGAACGATACCTATCTGCGCACCGACTGGAAGACCGGCGATTATGCTCTGGGCGGCACCTGTTTCCTTGACTACCGTATCCATTACAAGAAGGACGGCGATACGCCTGAAGACCATAACACCGTGATCTACGGCCATTACATGTATCCGGAATACGATCCGGAACGCAACCAGATGTTCACCCCGCTGCATGTCCTGCGCGATAAGGACAACTACGAGGAAAACAAATACATCGCGCTGCTGCTTGAGGATGAGGTGCGCCGCTATCAGGTCGCTTCCGTTTACCTCTGCAGTCTGGAATATGACGAAGCCTACAAGGACTACGTCTATACGAAAGATGAACAGCAGTATTACCTCGAGAACTTCACTCCGGAATATCTGGAAGCCTATAAGGATGCGATCAACGTTTCTGTCAACGATCCGGGTCTTGATATCGATCAGGAAGGGACCGGCTACGACGCGGAATTCACCGGCATCGATTTCGACGCGGATGATTCGATCCTGACACTGCAGACCTGTGTTCTGAACCGTCCGGACCTGCGCCTGATCGTTGTTGCCAAGGAGATCGACCGTCTGCAGTTCGATCAGGCAATGAAACAGTAAGCGTCTTTACCGAAAAGACGCTTTTTTGATAACTCTACGCAGCATAGGGTGACTCTTTGAGCGGAGAGGCCTAGGCTGAAAGCGGAGGTAAAACCATGAACACAGAAAAAACAGGCAGCTTCATTGCGAAGCTGCGCAAGGAAAAAGGATGGACCCAGGCACAGCTGGCTGAACAGCTGCATATTTCCGACAAGGCCGTATCCCGCTGGGAGACCGGCCGCGGTTTTCCGGATATCGGCAGTCTGGAGGAGCTTTCAGAGAAACTGGATGTCAGTGTGGCGGAGCTGCTGCACGGGGAGAAGATCCCGGACGCGCTCCCGGCAGAAGAGGTGAAAGAGATCACCGACAGCAGTTACCGGCTCGTAAAGGAACTCTTTTCCCGTCAGCAGATCCGGAATCTGCTTCTGTCCTTCCTCACAGCGGCAGTCCTTCTGACAGCGCTGCTCGTGCATCTTAACGCTCCCCGTTTCCTGCCGGCATCCGAAGCTCCGGCAGAGGTATCGGTCCTCGAGAACGGTCAGATCATCGCGATCCTGAA
>JAUNQE010000019.1:0-3077 GCA_030536365.1 Erysipelotrichaceae bacterium | reverse complement strand
ACTGCGGCTTTTTGTTATAATGAAGGCAGGATATGGATCCGCCGGATAAGGAGGAAACATGAAGACCGCAAGCCTGATCCTGTTTGCAGCTTACAGCATCATTCATCTTTACCACAGCTATCATGACGACGCGGAGAAAAGGGCGAGGACAAAGCCTTATCTTCTGCTTTTGCTGCTGCTGTATTATATCCTGGCCGCCAGAGACCTCGATTATTATCTGGTGATGGCGCTCTTTTTCAGCTGGCTGGGCGATCTTCTTCTGATCCCGAAGGGACATAACTGGTTCACCTACGGAGGCATCAGTTTCATCCTTTCCCACATCTTCTTCATCCTGACCTATCTGCATAACATCGACCTGAAGACCGCACCGCTGATGCTGGTGATCCCGGCAGCGCTGCTGTATTACGGCATCTCCTTCCTGATCATCCATCTGATCCGGCCGACGACGCCGAAGAAGATGCTGCCGCTGATGTATTTCTATATGCTGTGCAATTCAACAATGAACCTCTTTGCCCTGGTGCAGCTCGCGCAGAACCGCAGCAGCGGAGCTCTGATCGCTTTTATCGGCGCGCTGCTGTTCTTTGGATCCGACTGCTTTCTTTTCCTGGTGCGTTATTATAAAAAGCCGGAGGTCGTCTTCAGGAAGCATTTCCTGGTCATGCTGCTGTATCTCCTGGGCGAATTCCTGATCGTTCTGGGCGTGCTGCAGCTCCGCTGATACTTCAGATCATTTATTGCAATTAAAAAACAGAGGTATGCCTCTGTTTTATGTTATGGCTGTAAGAGTGTCTGCAGGCTTGCAGTCAATGCTTTGTTTCCTTCCTCACTCAGGTGGACTCTGTCTTTCAGCAGATATTCCGGATGCGTCTTGGTCTCCGCGTAGAAATCAAGGACCGTAGCGTTTTCGACTTCCGGTTTTTTCTTCGCGAGACTGATGATGTAGACCTCATGTCCCTGACAGAGTTCCATGAGCTTGCGGTAGTTTTTCTCGTTCAGTCCGGCCTGTTTATCGAACAGGAAGACGAGACGGTACTCAAGCGTATTCGCATTCACCTTTTCTTCGATCTCCTCATAGAGAAGCTCGTAATCGTATTCCTTGGCGTTGTACAGGGCGCCCGGATACGCGCCGCTTAAAGTCTCATAAGCATTGATCAGAGCGTCGTTGCCGTAGAAGGCGATGCGCTTGCGCGCTTCCTCGGCCTGCTTGTCCAGAAATTCCTGGCTGATATCCCCGTATTTCAGATAGAAGTAATTATAAACAGTATCGTAGATCTCCTGTGCCAGGGCAGGGACACCTGCGCCGATGACGTGGATCTGATCGTAATAGAAGTAGTCGGGATGACCGCGGGAAGCCTTGACCCATTCGACGATATGCAGGTTGTCATAGTTCTTCGCGAATTCCGTAAAGCGTTCATTGAAGTTCGGATCATCCGGTCCGACCGCATCGATCCAGAACACTTCCCGGCCGTCCGCGATCTCCATCAGTTCCTCGCAGTATTTTTCACGGTAATCGCCGTTGACCGAAAGGGAGAGCAGGATGATGTCCGCCAGTTTTCCCTGATCCTTCAATTCCTGAAGGACCTTGTTTCCGGTGTACAGATCGCGCGAGATCTCGCTGTCGATATACATGTTCGGGAAACGCTGGTAGAGCTGGTCGACGAGGTCCAGCATGATCGAATCACCGATCGCGGTGACCGGAAGCTGCTTCAGCAGTTCGCTTACCGCTTCCTCCTTGTTTTCCATGCCTTCAACGAAACGCCGGCGTTCTTCTTCCTGCATCGCCACATTGTTGTAGTATTCGCTGTTCTTCTGTTCGATCAGCTGCCGGCTCTCTTCCATCTTCTGCTTCATTTCCTCGGTCTGTTCGCTGTGGTCTTCCGCTTTCAGCCAGGTGTAGCCGCCGAAAAGGGAAACGAGCGTCAGCAACAGACACAGGGCAAGCTGCACGATCCTTGTCTTTCCTTTACGCAGATCGAACGCGACATGCAGGAAGAGGGCAGAGAGAAGGGTCAGCAGGAACACGAGGACATTCTGCAGGACTGCGGGGAGCGAGGTGTTCTGGAAAAAGAAGATCCAGGGATACTGAACAAGATAGAATTCGTAGCTGATCTTTGCCAGCAGCAGGATCACCGCATCGAGGTTTTCTCCGAAGAGAGTCTCGCTTCCCAGAACCGCGTAGTCCGTCATACGGATGCAGATCAGGGAAGACAGGATCATCGCGACTGCGAAGAACGGCGAAGCGGCATCGACAAAGATGAAGAATACCGCCAGAACGGCGAGATAGACGAAATAAAGAAGATCGGCGGTCTTCTTTTCGCGGAAGCCCGGACGGCCGATCAGATGTACGAAGAAGGCCTGCAGGACACCGAGCAGATAGGCGTGACAGCGGGCGAATGTCCCGTAATAGGCCTGCATCATTCCGCCCTTGCGCAGCTGCAGAAGGAAGACGATATAGGACGCGAAGATCAGGATCAGACAAAGGAGAAGCGGCGCGATCCGGGAAAGGGATCTCGCGCATTTCCTTAAAAGCAGGACAAACAGGGGAAGCAGCAGTTCCAGCTGCACCAGGATCGCGATGAACCACAGATGCATGAAGGGCGAGGCGATATGACGGGTGAAGTAATCGAGATTCGCCTTCAGCTGCCAGTAATTGTTGCAGGAGAAAAGGACCGAAAGCGTCTCCCGCTTCATTTCGATCCAGTTGAATCTTTCGCCGGAGAATACGGCCACGCATACGAAAGCGACTGCCAAAAGGGGCAGATAAAGCTTTTTCAGACGGTGCAGATAATGATCCTTTAAGGAGATATTCTTTTCTTTCAGGAGGGAATTCGCTGAAAGAAAGGCACTCAGAGTGAAAAAGGCAGGGACGGCCAGATAACCGCCCGGAAGCAGTCCGATATGAAAAAGAAAAACAGCCGCTGCCAGGATCACACGCAGCAGGTCGAGTTTCATAAGATGTTTCGTTTTCATCTTTTTTTATTTTACCACTCCTGAATGTGGCTAAATCAGGAAAACAAAGAAAATGTGATTCCAAAAAGAAAATGTCCCTCGCATTCCAAAATGATTTTGTCCCATCG
>JAUNQE010000068.1 GCA_030536365.1 Erysipelotrichaceae bacterium | reverse complement strand
CTGCGTTTTGCGTAAATAAAAAGGATCTATTGACCCCACAACTATCATTATACTATGAAAAAATTTTAAATAACAGACTTGTATATAAAAACGGGTCTGTTAATATGAGGGTGAAGAAAGGGCGGTTGTACAATTCAATCGAAAGGTACAGACCAATGGGCACGCTACAATAAATAAAGTCCTTATTTGAAAAAAACAGATAAAGACGCCCAGAATCACGATCGGAAACCCGGAGAAATTGTTAGAAAAAAAGTCTGCTGATAATTATTTAGAGACCGGGAAAGTATTTCCAAACGTAGAACAAGCATGAAAAGAAAAATGGGTTAAGATCGGGATTCCATTCTTCATCACAGTTGCCGGCTGACAGATTCAGAATATCGGATACGAGCTGATGAACAACAAATCAAGTCTGTAGTACGGTAACGGAAGAGATCGTTCCTAACGCGCGAAGGAGCGATCTTTTCTTTTGCCCGGAAAACCATTCCGGGGCTTGCACTGTCTTTCTTTACAATAGCGAAAATGATACAATTAGCGCGTAACGAAAGAGTTAACGAGGTTTTATTATGAGCGAGAAAAAACCCTATTACATTACCACTGCGATCGCGTATGCCTCCGGCAAACCGCACATCGGCAACACCTATGAGATCATTCTGGCGGACGCCATTGCCCGCTATAAACGTTTCCAGGGGTATGATGTCCGTTTCCAGACCGGCACCGATGAACACGGTCAGAAGATCGAGGAAAAAGCCGTCGCAGCCGGCATGACCCCGAAAGAATATGTCGACAAGACTGTCGCCGAGATCAAGCGCATCTTTGATCTGATGAACACTTCCTATGACCGCTTCCAGAGGACAACGGATCCTTACCACGAGAAGCAGGTCCAGAAGATGTTCAAGAAGATGTACGACAAGGGCGATATCTATAAATCCCAGTACGAAGGCTGGTATTGCACACCGGATGAGTCTTTCTGGACCGATTCCCAGGTCAAGAAACTCGAAGACGGCACCGTCGTCTGCCCGGACTGCGGCCGTCCGGTCCGCAAGGCCAAGGAGGAGGCTTACTTCTTCCGCATGTCCAAATACGCTGACCGCCTGATGAAGCACATCGAGGAACATCCGGAATTCATTCAGCCGGTCTCCCGTAAGAACGAGATGGTCAACAACTTCCTGAAGCCGGGTCTGCAGGATCTCTGCGTTTCCCGTACAAGCTTCAAGTGGGGCATCCCGGTCGACTTCGACCCGAACCATGTCGTCTATGTCTGGCTCGACGCCTTAACGAACTACATCACCGGTCTTGAATACGACGCGGACGGAAATCATGGCGAGCTCTATCACAAATACTGGCCGGCCGATCTGCATCTGATCGGTAAGGATATCATCCGTTTCCATACCTTGTACTGGCCGATCTTCCTGATGTCTCTGGACGAACCGCTGCCGAAACAGGTCTTCGGTCATCCGTGGCTCTTGCAGGCAGACGGCAAGATGTCCAAATCCAAGGGCAATGTCATCTATGCCGATGACCTCGTTGACCTCTATGGTGTCGACGCGGTCCGTTTCTTCGTCATCCATGAGATGCCGTTCGATAACGACGGTGTCATCTCCTGGGAACTGATGGTCGAACGCTACAACACGATGCTGGCGAATATCCTGGGCAACCTCGTCAAGCGTACGATCTCCATGACCAACAAGTATTTCAAGGGTGTCGTCACTGACGCCGGCGTGACCGGGGAAGTCGACGAAGACCTGAAGAATACAGTCCTTGAAGCAGTGAAGACCTGCTCTGCCAAGATGGATGAGCTGCGTGTCGCAGACGCCCTTGACGCGGTATTCACGATCTTCCGCCGCTGCAACAAATACATCGATGAGACCGAACCGTGGATCCTGGCCAAGGACGAGGCAAAGGCTGACCGCTTACGCACCGTCATGTACAATCTGACCGAAGCGATCACGATCGGTGCTTCGCTGCTTGAAAGCTTTATGCCGGAAACATCCGCAGCGATCCTCAAACAGCTGAATACAACAAAACGTCCGCTGGAGGAGATGGACCGTTTCGGACTCTATCCTTCCGGAAATACCGTTACCGACGCTCCGGAGACCCTCTTCGAAAGAAAGGATCTCGACGCGGTATTAAAGCAGATGGAAGAGAAGAAGGAAGAAGAAGCTGCTCCGGCGCAGCCCGCGATCGAACATCTGCCGGAGATCAACTATGATGATTTCGCCAAGCTCGAACTGCGTGTCGGTACTGTCTTAAGCTGTGAGGCGCATCCGAAAGCAGACAAGCTGCTCGTCTTCAAGCTCGACTTCGGCGGCGAGGAACGTACCATCGTTTCCGGTCTCGCGAAGTTCTACAAGCCGGAAGACCTGATCGGAAAGAACGTCTGCGCTGTCCTGAATCTGGCGCCGCGCAAGCTGCGCGGGATCGAATCTCAGGGCATGATCCTGACTGCTTCCCGCTTCAACGAAAAGGGCGAGGAAGAAGTCGAAGTCCTGACATCACCGCTGCCGGCAGGATCTCTGATCAGCTGATGAGACTGACGGTCCAGCGTGTCAGCGAAGCCTCCTGCACCGTTGACGGGAAACGGATCTCCGAGATCGGACCGGGCTATATGCTGCTGGTCGGATTCTCCGTCGACGACAACGAGGCGGTCGCGAAAAAAATGGCGCAGAAAGTAGCAAAACTGCGCGTCTTCTCCGATGAAGAGGGGAAGATGAATCTGGATATCCATGCGGTGAACGGCGAGATCCTCTCGATCTCCCAGTTCACGCTTTACGGGGATGCCCGCAAGGGCAACCGCCCCAGCTTCGTCCGGGCTCTCGGCGGTCCGGAAGCCATTAAGCTCTACGATTATTTCAATCAGTGCCTGCGGGAAGAAGGCCTGCAGGTCAGGACCGGCATTTTCGGCGCCGATATGAAGATCGCGCTCGTCAATGACGGTCCGGTCACGATCTGGCTGGAAGGAGAATAATATGCGTGTTGTTTATGGTTCAGAACTGTCACTACGTCTGAAAGGCGAGCTGAAGGAAAAACTGCTCGGCCCGGAATTCAAACGGAAACCGAAACTGGCGATCATTTTAGCCGGCGACAACCCGGCGTCGCTTTCCTATGTCAAGGGAAAGGGCAAAGCCTGTGAGGAAGTCGGAATGGACTTCCTGCTGCAGAAGTATCCGGAAGACGTCCGTGAAGAAGAGCTGCTGCGGGCGGTCTGTGATCTGAATCATGACGACAGTATCGACGGCATCATCGTCCAGCTGCCGCTGCCGCAGGGTCTGAATGAAAAGAAGATCCTGCACGCGGTCGATCCTTCCAAGGATGTGGACGGTCTGCATCCGGTCAATACCGGAAAACTGTTTCTGGGAGAGAAGGACGGATTTGTTCCCTGCACCGCCCAGGGCGTCGTTGCCCTGCTGAAAGAGATGGGCGAGGAGCTCTGCGGAAAGAACGCGGTCATCATCGGCCGCAGCAAGCTCGTCGGCATGCCGCTTACCAAACTGCTGCTGAACGAGAACTGCACAGTCACCGTCTGTCATTCCCGCACGAAGGATCTGGCGGAGATCGCCTCCAAAGCGGATATCCTGGTCGTCGCGATCGGGAAACCGCGCTTCATCACAGCGGACTACATCAAGGAAGGCGCCTGTGTCGTGGATGTCGGTGTGAACCGGGTCGACGGCAAGCTCTGCGGAGATGTGGATTTTGAGAATGTCAAAGAAAAATGCCGCGCGATCACACCGGTCCCGAAAGGTGTCGGACCGATGACGATCACGATGTTGCTGGAGAATACGGCGAAAGCCTATCTGATGAGGAATGCTGAATGATCGAGAATTACGGACTTGACGATATCGTCGAAATGAAGAAGGAACATCCCTGTCATAAGGCAAAGACCTGGAAGATCATCCGCATGGGCGCGGATATCAAGATCAAATGCCAGGGCTGCGGAGCCGTTGTCATGATGGAGAGACGCGAATTCGAACGCAAATGCAAGCGCATGATCCAAAAAGCCGAACCGGCGGAAGGAACAATGCCGAGCGAATAAAAAACGAACTGCTCATCCTGTTGTAAAACAGAGAGCAGTTTTTATTACCTTATAAAACGATAAAAATATAGATAAATATAGCGATAAATATGTTTAAATGATATAATATAAGCGGAGGATATAAACATGGAAAGACTTCCGCAACTGGTGCCGATCAGTTCGCTGAACAAAGGACAAGCAGGCAAAGTGATCGAAAACGTTAAAAAGAACAATGATGTTGTAATGATCGTTAAGAATAATGAAGCTGAGGCAGTGATCATTTCGGTAGACATGTATAACGAGATGGCTTCTTATTATCGTCTGAGAGAAACTGCAGATACACTGAAGAAGCATGCCGGAGCAGGCACGCTTTCAAAATACGCGAAAGCGGAACTAGTGGGCAAAGAAGAAGATCTATATCATGAGGCACTGGACCTGAAATATACAAAATGAAGATCTGATTTTGCCGGATGCGAATGCGCTGTCGCGGCTATTCGAAGCTCCTATGATTGTATAGAGTACTTCGAATACGAATTGATCGATAAAGCTCTTTCGTATTATCTCGAAAAACCGAAACTTGACTTTCCGGATTGCTTCCTTGCGGCCTGTTGCAACGTGAAAGGCGCAAAAGTTTTGACTTTCGATAAAAAACTGAAAAGGAAATTGGAAGGCATCGAGAACTATCCTAATTAAAAAAACGATCGATCAAAACTGTACGTTTTACTACGTACAGTTTTTTGTAGACTCGTTTGTAAGTGAAAGAAAAAAACGGCTATGTTGCCGTTGTGAGGTTAATGGGTTCCCTTAAATTAAACGTGGACGACATTTTATGAATCCACGTTTTATTTAACGGTTTACTCAGGTTCAGTACCAGCGTCCACGCTGAACCACGTTTTATTCAACTGAACCAAAAAAAGCCGGCCAGGGGAAGCCGGCACAGTGAGACGGTAGCAGGTAAAGTCTCACATTGTGAAGCCGAGACTTGCAAGAGCAACAAGCACGGCCGCAGCAACCAAAGTGAAAATGACGGTGATCACGAAGATGTATTTGTAGGAAGTCGCATGGCTTTCCTGACAGACATCAAGCGTCGCCAGGATCCCGCCGCAGTGCGGAAGGGAATCCAGACCGCAGGACGAGACAGAGATGATCCGGTGCAGCGCACCGAGCTGTGCCGGGGTGGAAAGTTTGGAGGTCCAGCTGGCGACCAGCTGTTCCGAACTTAAGGCGATATTGATACCGCCCGAAGCGCTTCCGGTTACCCCGGCAAGCAGGGTAACGGAGAGGGCTGCAGAGAGATACGGGCTCATCTGCATGCCGGTGACGGCGTTGACGAGCGCGGCATAACCGTCTGTGGAGGCAATGACTCTGCCAAACCCGACAACGATGGAAAAGCTGAGCAGCGGACCGATCCATTCGCCCGAACTTCTCTTTACGGAAGCGATGACAGTGTCCTTTCTTCCGGAAGCCGTTCCCAGGATCAGAAGGTAGAGGATCGCGACGATCATGGCAGTGCATACCGGCGCGAAGGAGTTGAACTGCTTGAGGCTGTAACCGCCAAGAGTGAGCCGTTCAAACAGCATATATAAGACAATAAGGAGAAGGATCGGCAGGAATGCCAGGAAAGGTTTTGGGAGTTCTTCGCCGGAAAGCTCTGACACGCTTCCCGGACGCAGGGACGCTTCATCGAATCCTTCTCCGCGTTCCTGACTTTTTCTGACTTCGTGTTTCAGATAAAAATATCCGAGACCGAACATGATGGCGGTAGCGATCAGACCGAGCACCGGGGCAGCGGTGGAAGTTGTCCCCAGGTAACTCGTCGGGATGATGTTGTTGAGCTGTGGCGTTCCGGGAAGGGCTGTCAGGGCGAAAGTTGCCTGGCCCAGCTGGATGATCGCCGGCAGGAGCTTTTTCGAGATGTTCGCTCTTCGACAGAGAGAGACGCCCAGCGGGAAGACGGTAAAGGCGACGACCATCGCGGTAACTCCGCCGTAGACGAGCAGCGCTGTCGTAACGGAGATGACAAGAATGACGCTTCCCTCACCGAACAGTTTGATGAAGTAATCGGCGATCGCGTTGGCACAGCCGGTATCAGACATCAGCTTGCCGTAGACCGTCGCGAAGAAGAATACCGGGAAATATGTCCCGAAAGTCGAACCGATCCCGTTGAAGAGGGTTGTCAGCGCAGTCCAGGGCTCGAGCAGATTGAACAGGGCGACGACAGCAGTAGCCGTCAGTGCCGCCAGTACTGCAGGAACACGTTTATAGATCAGAACAGAGAGCACGGCCAGACCGAGGATCAGGCCGAATATACCAAGTGCGTTTGACATGAAAACTCCTTTCGGTATTAAGAAAAGCCCTTGCGGGATCCGCAAGAAGCTTTTGGCAGCAAATATGCGGCTGCTGTTTAACCGTTATGATCTTTCAGATTGAAGAATGCGTCTTCGACCTGCTCTCTGGTGAACGGACCACCGTGTCCGGAGTACGCGGTCTTCAGGCCGGCATCCAGAAGTTTCTGGCCGCTTTCCTTCAGCGCTTCATTGTCTAACGAGAGAACAGCGAAGGTGCAGATGCCCTGACCGAACGGATCGAGAACAGTGTCACCGACGAAGCATTCGCCGCTGTCCATGACGACCGAGATCGCATCGAGCGTATGTCCGGGCGTCAGGATGACTTTGCCGCTGAAACCGTAGGGATGAAGATCGGTCTCTTCGGTGACCGGGATATCGATCGCAACGGGTTCCGGAACATCGACCGGTGCCGGTGCGGCGATATTATCATAGAAAGCCTGGCCGAGTTCGTTGCGCGGAACATACCAGGTGAACTTACCGGTATTGATGAAGTTCGCGCAGTCCGGATGCGCCATGACCGGTGCTCCGGTGATCGCTTTGGCATGGTGGATGCCGCCGGCATGGTCCATATGACCGTGTGTCAGTACGATCAGGGAGACGGAGGAGAGATCGATGCCGGACATAACGGTCTTTAGTGTCCAGCCCGGCTGGTTCAGGTAGCAGCCTGTATCGATCAGCATCGTTTTGCCGTTTTCGACGACGGCGTAGAAGTTGGTGATAGGTCCTACTGAGACGGTTTTGATTTCCATTATGGGTCCTCCTATAACTATAAATTCGTATAAATATTTATATATACGATATTGACAGTTTCATCATACCACAAATCCGAGAATAAAACCGTATAAAATGAAAAATATACGAAATTATTGTGCTATAATTGTGTTGTGTACAAAACAGGCGTAGAGACGAAGCAGCATATCCTGGATTCTGCAAGAGAACTGTTTTACGAAAATGGGTTTAAAAATACGAGTGTATCCCGTATATGCGAAAAAGCCGAGACGATGCCCGGCACTTTTACCTACCATTACCCGAAGAAAAGTGATCTTTTAAAGGATATCTACAGCGATTACATGCATCGGGTCATCGTTTTCGTCGATTCGAAAAAACAGTTTGAACATCCGGCGGAACGCCATCTGCATGTACTGGCTGTGTATTATACACATCTTTACACGGACCCCCAGATCATGAGCTTCCATAAGGAAGTGCTGCAGATCGCCTCGATGAACTACTGGTTCCATAATACCCGGAAGCTGATCGCAAGCTACTCCGGAGAAGGCAACCTCCGCAGCGATGATCCCAACTTCAACCTTTATGTAAAAGCGGATAACGCTGTCCGAAGAGAACTGAACCTGAACTTCATTGAAAGCGGCGACCATTCGCCCGGGGCGATCCGAAAACTGCTGGGGGAGATCTATACGATCAATGCCAAGCTCTTCGATGTCGGTCTTGAACTGACCGAGCACTATCTGACAGAAGCCTTTGCGTTTGCGGAAGATGTTCTGGAAGAAGATCTCTCGCTGCTGCCGGCTACTGAAAAAAACGCAGAATAGAAAAAACTTCCTTGTGAAGTGAACCCCTAAAGTTGGACCAACCAATAAGGAGGTTCACTTTTTCTA
>JAUNQE010000111.1:1825-2193 GCA_030536365.1 Erysipelotrichaceae bacterium | reverse complement strand
TGCATCACCATCGATCGTAACGCGTTTGGAAATAAGCGGCATGCCGTCTTTGAGATACTGCCCGAGGAAGGCTACGGATGTAACATTGCTGACGATACATCCAAGATCTGCGGGAAGAACGCCGGCGTTACAGGTCTTGCCGGTAACTTCATAGATCAGGACACGCTCTGCTCCCTTCGGATATCTGGCCTGAAGCGGAAATGTCTTGATCTTGGAGATACCCTGTTTAGCGAGAAGCTTGTCAAAGCGGTCGATCGCATCCTGCTTGTTGTCTTCGATTCCGATAAAGCACTCCTCGGAACCAAGCCATTTCATGATCTCCAGCGCACCGTCGATAACGTTCTGGGTCTCTTCAAGCATCGTGCGAT
>JAUNQE010000111.1:0-1815 GCA_030536365.1 Erysipelotrichaceae bacterium | reverse complement strand
AAGTGATAAAAGGCTCACACTCGGCGCCGTTGATGATCAGCGTCATGGGTTCGCCCAGGTTCTTGGGATTGAACTTCAGCCATGTGGGGAAGCTTGCCCCGCCGAGGCCTACCAGACCGCTCTCTTTCACTGCCTGTACAAAACCCGGCTGATCATTGTACTGCGGCGGTGCGATCGAAGGATCTGTTTCCTGTTTTCCGTCTGACTCGATTACAACAAGCGTGTCATAACCGCCCATTGCGTTCCTCTGTGTCTCGATGCCCTGTACCACGCCTGATACGCTTGCATGAACCGGAACATGGAGGAACGCATCTGTATCTCCGATCTTCTGACCGACTTTTACAGCGTCCCCCTTTTTCACAAGCGGCTTGCACGGTGCACCGATGTTCTGCGACATGGAAATCTTGACGATCTCAGGGACCGGCATCACTTCCGTCGCGCAGCCGGCCGTATTCTTGTAGTGGCCGGCTGCAATGCTATTCAACTGCTTAGCACCAAACATTGTGACTCCCCTTTCATTAACAATAGTTTCAAAAAAATGATTTCTATAATTATAAGCCAAAAAGCCAAAATAATAATGGTGAATTTTGGCTTTTTGACTCAATTTTTGTTCATTATCATATACATCACTATTTTTTATATATATATAGTTCCCAAAATCTCTTTCCCTGTTTCCGTAAGAAGAAGTACTTCTTTCTGTACGGATCTATACTCGGACTTCCCGACTTCCTCCACCAGAATATAGCCGTCAAACTTACGCAGGACGCGCAGCGCAGCCGCGTCAGACAGAATCTGCGGCACCGCGGAAAAAGTAAATACAGTCTCAGGATCCTTGACCAGCGCCTGTCTGTCCGACAGGAGTTTGCGCATGGCAGCCAGCTTTTTGTCCCCCACTGTCCCGACCAGCGCGATCCTTTTCCCATCAGCAGACGGTGCCATGTACTCGATCTGGGCAAGCGCGTGATCGATATCCTCCTGGAGCCGCCCGGTATTCCCGTAAGCAAAGGAAGCCAGGTTCCTGAGGCCATATGCACCGTCGATCTCATCGGGCGTGAAGATCTTGCCGCGCATGATCGCCGCACACATCAGGAACAGGAGCATCAGGAAGCAGCCGCCGATCCCGCCGACGATCGCGAATTTGATGCCGTCCTTGAGGAGCTGTTTCCTCGAATAAGGCTTCACGGGATTGGGGATCGTCAGGTTGGCCTGGGAATTGATCGCGTTATTGACCGCGTTCTGCAGTGTTGTGAGTTCCGTGGCCTTCTGCATCTGGTTCGTGCTGAGGTCAAAGTCGGGGATCGTAACAGTGTCTTTGATGTAGATATTGAAGTCGAAATCTCCGAAGATCTCCCTGTAAGTGTCAGTCTTTCTCTGCATGATCTCCAGAACGTCGTCGAGGATCTTTCCCGCCGTCTCCTCATCCGTATACCGCACCTGAATCCTGATGCTGCTGGTATAATAATCATACATCGGATAGATCAGCTCAGAAAAATAGGGAACTTCCATGCCGTATTTGTCAGCCAGTTCCTTGGTCGCGGTGCCGAACAGGATATCGTCATAATACGCCTTCATGATAGAAGTCAGTTTGTATATACCTGTCTTGCTCTCGCTCGGGATGGACGCGCTCGCTTCAGGCACGTCGATATTGATCTCTACGAACGCCTGCGGACATGCGGTGGGATCCAGCTGCATCTTCACAGATTTGGAGTAATACTGCTGCCGGTCTGCTATCCTTGCCTGGAGGGAAATGACCTGTGAGCGTATATCAGACTGCTGCCTCTTGTATGCCTCGAGCTGTGTCTCGTAGGCGCTGTA
>JAUNQE010000018.1 GCA_030536365.1 Erysipelotrichaceae bacterium | reverse complement strand
CTACACACAATATCTCAAAGCAGGTACACATACACACGTTATCTCAAAGAGCCTTTTTTTATTTTCATTTAAACGGTGGTCTGCTGAGCGGCGTTCTTTGCCTCCCTGTAGACTTTTCTTGCGATATAAGCGATAACAGCTACCATGAACGCGAGACAGATCTCAACAGGGACGAGCGAAGTAAATACCGAACTCAGGATCACGGTCACAGCGTCAAGCAGGAAATGGAACAATAATGCCAGCAGGAAAAGCTTCGGTTCCTTTCGCTTCACGGCGTAGAAGACGAAAACAGACAGACAGATATGCAGGGTAACGGCCAGGATCCTTTCGACCGCGCCGAGCAGAAAGACATAGGAAGGGGAGGAGGTCATCGTGCCGATCACTCCCAGCAACTGCTGCTGCTGTGCCGGATCGAGTGTTGAAAGCAGGTCGCCGATCGTTCCCCGGTTGATCATTGAGGCATACAGCAGATTGTTGATCATGCTGCTGCCGAGGATGATCAGAGCTTCGATGCCGCCGTGACCGGCACCGTACATCAGCGCGTTGCGGTCATTGTTGCTGTATTTGCGTAACGGAAAGCGGAAGGCCAGAAAACGCCCGCATTCCTCAAACAGCGCAGCCATCGTTCCTCCGTATAAGGCATACAGAAAGATGTTCCCCTGGATCACAGCGCCCGCAGAAGAAGTAAGAACGACCTGGTGGACAAGTGATTCAAGCACCAGCGCGAACAGAATGAAGGTGAGACAGCCGACAAAGAAGGGGATGATGTCCGCTCCTTTACGGCGTAAAACGATCAGAAGGAACAGCGGGATCAGAAAGCTGATCGCGGCAGATATTCCCATGAAGACCATGGACAGTACAGGTACAGTATTCATACTTTTTTACCGATCCATCAGCATAGGACGGATCTATCTCCTTGCATTATTAATAGTAATGCAAATAATGCATATAGTCAAATCCATAAAAAAGAGATACCGTCATATGGACGGTATCTCCAATTATGGTTCCTGGTAAGTGATGGACGATCAGCCGTTAACGGAGAGCCAGTTGTTGATCTCCGAGAGCAGTGCATCCGACTCTGCCTGGTCGATACTGAAGCCTGTCGTCTCGTCGCCGTACAGTGTGAAATAGGTATTGATCAGAGCGGCATTGAGTCTCTTCAGCTGTTCTTCCAGATCGCTGCGGTCGAGCGCGTATTTGCCTTCGCACATGGTGTTACCGGCAACGTTGACCTTGTAGCTGACACTCAGCCATTCTTTTCCTTCGTCATCTTTCCAGATCTCAAGCGGCTGGATATTGCAGAATTTTGCGCCGTTGATCTTGACGCTGAATACATCGGTCGTCTCCATGGTGACGACGGAAGTGGGAAACATTTTTTCAATTCTTGTTTTATTCATTGTCGTTATCCTTCGCTTTTATATTTTGATTATAGCATAGAAAAACTGCTTCTCTGCGTGATGCGGTATGCGATAATGAAATTAAGGAAACATCCTGGAAAGAGGTAATACTATGTTTGTGTTCTGGGGAGACGGTTCACAGGAAGCGAAAGACCTGGTCGACGCGATCCTGGTGCGAAGCACCGCGAATTTCAACTGGACGTTTATTTTCATCCTTGCTGTCGTTTTCTACGTTTACTGGAGTGAATACAAAAAGAAGGATTACAAGGCGATCGTAGCCGGTTTCTCGCTGTACGGCGTGCACTGGCTCTATGAGATCGGCAATGCCGTGATCGCGCATTTTGCCGGATATCCGCTCTGGTCGGTCAGCAACGCTTCTACGACTTTCATTCTTCTGATCGGGGTCTGCTGGGAACTCTCGATGATGTTCTCACTGGCCGGGATCATCTCCTATAAGATGCTGCCGAACAAACCGACGAATAAGCAGAAACTGCTCGGCGCCCTCAGCATGGCATTATTGTTCGCACTGTTTGAGTCGTTTCTGGCCGGCACATCGAATCATTCCTTCATCTGGGTATATAAGTGGTGGGGCGTCCTGCCGGTCTTTGTGACGACGTATATCCCGTTCTTTCTGGCCTGCAACTACATCCCGTTCACCAAGCAGAAAACACAGAGAAGCTTTCTGATCACGGTCTGGGGCTGTGTTGCGCTTTGCCTCGTCACGCTGATCCCGCTCGGCATCATCTGACCGGATCTTCTGCCGTAACGGCAGAATTATACATAATCGACTAAATATGTGTTAATCTAGCACTCTTCTTGACAGAGTGCTATTTGTGGGTATAATAGGTAAAGGTAGGAGGAAAAGATATGATTAGACCATTATATGACAATGTCTTATTAAAGAAAGAAAAAGCCAGCAGAGAAACTGCCAGCGGTATCATTATCACACAGAAAGAAACAAATGAGGAATTTGCACGTGTAGCTGCGATCTCCGATTGCAAAGAGATCAAGGTCCACGACAAGGTATACGAAATGCCGTTAAAAGTCGGCGATAAGGTTATGTACAAGAAGTATTCCGGCACAGAAGTAAAAGACAAGGATGAAGAATACATCCTGATCAATGCCGAGAATATCCTCGCGATCGTAGAATAGGAGAAAGAACATGGCAAAAGAATTAAAATACGGAAAAGATGCCCGCGATCTGATGCTGGAAGGCGTCGATAAGCTGGCTGATGCAGTTAAAGTCACATTAGGTCCGAAGGGACGTAATGTCGTTCTCGACAGAAGCTACGGCTCCCCGCTGATCACCAACGATGGTGTCACCATCGCCAAGGAAGTTGAACTGGAAGATCCGTTCATGAACATGGGCGCCAAGCTCGTTTACGAAGTCGCCAACAACACGAATGACACAGCAGGTGACGGTACAACGACCGCGACTCTGCTTGCCCAGACAATGATCCATCACGGTATCGATGCCGTAAACAAGGGTTCCAACCCGGTCCTGTTAAAGGAAGGTATCGAATATGCATCCAAGGAAGTTGCCGCAAGCCTTCTGAAGCGCGCGCATAAGGTCGAATCCAACAGCGACATCGCTTCTGTAGCTACGATCTCCAGCGGTTCCAAGGAGATCGGCCAGATCATCTCCGAAGCGATGGAGAAGGTCGGTAAGAACGGCGTTATCAACGTCGATGAATCCAAGGGCTTCGAAACATCTCTCGAAGTAACGGAAGGTCTGCGTTACGACAAGGGCTACGTTTCCCCGTACATGGTCACAGACCGTGAAAAGATGCAGGTCGAACTGGAAAATCCGCTGATCATGGTCACAGACCAGAAGATCTCCACGATCCAGGATGTCCTTTCCATGCTGGAACAGATCGTCCAGATGAACAAGCCGTTACTGATCATTGCGGATGATATCGATAACGAAGTCACTTCCACATTGATCGTCAACAAGCTCAGAGGCACATTCAACGTCGTCGCTACAAAGGCTCCGGGCTTCGGTGACAACCAGAAAGACAACCTGAGCGATATCGCTGTCCTGACCGGCGCAAAATTCTATTCCAAGGATCTCGGCATGAACCTGCAGGATATGAAGGTTGAAGACCTCGGTACATGTAAGAAGGTCATCGTTGAAAAGGATCACACAACAATCATCGAAGGTGCCGGCGATAAGGCAGCTTTCGAAGAGCGCGTAAAAGAGATCGAAAGCATGGTCGAAGCAGCTGATTCCGAATACAACAGAAAACGTCTGCAGGAACGTCTCGCAAAACTGACGAACGGCGTTGCAGTCATCAAGGTCGGCGCCACAACAGAGACCGAACTGAAGGAAAAGAAACTGCGTATCGAAGATGCTCTGAACGCGACCAAGGCTGCGATCGAAGAGGGCATCGTCATCGGCGGCGGCGCCTGCCTGATGGATATCTACAAGGAACTCAAGAACAAGCTTCATGACGCAAACCCGGATGTTTCCAAGGGTATTCGTATCGTTCTCGAATCCCTGAGCGAACCGCTTTTCCAGATCGCTGAGAACGCAGGTTACAACGGTAAGGATATCGTTGAACAGCAGCTTTCCAAGAAATCCAACGTCGGCTTCGATGCCAAAGAAGGCAAATGGGTCGATATGTTCAAGAGCGGTATCGTTGATCCGTGTAAAGTTACCCGTTCCGCAGTCCTGAACGCAGCCAGCATCTCCGGTCTGTTCCTGACGACCGAAGCTGCAGTCGGCACGATCAAGGAAAAAGAACCGGCAGCTCCGGCTGGCGGCATGGGCGGAATGTATTAAGGATCCGCTGAAATAATCGAATAAAAACAGCCTGTAAAAAGGCTGTTTTTATGTGGAATGAGGGGAATGAAAATGTTTGAAACTTTTTGGTTTTCTTTCACAGAACCCTCACATAAAAGTGTTTTACTATTAGTGTAAGCAATTTTTCATTTATTTCTTCTCATAAGGTAAAGGACCAGGCTGAGGTCCTTTTCCTTTTCTCCGGTCCTTCATATATAATGATTAATAACAACGAACCTAAAACAAACGAGGTACTGAAATGCGAAAATACGAGACCTGCAACGATGTTCCGGAAACAACGATAGAAAAGAAAGAACTCACCGTCGATAACCATGGTCAGATGATCTGGGGCAAGGTCTGGCTCCCGCAGAACGGGGAAGATAAGCATCCGCTGATCATCGTTTCCCATGGTCTGGGCGCGAATTACCTTTCTCTCAGTAAATATGCCAAGATCCTTGCCGGGCACGGTTTTGCGTGCTATCTGTTCAACTTCCGCGGAGGCGGGGGAAGCCGCAGCGAGGGAGATCCGATGCAGATGTCGCTTCTGACCGAGGTCTCCGATATCCGGGCGATCATTGAAGCGGCGAAAAGCTGGGATTTTGTCGATCCGCAGCGAATCGTGCTGATGGGAGAGAGCCAGGGCGGTGCCGCCTCAGGACTTGCGGCAGCTGCTGAAAGCGAAAAGATCAATGGCCTGATCCTTCTTTATCCGGCGCTGATGATCGCGGATAATGCCCGCGCCATGTTCCCGGACAGAAACGCCATTCCCGAACGCTTCCCGCTCTTTTTCGTGGAAGTGGGAAGAAAATACGCGGAAGATGTATATGATCTCGACCTGTCAGGTGAGATCGCGAAATACAAAGGACACACTCTGCTGATGCACGGAGACGTGGATCCGGTCATTCCGCTCCGTTACGCGGTAAAGCTCTCGGAGATGCTGGAGGATGTCGAATTTCACGTCATCAAAGGCGGCAGCCACGGTTTTGAGCCGCAGCGGGAGGAAGTCCTCGGTCATATCCTGGATTATCTGCAGGATACCGGAAATCTGCTGTAAAACCATCCGGAGCGCTCGTTTCCATGATTTTGCTGACGCGTTCAATGCTGGGGACTTTCGGGAATGCTGTTGACCATTTTTCGGTCGCTGTGGAAGACGGTCTGGGCTTCGCTGCTTTCGTTCTTCTCGTCCTGCTGGGTGTAAATCTCTTCCGCATCGCCGGGAAACAGAAGAACTGACGGATAAACAAGGTTTTCAAAAAAAGGCAGATTCACTGCCTTTTTTTATCTTTCCTTACCCTGGAAGAACAGTCCCAGCATGCCCGGTCCGACATGGGAGCCGGAGAAGGGCTCGTGCGGACAGATCATGACTTTTGCCTTCGGTGTCTCCTCCAGGATCAGATCCTTCAGCATCTGCGCATCTTCGGCGCAGTCGCCGTTGGAGATGTAGACATCCGGTTCCTCAAGATCCAGACGTTTTTCACGGTACTTGCTCGCAAGCATCCTGATCGATCTTTTGCGTCCCTGAGCGACAGCGCAGGAGACGATATGACCGGTCTTATCGCCGTAAAGGATCGGCTTGATATGGAAGGTCGTTCCGATCGCTGCCGTCGCGCCGCTGACTCGGCCGGTCTTCTTCAGGAAGTTGAGATCATCCACCGTGAAGTACTGACAGCAGTGGGGGACCATTTCGTCCAGAATCCTGGCGGCTTCACGGACATCGGTGTTTTCTTTGCTGAGCTGAGCCGCTTTGATCGCCAGCATGCCGTTGCCGAAGCCGCAGCCCTGGGAATCAACGATATGGACGAAACGATTCGGGAATTCCTCCTGCAGCTGTTCCGCCGCAAGCCGGGCGGCGTTATAGGTGCCGCTGATCCCGGAACTCATCGCGATATAGATCACATCTTTTCCTTCCTGCAGGACCGGTGTGAAATGCGTAAGAAAAAGGCCGGTATTCAATAGACTGGTCTGAACTTTGACGCCGTTGCGCAGGCCGTCATAGTAGCTTTTCATATCAAAGTGTTCAATGTCTCCGGTATAGGTGTGCGATTCTTCGTTTACTGTATATTCACTTGGAAGAAGTACGATCCCGTCCAGGAGACTTCCGGGAAGATTGGCAGTCCCGTCTGCAAATACAATAAATGACATAGATTACTTTCCTCAGATATGATTGTAGCACCGTTTCCGGAGAAGGGACCGAAAAGAGCTTATCGCGTCAGCAAACAGCCTCCGGAAAGAATGATTATGAAAATATTTACATTTTGTGAAAATGTGTTGACATGGTTTCAAATTATGTTACAATCATCTCATAACGTATCGATCCGAAAGAGTACCTGATCTCTGTTCTGAAAGAGAAGCCCGTTAGGTGGGAAGGGCCCAGCGCACATCAGGGAATACAACGGTGAACGGAAGGCAGGCAATGGCCTTACGGGGGATTCCCGTTACAGAGTCAAGCCATGTTGGTGGCTGAAGAGGTCTGCGTCGTAAGGCGCGGGCGAAAAAAGGTGGTATCACGAGCGAGCCGGTCGTCCTTTGGGTAGCCGGCTTTTTATGTTAAAGGAGATTTAAGAACATGAAAAAGATCGTAACCATCCTGCTGAGCATCATGATGATCCTCGCACTCGCAGCCTGCAATTCCTCCAGCACTCCCACACCCACTTCCGAAACAACACCGGAACCGACCGAAGAAACCAAAGTCGTCCGTATCGGTGTCCTTCAGCTTTTAACACACGACGCTCTTGACGCAGCTTTTGACGGTTTCAAGGCCGGTCTTGAAGAAGCAGGCTTCGTCGAAGGAAAGAACGTTGAATTCGATTTCCAGAACCCGGAAGGCGACCAGTCAAACCTGGCGACGATGGCGGACCATCTGATCGCGGAAGATCTCGACCTGATCCTGGCGATTGCTACACCGGCTGCCCAGCAGCTTGTCAGCGTCAATGACCATACTCCGATCCTGGCTACAGCGATCACCGACTTCATGGGTGCCGGTCTCGTTGAAACGAATGACGCTCCCGGCGGACTGCTTTCCGGTATGAGTGATAACTGCCCGATGGATGCCCAGCTGAACCTCCTGCTTTCCGTCAAGCCGGATGTCGAGACGCTCGGTATCATCTACACTTCCAGTGAAGTGAACTCTGAGATCCAGGCAAACCAGATGCATGAAGTCTGCGCATCCAACGGTATCGAGACAAAGATCGTTACGATCTCCGATAAGACAATGATCGATGACGCGATGCATTCCTTCGTCGGCGAAGTTGACGCGATCTACATCCCGACCGACAACAATATCGCTTCCGCGATGGGTTCCGTTGACGTAGTTGCCAGAGAAAACGGTATCATCACTCTGTGCGGCGAATCCAACATGGTCTCCCAGGGCGGCGCTCTGTCCCTTGGCGTCAACTACTTCACCCTCGGCCAGAAAACAGCTGAACAGGCTGTCGCGATCCTCAACGGCGCCAACGTCGCCGAGATCCCGATCGGCTTCGATACAACAGGTACTGTTTACTTCAACTCCAAGACTCTCGCTGAACTCGGACTCGAACTTCCGGCCGGCGTAACAGGCGAGGATATGGCACAGTAATAGTTGCCTTTTGAAAATATTTTCAGAAAACAGGATTGACATTTTCAAGATCCGGGATTAGGATAATGCTATAAACGCTATGATCCGAAATAGTATACGGAGAGCTTGCTGACAGAGAAGTCTTCCTAAGCTGAGAGAAGACCCGGCAAAAGACCGTAGAATTCCCCGGTTAGCGGACAGCCTGAAAAAAGTAGGGCTGTACGGAAGATGAACGTTATTTCATCGGACCATGATAGTGGTCGCAGAGGCCTGTATCGCAAGATACGGGTGAATAAAGGTGGTAACACGATAGCCGGTCGTCCTTTGTCTGACCGGCTTTCTTTTTGGAGGTTACACGATGAAGACTTGGAACAAACTGGCAATGATCCTGATCCTGCTGCTGCTCGCCGGCTGCACGTCCGCAGTCGTACCGGAACCGGCGGATGACAATACGGTCCGTATCGGCATCCTGCAGATGATGACCCACGGGTCTCTTGACGAAGCGCGTCAGGGCTTCCTGGACGGTCTTGATGAAGCGGGATACGTCGAAGGCAAGAACCTGATCATCGATTTCCAGAACCCGGAAGGGGACCAGTCCAATATGGCAACGATGGCGGACCATCTGATCGCGGAAGATCTTGACCTGATCCTGGCGATCGCCACACCGCCTGCCCAGCAGCTGTTCACCGTGAACCAGAACACACCGATCCTCGGCACGGCGATCACCGACTATGCCGATGCCGGTCTCGTCGACAGCAACGAGCACCCCGGCGGGCTGATCTCCGGCACCAGCGACAACTGCCCGATGGATGCCCAGCTCGATCTCCTGCTTTCCGTCAAACCGGATATCAAGACGCTCGGTATCCTCTATACCTCAAGTGAAGTGAACTCCGAGATCCAGGCGAACCAGATGGAAGCGGAATGTCAGAAACGCGGCATCGAAGTGCGGACCGTCACGATCCCGGACAAGACCGTGATCAACGACGCGATGGCTGCACTGGCAGCGGACTGTGACGCAGTTTATATCCCGACCGACAACAACATCGCTTCGGCAATGGGTTCGGTCGACGTGATCTCAAGAGAACGCGGCCTGATCACACTGGTCGGTGTCTCTGACATGGTCAAGAACGGCGGCTGCCTGTCGCTTGGCGTAAATTACTATGATCTCGGGAAACAGACTGCGGAAATGGCAGTCAAAGTCCTGAACGGCGAAGATATCGGTACACTGCCGATCGGTTACGATAAAAGTGGTACCGTCTACTACAACTCCGATACACTCGAGGCGATCGGGATCCAGCTGACAGATGATTTCAAGGCATCTGCTATCGATATGAGGGATTAAACTATGACTCTTGTCTTAACTTCCGCCCTGGCCCAGGGTCTTCTGTGGTCGATCCTGGCGATCGGGATCTACATTTCCTACCGCATCCTGAATATTTCGGACCTGACTTCCGAGAGTTCCTTTACGCTCGGCGCTGCAGTCACGGCAGCGGCTCTGATCCGGAATGTTCCGCCGATCCTGGCGATCTGCCTGTCTGTTTTAGCAGGCTGCTGCGCCGGCTATATCACCGGTTTCCTGCACACGAAGATGCGTATCCCGTCACTTTTGGCGGGCATCCTGACGATGACCGGACTGTATTCGGTCAACCTGCGTGTCATGGGCAAGGCGAATATCCCGCTGAATCAGGTAACGACGATCCTGAGCAATCTCAGCGGTCTGCTCGGTTTCCGTAAGGACCGTGATGCCGCGATCATTCTCGGCGTCATCGTGATCCTGATCGTGATCCTGTTCCTGGTCTGGTTCCTGAATACCGAATTCGGTTTCATGATCGTTGCGACGGGTATCAATGACCGCATGGTCACCGCCAACGGCGTCAACAGCGACCGTATCAAGACAGCCGGTCTGATGCTGGCGAATGCCCTGATCGCCCTCAGCGGTTCGCTGGTCAGCCAGTACAATGCTTTCGCGGATGTGCAGATGGGTATCGGTGCGATCGTCATCGGTCTTGCTTCTGTCATCATCGGTGAAGTGTTCCTGCGGGAGAAATCCTTCATCGTTCGTCTGTTCGGCGTTGTCGCCGGCTCGATCATCTACCGTATGATCGTTGCCTTCGCGATCAACTCTTCGCTCGTCAACGCCAACGATATGAAACTGTTTACCGCGATCCTGGTCGCGCTTGCGATCTACCTGACCGATTTCACCAGAAAGAGAGGGACAAAACGTGCTGAAAGTAAGTAATGTAAGCAAGGCTTTCAATGCCGGCACACCGAACGAAAAAGTCGTCTTTGAAGATCTCTCTTTACATATCCGGCCGCATGACTTCGTAACTGTCATCGGCGGCAACGGCTCCGGTAAATCGACGCTGCTGAATCTGATCGCCGGTACCTATGCGGTAGATAAGGGCAAGATCGAGCTGAACGGACGCGACATCACCCATCTCAAGGAATATGAACGCGCCGGTTTTATCGGCCGTGTCTTCCAGGATCCGCTGATGGGCACCTGCAGTGATCTGACGATCCAGGAGAACCTCTCGATCGCCAAGCGTAAAGGCGCGAAACGCACCCTGCGCAGAGGTCTGACCGAAAGCGAACGCAAGGAATACGCGAAGCTGCTCGAACCCTTGGGACTGGGTCTCGAAGAGCGTCTGACCGCCAAGGTAGGACTTCTCTCCGGCGGACAGCGACAGGCGCTGACACTTCTGATGGCAACGCTGGTCAAACCGGAACTGCTCCTGCTGGATGAACATACCGCCGCACTCGATCCCAAGACCGCGCGCAAAGTTCTGGAACTCACACAGCAGAGAGTCGAGGAAAACCAGTTAACGACCCTGATGATCACCCACAATATGCGTGACGCGCTCGCATACGGCAACCGCCTGATCATGATGAGCGAGGGCAAGATCATCCTGGATATCAGCGGTGAGGAAAAGAAAAAGGCAACAGTCAAGGACCTGCTTGATCTCTTCGAGAAATCGAACGGTGAGATCAACGATCAGATGTTCTTATCATAAGGAAAAACAGAAGGGCGGTTTTACCGCCCTTCATTGAAAGAATCTGCAGGATTTGTTAAGATATAGCTTGTCCTGAAAGATCCATCACTGTCCTCGTAGCTCAGCTGGATAGAGCATCCGCCTCCTAAGCGGAAGGTCGTTGGTTCGAATCCAATCGAGGACGCCACTGAAAGAAGCAGACCGCTGGTCTGTTTTTGTTTTGGACTGTTGCTTCATAAAGAGAAAAAAGGATTAAAATATAGACAGAGCTTATGAATAATGATCAGAAAGCAAATACAAAGATCCTCGTCCGGCTTCTGTTCCGGCTTCTGCCGGTACAGATCCTTTTAAGCGCGATCGGAGCCGTAAACGGGATCGTTTCCAGTTTCTTCGCTACGAATTATGTCGGTGTCGATGCAATGAGCGCAGTCGGTGTCTACAGTCCGGTCGGCATGCTGGCGACATCGCTCAGCCTGATCCTGACCGGCGGTTCGGCGATCCTCTGCGGCAAGTATATGGGACAGAATGAACAGGAGAAAATGCAGGGCGTCTTCTCGCTGAATCTTCTGCTGTCACTGTTTGTGGCGCTTCTTTTTATCGCGACTTTCGTGCCGATGGGTCTCTTTGATCTGACCGGCTTCCTTACGAAGGACCTGAATGTCCGCCTGTATCTGAACCGCTATTTCCTTGGCCAGGCGATCGGTATGATCCCGCTGATGCTGGGCAGCTCCTTCGCTTCCTTCCTGTCGATCGAAAACAAGAGCCGCAGGACCTTCCTTGCCAGTGCCGCTTATATCATCGTCAATATCCTTCTGAACTTCCTGTTCGTGAAGATACTGAAGATGGAGGCTTTGGGCCTTGCCCTGGCATCGTCTCTCGGCATGTGGGTCTTTCTGGCGGTGCAGGCGGAGGCCTTCCTTTCCGGCAAGTCGCATTTCCGCATCGCGCTGAGCCGGATCAACTGGAAAGAGACCGGAAAAATGATCATGATCGGACTGCCCGGCGCTGCCAGCAATGTCTACCAGACGCTGCGCGGTCTGCTCGTCAACAATATGCTTGAAACATTTGTCGGAAGTGTCGGTATCTCGGCATTTTCCGCCGCGAATAACTTCCTGTCGCTTTTCTGGGCGATCCCGGCCGGTATGCTGGCGGTATCGCGCATGCTGATCAGTGTCAGTGTCGGTGAGGAAGACCGGCAGACCCTGACCGATGTGATGCGCAACATGATGTACCGTTTCGTTCCGATCCAGTGCGTCATCTCGCTTCTGATCATCCTCTGTGCTGTTCCGTTCACGCAGATCTTCTATAAGGATCCCTCACAGGCTGTCTTTGCGATGACGGTCATGGGATTCCGGATCCTGCCCATCTGTATGCCTTTAAGCATCATCTGCATGCATTTCACCTGCTACGGGCAGATCTCCAATAAACAGGTTTTGATCCACACACTGGCGCTTCTTGACGGCGTTGTCTGTGTTGCCGGCTTCACGGCTCTTCTGATCAGAGGCATGGGGATCAAGAGCGTCTATATCGCGAATGTCCTTAACGGCGTCGTCACGACCATCGCGATCTATCTCTATTCCTGGGTGATGAACAAGCGTTTTCCGCGCAATATGGAAGAGCTGATGGTCATCCCCAAGGATTTCGGTGTTTCCCCGGAGGAACGTATGGATCTGAGCGTACGTACGATGGAGGAGGTCATCTCCGTTTCCCGGCAGGTGCAGGAATTCTGTACCGCCCGCGGGATCTCGAAACGCAGCGCTTATCTGGCCGGCCTTTCGATGGAAGAGATGGCGGGCAATATCGTGGACCACGGCTTCCGCAAGGATAACCGTTCCCATTCGATCGATGTGCGTGTCGCCCATAAAAAAGACGACGTGATCCTGCGTATCAAAGATGACTGTGTGCCTTTTGATCCGGGGGAGAGACAGAAGCTTTCGGAAGATTCGGATGCCGCAAAGAATATCGGTCTGCGCATGATCTTCCGCATGGCGAAAGATATCAAATATCAGAATATCCTGGGGCTGAATGTCCTGACGATCCGCATTCCGGCGGTTTCCTAGGAGGATAAGCATATGGAAACAAAGACTTTCTTGGAGAACCTTCAAAAACGGGGCTATCAGGTCTCGTCTTTCGCAACAAAAGAAGAAGCAGCTGAATACCTGAACAATGTCATCGATCAGACAAGTGTCGGTATGGCTTCTTCAGTCACACTGGACGATCTCGGACTCTATGACAAACTGAAGACCCACAATGAGGTCTGGTGGCACTGGCGCGTTCCTGAGGGAATGAGCGACCGTGAGGTCCGTTTCAAGGAAAGAGGGACAAGCGTCTACATCTCTTCCGTGAACGGCGCTGCTGAAACAGGGGAGCTGGTCAACATCGATAATACCGGCAACCGTGTTGCGGAGACCTGCTACGGACACGAAAAGGTATTTCTGGTATTCGGCCGCAACAAAGTCGCGGAAAACCTTGATAAGGCGATCGAAAGAGCGCGCAATGTCGCTGCCCCGAAAAATGTCAAACGGATGCACCGTGAGGGAACGCCCTGCGCCTTTTCCGATCATTGTTTTGACTGCCAGAGTCCGGACCGGATCTGCCGTATCCTGATGGTCTTCTGGGAGAAACCGCGCGGCGCGCAGTACGAAGTCGTATATATCGACGAGGAACTCGGCTATTAAAAAAACAGCGGAACACGCTGTTTGAGACGTTCTGATCTTCAGGACGTTTTTTATTTGTTGTCAGAGGTCTTCCGGTAAGCGTAGATCTCAAAGAAAGAACAGGCCAGGATCAGTACGAAGATCAGGATCAGCGAAAGCTGATAGGAGCGGAAGCCGTCATACATGAAGCCGAAGAACGAAGCGCCAAACGCGGCTGTCAGGGTATAGGCGAAATTCAGCTTCGGATAGACTTTTCCGTAGTTCCCGGTGCCGAAGAGATCCTTGGTCAGGGCGACGAGACCGATATTCGCCAGAGCATAGATATTTCCGTAAAGAACGGAAGCACTGTACATTCCGGCTATAGAACGCGAAACATAATAGACAGCTGTCGCGATCAGGACCAGCGCGATAAAAAGCAGGGTGGAGCGAAGCGTTCCGATCCGATCGATCAGAGCGCCGATCAGGAACTTGCCGGTAGTATTCATGATGAGCACGAGACTCAGCATCAGCGAAGTGACGGAACTGCTGAAGCCGTAGGAAGAAGCCATCGGTGTCAGATGCTGCACGAAGGAAGCGGCCAGGCCGGTAGCGATCGGGAACAGGAACATCAGAAGATACAGCTTCGGATCAAACGCGGAAGCCTCTGTTTCAGCAGATCCTTCTGTCGCCGTACTGCTGTAAGGCGCTTCACCGATCTCTTCCGGTGAATAAGCCAGACGGGACACGAAACAGGGCAGGGCAAACAATACCATGGCCACCGCTGTCAGCAGATAAGCGCTGCGCCAGCCCTGCTGTTCGATCACTGCGGAAACGATCGGGGAAAAGAGCGCACCGACGATCCCGGAAAAGCCGAAGACCAGACCGCTGAAAAAGCCGGAACCCTGCAGGAACCAGCGGTTAACGATCATTGTGCAGGCGACCGGACCAATGAATCCGGCAAAGAGCCCGCGCAGGGTGTTCATCAGATATAAGCCGGGCAGTGTACGGCAGTAAGCCGTCGCGGCAGTTGTCAGGATCACGCCGAGGATCCCGGCCACAGCCAGTATTTTATAACGGACCCGGCCGGCGATCTTCGGGAACAGCAGACCGCTGAGCGCGAAGGCAACATTATAGATCGCCAGCGTTGTGCTGACTTTTCCGATACCGGTATGCAGTTCTTCCATGATCGGCTGAAAAAACAGACCGGAGATATTTACGATCAGACCTAATACGATACCGATGTTGGCGCAGGCAGTGATCAGGATCCCCAGCTGCGCGCGGGTAAACTTCTGCTTCATCTTCAATATACTCAATCAGTAGAGGTTCGGGTTTTCAGCATGTTTCCATGGGTCATGCTGATTTACAGCAGTATTCTAACAGATTTCCGGAAAAGGGAAGGTCTTATTCACTGAGATAGGGGTCTTCTTCCTGCTCCAGGATCTCGCCGTCGATCTCAAGGATCGCGTCGAGGCTGTATTTCTCTTTGTCTTCTGTCGTCAGGATGCGTAAGAGCGGATCGATCGCCTTTACCCGGAAAGTGAAGGTCTCATAGGAACCACCGGTCTTCCTTTCATCCTGAACGAAGTAACGGATCGTGACCTGCGGATGTTCACTGATATGTGCTGAAAGAATACGGAAACGGCGGTCAAGCTCCGCTTTCTCGCTTTCACTGAGTTCGATCTCTCTTTCCGTCAGCCGGGAAGTTTCCTTGATCGACTCATCGTAGCCGGTCAGTGCCGCAAAAGGAGCGAACTGGGCCGCCCGGTCATGCAGAGACATCTGCGGACGCTTTCTGGACTTGAAATGCGGCATATGGATCATATCGTCATAACGATGGGGATCTTTTTCACTCATTTTTTGTGTCCTCCGATCTGCATGTTGCGTTCTCTGCCGGTGGCCGCGTCTTCGGTGCTGGTCGCGGTCATAACCGAGTTCTTTCCATATTTTCCCTGGATCTTCAGCATCGCGTCCTGCAGACGTGTGTCTTTCTCGTTTTCTTCCTCCTGCTGACGGTGTTCCGACTCAAGCTTTTCAGGATCGCTGAAAAGATCGTATTCCTCGATCTGGGGACGGTTCTCTGCTTCCTTGCGCGGCAGGACATGATCGGCGACAACATTGATGCGGCGTATCAGCAGTTCCGGATCGACGACTCTGCCGTAGATCTCCATGATCGCCTGGCGCATGATGTTCGCGGAGGAAGTAAAACCTTTCAGCTTCGCGGAGCCGTTTCCCGGTTTCGGGACCCTGCGGCCGATGTAGTTGGAAACAATGGTTCCCTGAAAATCCTTCAGATCATTGGAAGTATCGTAGTTGACGGCCAGGGAGACTCTGTCGGTCACGCAGCCCTTGGCGTGCAGCTCAAGCGCTAAAGCGTCGATCATCTCCTTCACGACGATCTTCGCTTCTTCAAAGCTGTAGGGACGCATTAAAACCTGTCCGCTGCCCAGCGAATGGTTATCGCTGTGATAGGACTTGATATCCGAGATCCTGGTCGGTTCATAACCCCAGGCATGATCGATCAAGAGTTCGGCGTTGATCCCGAATTCCTTGAAGAGTGTTTCTGAGTTCTCCAGGGAGAAGCGGGCGATATCGCCCATCGTGGTGATCCCGTATTTTTCCAGGCGGCGGGCATAGCCGCGGCCGACCCGCCAGAAATCCTTCAGCGGTTCATGGGTCCAGAGTTTTTCGCGATAGGAGATCTCATCAAGCTCGGCGATACGGACACCGTCCTTGTCTGCCGGCAGGTGTTTGGCAACGATGTCCATCGCCACCTTGGCCAGATACATATTGGTGCCGATCCCGGCAGTCGCGGTGACACCGGTCGCATTCAGGACGTCCTTGATCATCGTCATTGCCAGCTGATGCGGCGTCATCTTATAGGTATTCAGATAATCCGTCACATCCATGAAGACCTCATCGATCGAATAGACATGGATGTCATCGGCGGAGATGTATTTCAGATAGGTCTCATAGACCTTGTCGCTCGTCTCGATGTAATACTGCATGCGCGGCGTGGCGACAAGATAATCAACTTCCAGGGAAAGATCCTTCGACAGCTCATCATAGAAATGGGATTTGCCGTTTCCGCGCCATACCCCGGATTTGAACGCGCGTTCGCGGTTCACGTCAGCGATGATCTTTTCCACTTCAAAAAGACGCGGTCTGCCCGGGACTCCGAAGGCTTTTAAAGCCGGGGAGACGGCAAGGCAGATCGTCTTATTGGTGCGCGATTTATCCGCGACAACGAGACATGTATTCAGCGGGTCGAGTCCCCGCTGCACGCATTCGACCGAAGCGTAAAACGACTTCAGGTCGATAGCGATGTAGATGCGTTCTTTCCTATCAGACATGGTTTGCTGCTTCTATTATAGCCCAGTGCGCTCTTTGAACAGAAAAAAAGCCCCGCGTCCGGGGCTGAATCAAGGTTGATGATCAACGGAGCAGTTTGCGGATCTCGGCGTTCAGATCTTTTAAGAGACCTTTGGGATGCAGATCATCCAGGACTTCATGGATCTCATCGATCTCCGCGTTGGTCAGTCCGTCGTTCTTCGTAATATTGCGGACTTTGTTGCGGAACACGTAGTCAGCGATCTTCTTCGCGCTTTCTTTTTCTTCGATCATGGCGCGGACGACACTGCTGCGGTGGGCGAAACGGATGAGATCTTTGTTGAAAAGATCGTAGGAGAACTTGCCGGTCTTATCCGTGTACTGATCGATCAGACCCTGATAAACGAAGCTGTCGACTTCGACTTCTTCGACCGGCGCGGGAGCTTTCGGTTCCTTCAGCATCTTTTTGGTAACACGGATGTTTCCCTGCTTGTGGTAGGGCAGTCCGGCGGTCAGTCTGGCCGCTTCCATGAAGGCCTCAGCCGGATAGCCTTCTGCCGGTGTGTTCTTTGTCGGAACAGGGTCTCCGGTCTTCTTACTGAAAGCAGCGATCCCGGGCTGCCGGATGTCCGGCCTGACGATCACAAGACCGATATCGCCGGAGCCAAGTTTCTGACGGTATGCAAGTGCGGGTATGGTCGTGAGTTTAACAACGTTCGTTCTGATCATAAGAGCGCTCCTTTCGCCTTTATTCTAACATCCGCTCCTATCCGGAAAATGTGAGGAAGGTGAAAGTTGATCAAAAAGGCTATGTTTTATGTGAAAAAACATAGCCGGCTATTTATTTATTATGATACAGAGTCCGAATTATCTTTCCGGGAATTTTGAACCGCTGTTCAGACGGTATTCCCCGCGGTCGATCTCCACCTCGTAATCCGTATCCTCCTTTTTCAGCGAGTTCAGGATCCTTGCGGACAATTCCTGATCGGAAAGGGGATGATCGTAAGGGACGACGATATCGAAGGAAACGGTCTTTCTCTCGCCTTTGTTGTAGATCATCAGGTCATGCATCGAGATCACAGGATCGATCGCGGTCAGCACGTCCTCGACTTCTTTCAGGATCTGCTGCCGCGCAGGGTCATCATAAGCGACCGGATCGATATGGATCGTCACCCGGTCTGCCAGTTTTTCAGCACGGATCCTGTTTTCGATCTCGTGGATGATATCATGCGCTTCCGTCAGTGTCTTATTGTATCGGATCTCCGCGTGCATGGTAACGATCGTCATGCCCGGTCCGTATTCATGGACATAGATATCATGGACCCCGATGATCTCGGGATTCTCAAGCGTGATCTTGCGGATCTTCCCGATCAGATCCGGTTCCGGAGCCTTTCCCAGCAGCAGGTCTGTCGTATCACGGACGGAGGTATAGCCGGACCAGAAGACAAAGACCGAGACCAGTGCTCCGGCCCAGCCGTCGATATTGATCCCGGCAAAAAGCAGGACCAGGACCGAGAGCAGGGAGACCGAAGTCGTGATGCAGTCTGTCAGCGAATCCCTGGCCGTTGCCTTCATAGCGGTCGAGGAGATCCGGTCACTGATGTAGAAATAGAAACGGGCCATCCACATCTTGACGAGGATCGCGATGATCAGGATCGTGACTGTCACGCCGCTGACTTCGGGTACTGTGCCTTTCAGGATATTGTTGACAGAAGTCTGCAAAAGACCGCAGGCGACCGCAATGATCGCCGCCGCGACGATAAAGCCGCTGATGTATTCGATCCGTCCGTGACCGTAGGGGTGATCCTCATCTGCCGGCTTGCCGGCCATCCGGAAACCGACCAGAGTCACGATCGAGGACAGGGCATCCGACAGGTTGTTGGCAGCATCCGCGGTGACCGAGATCGCACCGGTCAGAAGGCCAGCCGTTACTTTTACGGCAGCCAGCAGAAGGTTGCAGAAAATGCCTACGCTTCCGGCGAGGATGCCGTAACGCAGGCGGATATTCTTATCTTCGACATTTTCATGATCACGGATAAAGAGCCGGATCAGCAGTTTGATCATGATTTCATTATAGAACGCATAAAGAAAAAAAGCGCAGGAATGCCTGCGCGTTCAAAGTTCATGGTTTTTCTCAGCCGAATTTTTCTGCCCAGACTTCCCAGGCATTGGCAAGCTTGTCGCCGATGCGGTAGTAGGCGTTGCCGAACTGGTCGAAGAGTGCGAGATTCGCTTTGGTGATATCGACTTTTCCTTCGGCGTTGAGGATCGATTCCTCGGCTTTGACGTTGACGATCTTACCCATCACGGCGTAGACGCCGTCTGTTTCAAGAACGCGGATCAGTTCGCATTCCATGGTCAGCGGGAATTCCTCGATGATCGGCGCTTTTACGAATTCGCTTTCAACAGCGTGCATGCCGGTCCTTTCAAATTTATCCTCCGTGTCGTTTCCGGAAACGGTTCCGAACCAGTCCGCTTCGGAGAGATGGTCCACATCCGCGAGGCCGACGGTAAAGGCTTTGGTCTTCAGGAAGTTAAGGACGGTCTTGTGGTCGTCGCTCAGGGAGATGCAGATCTTGTCGGTGTCGCAGATCTGTCCCCAGGCGGCATTCATGACGTCGACTTTTCCGTTTTCGTCATAGGTGCCGATCATCAGCACCGGCATCGGGCAGACTGCCGGCAAAGATCCGAGATTCTTTTTCATGTTTTTGTCCTTTCTGTGTTGTTTATTCTAGAATCGTGATCCTGCCTTCCACCTTCGCGTCGAGGCCGGGGTGGGTAGACAGGTATTCTTCAAAAATGTTGTTGACGGCGGTGGCGATGACCCGCGGTTTCATGTTGCGGCTGACTTCCGCGAGCGGTACGCCGAGGAACTCGTCAAAATTCGTATAGTGGTAGTTCTGCAGGGCGATCAGCAGTTCCTGATCGTCCCGGATCTCCTCCCCGTTATATTCCAGTTTTTCCAGCTCATGGGTCGATTTGCGGTAAACGATATGGACGCCTTTGGAGAACTGATAGAACTCGGTGTGTCCTTCCCAGGCTTCATCACGCAGGATATGTTTCACCATCCTGCGGAACTGTGCGCCGGTGACTTTCAGCATCCATAAAAGATCATCGAAGGGAGTGTTCTCCAGCATATCCTGGTATTCGACGATCGGACCGAATTCCTCCTTGCGGATCGATCCCGATCCCATCAGCATGATGTCGAAGCTGCTTTCATCCTGCAGCATATCCGCGTAGAGATTTCCCAGTTCGGTCTCCTGATTGCGGGCAGGATGGGTCAGCGTCCGTGCCAGACGGGTGAGGACCCGTTTATACTTTTTATCCGTTTCGCTGCGGTAGCCTTCCAGGATCTGTTCCATGACCGGATCGGCCTCCGCTGTATCTTCGTTGATCGGAACGCACTGCCACTGAAGATCGCAGATCTCATGGGTCAGGGTATCGTAGAAGATGTCAAAACGGCCCAGGATCCCGGTACCGGTGCCGGCCTGTACGATCGGGATATCGTTCACATATTCCGGCTGTCCCATGAAGGTATGGGAATGGCCGCCGATGATCAGATCCACACCGAAATCCGGATTCAGCTTTGACGCCAGTTCCTTGTCTTTCTCAAGGCCGATGTGTGTCAGAAGGACCGTCAGATCGGTATCTTTGGTGCGGTAGTTATCACAGATGACACCGACTTCGCGGGCAGCTTCGTCGATGTCGATGAAGGTGCCGATGACTTTTTCTGTTTTCGTCGAAGCCAGGACTTCTTCTGTCAGGATCCCGATGAACAGGATCCGCATGCCGCCCACTTCCACATTGCGGTAGGGCGTGAACAGTCTGGCATTATTTAAAGTGACGAAGAGGTTTGCGCAGATGATCGGGAAGGTCGCGCATTTCTCGAGAAACAGCAGATGTGCGATCCCGTAGTCGGCTTCGTGGTTGCCGAGCGAAGCGACATCCGGCGCAAGCACGTTGACGAGATCGATCGTCGAAAGACCGAGATATTCGGAATCAATGATCGAGCCCCGGAACATATCGCCGGCGATGGCATAAAGAACATTGCCCTCCTCTTTCCGCGCCTTTTTGATATAGCCGGAAAGCAGGGGAAGACCGCCGCTCATCCTGCCGCTGATCTCCTTGGGCAGGAAGGCGCCGTGCATGTCGTTAGAGTGCAGAAGAGTCAACTTTTGAACTGCCATGATATGATCCTTTCTCAGTGTCTGCAATCCGAAAACACTGTTTCCTTTACGCTTTTATTCTACAATAGAAGAAAGAAGAACATGGGAAAGTTGATACGGGAGGTGTAGTAATGATCACCAAAGAGATACAGAATGAGCTGTTCTGTAAACAGGACAAGGCCTATCGTGATTTCCAGGCTCCGATCATTCCGGGAAAAGATCTAGATCATTTCATCGGTGTGCGCACGCCTGAACTGCGCAAGCTCGCAAAGACCTTCAGCAAGCGTGAGGACATCGGCGAGTTTCTGCAGGACTTGCCGCACCGCTATTTCGACGAGGATCAGCTGCACGCCTTCTGCGTCAGCGAGATCCGCGACTTTGACCGCTGTCTAATAGAGACCGAGCGTTTTCTGCCGTATATCGACAACTGGGCGACCTGTGATCAGTTCTCCCCGAAAGTCTTTGCGAAACATCTGACTGAGCTTGATGCCTGTATCCGCCGCTGGCTGAAGTCGGACCATCCCTATACTGTGCGTTACGCGCTGGGGATGCGGATGCGCTATTTCCTGGATGCGTCTTTTCTTCCGGAATATCTTGAAGAGGCTGCTTCCGTCGAAAGTGGGGAATACTATGTCCGGATGATGGTCGCCTGGTTTTTCGCGACCGCGCTTGCCAAGCAGTATGACGCTGCGCTTCCCTATATCAAAGAAAAACGTCTGCCGTTATGGACACATAACAAGACGATCCGCAAGGCGATCGAAAGCTACCGGATCACGCCGCAGCAGAAAGAAGTGCTGCGCGGTCTGCAGCGCAAGTCAGACGAATAAACAGCTGCAACAACTTTCCAAAGAAACCAAAAGAGACTGCCGCA
>JAUNQE010000017.1 GCA_030536365.1 Erysipelotrichaceae bacterium | reverse complement strand
GGTCCTGGCAAAAGTCTTCAACCTGATGCTGAAGGATGTGCAGTCCAAGGGCGTTACCCGTCTCGATGAGTTCGATAAGCTCGACTCTCCGGAAGACTACTACAAGAAGAACGCCTATCATACGACCGTTCTCTGCCGTGACAAGGAAGGTCTGAAAGACCTCTTCAAGCTCGTATCCCTGGCGCATACCGAGATGCTGACGCCCAACGGCACGGTATTTGAACCGCGTATCCTGAAGGAGACATTGGGCGAATACCGTTCCCATCTGCTTTTAGGAAGCGCCTGTCAGAACGGAGAAGTCTTCCAGATCGCTTCCACACGTAACGAGGAAGCCCTGGCGAAGGCCATATCGTTTTACGATTATATCGAATTGCAGCCTCTGGACAACTACCGCAACCTGGTCGTCGACCGTGACAGCTATTCCTGGGAGAATATAAAGCAGTTCCTGAAGGATATCATCGTGGAAGCGAAGAAGCAGGGCAAGCCGATCGTCGCTACCGGTGACCTGCATTATGTCCGCGAGGATGAAAAAGTCCTGCGTGATGTCTATATCAACACTCTGGGCATCGGCGGTGTCCATCATCCGCTGTTTGTCTTCAACAAAGAGAAAAGAGCGGAACAGATCTCTCCGGAACAGCGCTTCCTCAATACCAATGAGATGCGTGATGCCTTTATGTGGCTGAAGGATGAGGATCTGATCGATGAGCTCGTTATCCGCAATCCGGAAAAGATCGCGGAGCAGTGCGAAGTGATCAACCCGATCCATGACAAGCTCTATACGCCTGTCATCGAAGGCTGTGTCGAGAACCTGACGAACGTCGTCTATGAGACGGCAAAGAAGCGTTACGGCGATCCGCTGCCGGAGGAATTCGAAGCCCGCATCAAGCGTGAGCTCGATTCGATCGTCGGCAACGGCTACGCGGTCATTTACTACGTTTCTCATCTGCTCGTAAAGAAATCCAATGAAGACGGCTACCTGGTCGGTTCACGAGGTTCGGTCGGCTCCTCGCTTGTCGCGACGATGTCCGGTATCACCGAAGTCAACCCGATGCCGCCGCATTACATCTGCCCGCACTGTCATCGTCTGGAATGGGCGGATACCGATAAATACGCTTCCGGTTATGACCTGCCGGATAAGAACTGCCCCGACTGCGGTCACAAGATGATCGGCGATGGCCAGAACATCCCGTTTGAGACCTTCCTTGGTTTCCATGGCGATAAGGTTCCGGATATCGACCTGAACTTCTCCGGTGACTATCAGCCGACAGCCCATCTCTTTACCCGTGAGATCTTCGGTGAGGACCATGTCTTCCGTGCCGGCACGATCTCGACGGTCGCGGAAAAGACCGCGTTCGGTTATGTCAGCGGCTACTGTGAGGAAAAGGGCATCGAAGGCATGTCGCGTGCCCAGCGTCAGCGTCTGGCTTCCGGATGTGAAGGCGTCAAGCGTACGACCGGTCAGCATCCGGGCGGTATCATCGTCATTCCTTCCTATATGGATGTCTACGACTTCACTCCGATCCAGTATCCGGCCAACGAACCGGAATCGGTCTGGAAAACAACGCACTTCGATTTCCACGAAATCCACGATAACGTTTTAAAATTCGATATCCTCGGCCATGTCGACCCGACAGCGATGCGCCAGCTGCAGACGATCTCCGGTATCGAGCCCCGTTCGATCCCGATGAACGATGAAAAGGTCATGTCGCTGTTCAACTCCAGCAAGGCCCTCGACATCATCAACCCCGATTACCATGAGGAGACCGGCGCCTGCGGTCTGCCGGAATTCGGCACCCGTTTCGTCCGCGGTATCCTTGAGGAAACACGTCCTTCGAAGTTCTCGGATCTTGTCATCATTTCCGGTCTGTCCCACGGTACCGATGTCTGGAACAACAACGCCAAGGATCTAATCGACGCCAACGTCGTCAAACTGCAGTCCGTCATCGGCTGCCGTGACGATATCATGCTCGGCCTGATCAAATACGGCATGCCTTCCAAGGCTTCCTTCGACATCATGGAGAATGTCCGTAAGGGCAAGGTCGCCAAGAAGAAATGGCCGGCCTGGGAAGAACACAAGCAGATGATGAAGGAGCACAATGTACCGGACTGGTACATCGAATCCTGTGAGAAGATCCAGTACATGTTCCCGAAAGCGCACGCGGTCGCTTACGTTATCATGGCGGTCCGTATCGCCTGGTTCAAGGTCTATCATCCGGAATACTATTACGTTTCCTTCTTCTCGCTGCGCTGTGACGCCTACGAGATCGAAACGATGGTCAAGGATGCTGCCGGCATCCGCAAGCGTATGGATGAGATCGAGACCAAGATGCGCGCTGTTGAAAAGGAACAGCAGGCGACCAAGAAGGAAAAGGATCTCTACGATACGCTCGAGATCTGCTACGAAATGGTCTCCCGCGGCTATCATCTTTCCAATATCGACCTGGAACGCTCGCTGGCGACCGAGTTCAGCGTCAATCCGGATGACCATCATGAGATCATCCCGCCGTTCACGATCCTGGACGGCCTCGGCGACAACGTTGGTGAAAGTATCGTCCGTGCCCGTAAGGAACGTCCCTTCGGTTCCAAGGAAGACCTGCTGCGCCGCACCCAGCTTTCCAAGACGCTGGCCGACAAGCTCGACAAGCTCGGTGCCCTTAAAGGTCTTGATGAGAGCGACCAGATGTCGCTGTTCTGATCATTAAATCCTATAAAGACGGTCTTCTTTGCGGACCGTCTTTTGTTTTGCTGCCTGTCAGAACAGGGAATGTGTCAAATTTCTGCTTTTTATGCGGATTTCTGAAGGTTTTTCCCGTTGCATTCGCAAAGAATATATGATAGTATTTTCATCAGCAAGGAGTGAGAAATCACTCCTTCTTCTATGGAGGAAGTATGATCGCATCAGAAAAGTATCTGCATGAACTGACCGCTTTCATCGAAAACCTCGGATATCGTCTCTTTGAGATCAAAACAGGAAAAGCAGACGGAAACGATGTCCTTGAGGTCGTATTGGATGAGAGCCTGGATCTCGATTCAGTCGCTGAGGTCTCACAGAAGATCTCCGAATGGCTCGATCAGAACGATGACAGCGAGGATCCCTATATGCTGGATGTCAGCTGTATCGGTGCTGAAAGGCCGCTGCGCAACACAGAGGAGATCTGCGCTGCTGTCGGCAAGTATGTCTGGGTCAAAACAAAAGCAGCGGTTTACGAGGGCGACCTCATCGAAGCCGATGCCGAGAAGATCCTGCTGAGCTGCCGTGACAAGACAAGAAACGTCAAAGTCACGATTCCCTGCCAAGATATTAAAAAGATGCGTTTAGCCGTAAAATTTTAAGGAGAAAGACATGAGCGGTATTAATCTTAAAAGCAAAGAATTCCTTGATGGTCTGAGAATGTTCGAAGAAGACCGCAAAGTCGATCCGGAATTCGTTCTGGAGACTTTAAAGGAAGCAATCATCCGGACTTACCAGAAGCATATCGATGCCCCGGCTGCTCAGATCCGCGTCGAGGTCATCGACAATAAGATGCGTGTCTTCCACGATTTCCTGGTCGTGGATGACGAAAGCGACAGTTTCGATGAGACTCTGGATATTCTCTATTCCGAAGCCAAGGAGATCCAGCCGGATGTCCAGGTCGGTGACACGATCACCCAGGAAGTCGATTTCAATGAGATCGGCAGATCCTCGATCTCCGTCGCCAAGAATATGCTGAAGCAGCGTATCAAGGAATTCGAGAAACAGAAAGTCTATGATGAATACAAGGACAAAGAGTACGATCTGATCAGCGGCATCATCAAGACAGCTGAAGAGAAGTTCGTTCTGATCGATATCAAGAACACTATCGGTATCATGACCAAGCCGGAACAGATCCCCGGTGAGGAATACCGTGAGGGACAGACCATCCGGGTCATCATCAAGGAAGTATCCAAGAACTCCAAGGGTTCCCAGGTCATCCTTTCCCGTTCCGATCCGATGTTCGTAAAGCGTCTGTTCGAAAAGGAAGTTCCGGAGATCGCACAGGGTATCGTTGAGATCAAGGCGATCGCCAGAGAAGCAGGTGAAAGAACAAAGATGGCTGTTTATTCCCGCAATGAGGATGTTGACCCGATCGGCGCCTGCATCGGTCCGCGCGGTACCAGAGTCCAGGCAGTCATCAGCGAGATCCGCGGTGAGAAGATCGACGTCTTTGAATGGAATGACGACCTTGGCGAACTCGTCCGCAATGCGCTCTCGCCGGCCGAGATTCGCGCCGTCTTCTACGCTGAAGACAAGGACGAAAAGGAACACAGCCATTACAACCGTCCGCTGACGGTCGTTGTCAACGACGATCAGCTTTCCGTTGCGATCGGTAAGAAGGGCAAGAACGCAAGACTTGCTGTCAAGCTGACCGGCCGTAAGATCGATATCAAGACGATCTCCGACATCGTTGCCGAAGGTATCGACATCGATGCCAAGATGCAGGAATTCAAGGAAGACCAGGAACGTCTCGCCAAAGAGAAGGAAATGCGTCAGTTCCTTGCCCAGCAGGAAGAAGCAAAACGCCGTCAGGAAGAGTTCGAGAGCCAGTTAGCTCAGAACGACACCGGCTTCGCGGAAGAAGCGATCGAAGAGATGGCGGAACAGAACCCGGCTGAGGAAGAAGTAACGATCGTCGAACTGGCGGAAGAAAAAGAAGCTGTCAAGAAGGCAAAAGAAGCTGCCGTTGAAGAACCGAAGGTCGAAGAACCGGCGGTTGAAGAGACTAAGACCGAAGAACCGGTTAAGGAAGAAGTTAAGGCTGAACCGGCCGAAGAGAAGAAGCCGGAACGTAAGAAAGCAGTCCTCACACCGAAGGCTGACACTTATGTTTCCAAGCTTGAGAAATTCGCGGACGCCTCCTCCAAACAGGAAGAACAGACTGCGAAGAAGAAAAAGAAACGCAAGGGCGAGGATGACGAGAGACGTCTGCGTGCCAAGGACCTCGACAACAAGGAATACGAGATCCGTCCGGAATACACAGAGGAAGAACTCGAAGAGATCGCTCTGCAGCAGGAAGAGGAAGAACAGGACAGCTGGATCAACGAAGATATCGACTTCGATGAATACGAAGACTACTACGACGACGAGGAGTAATCGATGAAGAAGATCCCGATGCGCCGTTGTGTGGCGACCGGAGAATCCTGTCCGAAAAAGGAATTACTGCGCATAGTCCGTACGCCGGAAGGGACGGTGGAAGTCGACCCGACCGGCAAACGGAACGGTAAAGGCGCGTATCTCAAAAAAGACCTGCAGGCACTGGAGATCGCAAAGAAGCGCAACGCCTTAGGCAGAGCGCTCGAAGTCGAGATCAGTGACGAGGTCTACGAAGCGATCAAAAAGGAGATCGGTGAATAAGACATTGCAGCTTCTCGGGCTTGCCCGGCGAGCTGGAAAGATCCTTTACGGAGAAGAGATTCTCAACCAGTTCAGAGAAGGCAAGATCCAGATCGTCTTCCTGGCTTCCGATATCTCGGCGAAAAGCCGGGAGAGGATCCTGAAAAAATGCAGTTATTATCAGACCCCGTTTATCGATACGTTTACCACTGAGGAGCTCAGCAGCGCGGTCGGTAAGCGCAATGTCCGCAGCCTGGCGCTGACGGACAGGGGCTTCGCAGAAAACGTTTTAAAAGAAGGAGGGAGTGTGCATGGCGAAAGTACGAAGAAATAACAATAACAAGCGGAATAACAATAATAAAGAATTCAGACCGGCACCGGCCAAAGAACAAGTCAAAGCCATAACCTACCAGGAGGGAATCACAGTTTCCCAGTTAGCAGAAAAACTCGGACGTAATTCCGGTGAGATCATCAAAGTCCTGTTCATGTTATCGAAGATGGTAACGATCAACTCGGTACTGGATGATGAATCCGTTGAACTCGTCTGTATGGAATTCAATGTCGACGCTACCAAGGAAGAGACCGAGGAAAAGGATCTTCTCGTCGACGAAAAAGATGATCCGAAGGATCTGGTCGAAAGAGCTCCGATCGTAACGATCATGGGCCATGTCGACCATGGTAAGACAACGCTTCTCGACTATATCCGTTCCACGAAAGTCGTCGAAGGCGAATTCGGCGGTATCACCCAGCACATCGGTGCTTACCAGATCGAAGTCAACGGACAGCCGGTGACTTTCCTGGATACCCCCGGTCATGAGGCATTCACAGCTATGCGTGCACGCGGTGCGAGCGTTACCGATATCGCGATCATCGTCGTTGCCGCGGATGATGGTGTCATGCCGCAGACCAAGGAAGCGATCGACCACGCGAAAGCCGCAGGCGTTCCGATGATCGTCGCTGTCAATAAAATGGATAAACCGCACGCGAATCCGGACCGTGTAAAACAGGAAATGGCCGAAAACGGTGTCATGTGTGAGGAATGGGGCGGAGATACGATCTTCGTCAACTGTTCCGCCAAGACCGGTCTCGGTGTCCAGGAACTGCTTGAAACGATCCTGGTCGTTGCGGAAATGAAAGAACTCAAGGCAAACCCGAAGAAGGAAGCTGTCGGTACCGCGATCGAAGCGAAGCTGGATAAAGGCCGCGGCCCGGTCGCAACTCTGCTCGTTCAGAACGGCACACTTCGCCAGGGCGATTACCTGGTCGTCGGTTCCATCTCCGGCCGTGTCCGTCGTATGAATGACGATACCGGCAGAGAGATCAAGGAAGCGCGTCCGTCTTCCCCGGTCGAGATCATCGGTCTGAGCGATGTTCCGACTGCCGGTGATCACTTCAAGGTATTTGACAGTGAAAAGAAGGCGAGAGCCGTCGCTGAACAGCTGAACCGTGAAAAGATCGAAAGAGAAAGACGCAATACCTCCGCCATGTCGCTCGATGATCTGGCAGCCCAGATCGAAAGCGGTGAAGTCCAGGAGATCCCGGTCATCGTCAAATCCGATGTTCAGGGTACTTCGGAAGCCGTCGCCAGCTCGCTGGCCAAGATCGAAGTCGACGGTGTCAAGGTCAATATCATCCGTTCTTCCGCCGGCGCGATCTCCGAGTCCGATGTCATGCTGGCAAAAGTCTCCAACGCTGTGATCTACGGTTTTAACGTCCGCCCGAGCGCGATCGTCCGTAAGAAAGCGGAAGAGGAAGGTGTCGATATCCGTCTCCACACGATCATCTACAAGGCCGTTGAGGAAATGGAAGCTGCCATGAAGGGTATGCTGGCACCGGTCTATGAAGAGAAAGTCATCGGTCAGGCGGAAGTCCGTAAGATCTACAAGGTCTCCAAGGTCGGCACGATCGCCGGTACGATGGTCATCGACGGTAAGCTCGAACGTGACTGCGGCGCGCGTCTGATCCGTGACGGTGTCGTTGTCTATACCGGTAAGCTCGGTTCCCTGAAGCGTTTCGAAAACGACGCCAAGGAAGTCCAGAGCGGTTACGAATGCGGTCTTACCCTCACGAACTATAACGACATCAAGGAAGGCGATATCGTTGAAGCCTACGTTGATGTGGAGGTCCCGGTCGAATAATGGCAAGCGCAAATCTTGCCAAGATCGAATCGCTGCTCTACCGCGAGATCACGCTGATCCTGCAGCGCGATTTCAATGATCCGAAGCTTGGCTTTGTAACGGTATCGGAAGTTCGTGTATCCCCGGATCTCAGCCATGCCAAAGTCTACGTTTCCTTCCTGGGCAAAAAGGAGAGAAACGATGCCGGACTGCGCGTGCTGAACAACGCCAAAGGCTATGTCCGCAGCCAGTGCGCGAAAAAGGTGAAGCTGCACAAGGTCCCCGAACTGCACTTTCTGATCGATGAAAGCCTGCAGGAGGCAAACCGTATCGAAGAGATCATCCACAAGATCTCGAGCGAGACGGAAGAAGGGAACGAAGAATAAGAAATGGAGAAGGCAGTTTGTTGAAAGCTGCCTTTTTATTTCGATATTGAAAGACGATATCAATGATTTCCCTGTGATTTCGGTTTGCGGTCTTTGCGCATCGGAGCTGTTTTGTTTACACCTGACCGTGAAACGTATCACAAGTTGCACAAATGGGTGCATTCTTTTAATTCATACGCTAAACTGTTATAATATTGTCGTTTCATAAGAACATTTTTTAAGGAGGTCTTATGGCAATTCGTAAAGATACCTCATTAGGTGAGATCAAAATTTCCGATGATGCGATCGCGGTCCTGGCCGGCGGTGCCGTTACCGAAAGCTACGGTGTAGTCGGTATGGTCAGTAAATCGGTCATCAGAGATGGATTTAATGAATTATTGAAAAAAGAAAACTATTCGAAGGGCGTTATCGTAAAGAATACTGCGGAAGGTCTTTGCGTTGATCTGTATATCGTTGTAAGTTACGGTGTCCGTATCACGGAAGTGGTAAAGGAAGTCCAGAAGCGTGTTAAGTACACATTAGAGAAAGCTCTGAAGATGGATGTTGATTCGGTCAATGTCTATGTTCAGGGAGTTAAGGTAGTAGGCTGATGACGAAGATTGTTGACGGTGCTTATTTTAAAGAATTACTGAAAAGCGGCTGCGCGAATCTGACGAATCATCAGAAAGAGATCAACGCTCTGAACGTATTCCCGGTCCCGGATGGTGATACCGGCACGAATATGTCCATGACATTCACCAACGGTCTGAAAGATGCTCTGGACTGTCCGTCCGAAGCGGTCACCGATATCGCGAAGGCGCTTTCCAAAGGTCTGCTGATGGGCGCAAGAGGTAACAGTGGTGTTATCACTTCCCGTATCTTCAGCGGTCTTTACCAGCATATCGAAGGCAAGGAAACGATCACCGTAGGCGATCTGGCCAAAGGTTTTGAAAACGGTGCCCGTGTCGCTTACCGCGCGATCATGAAGCCGGTCGAAGGTACGATCCTGACAGTCGTCCGTGAAGGCTCCTGGTACGCGAACCATGAAGCGGAAAACAATCCGGAGATGACCGTTGCCGAATACTTCGAGAACCTCTACAAGTTCATGCAGGAATCTCTCGAACATACCCCGGATCTGCTTCCTGTCCTGAAGGAAGTCGGTGTCGTCGACTCCGGTGGTGCCGGTCTTGTCAAGATCATCGAAGGTTTCAAGGCCTGCGCTGAAGGAAAGCCATACGTTTCCGAAACAGCTTCCAGCAAAGGCGGGGAAGAAGACGAGTTCCATATGGCGGCGCTCGAATTCGAGAATGACGAATTCGGTTACTGCACGGAATTCATCCTCCGTCTTGATGAAGATCAGATCGATAAATTCAACGAGATCGCATTCCGTTCCCGTCTCTCCGCGATCGGCAACTCGCTTGTCGTAGCCAGAGATGAGGAACTTGTCAAAGTGCACGTCCATACACTTACTCCGGGTGAAGCCCTGAATATCGGCCAGACCTATGGTGAGTTCGTCAAGCTGAAGATCGAGAACATGCAGGAACAGCATTCCGCGATCGAACGTGCTGCCCACAAGCCGCAGCTCGTCGATATTCCGGTCGCCAAGAAGGAAAAGCAGAAATTCGGTATCATCACCGTTGCTGCCGGCGCCGGTCTGCATAAGGTGTTCAAGGATCTGCGCGCCGATGTCATCATCAACGGCGGTCAGACCATGAACCCGTCGACCCAGGATTTCGCGAATGAGATCGAAAAGCTGAATGCGGATCATATCATCATCCTGCCGAACAACTCCAATATTATCCTCGCCGCCAACCAGGCCAAGGATATCTGCGAAGACCGCGATATCACTGTCCTGACGACAAAGACGATCCCGGAAGGCATCAGCGCTCTAAGCATGTTCAACCCGGAGATCTCTCTTGAAGAAAATATCACCGAGATGGAGAATGCGCGTCAGAATGTCCAGTCCGGTTCCCTGACCTATGCTGTCAGAGACACAAGCCTCGATGGTGTACAGGTCAAGGAAGGCGATTTCATCGGCATGACCAACAAGTCCATCGTCGCTTCCGGTAAGGATAAACTGGAAGTCGTCGAGAGACTGATCGATGAAATGGCAAAGAAAGAGGATGCGGAGCTGATCACGATCATCACCGGTGAGGGCGCGCTGGAAAGTGAGACCAAACAGATCGTTTCCTATATCGAAGAGAATACGGAAATGGAAGCGGATGTCGTTGAAGGCGATCAGCCGGTATACGCTTATCTCTTCGGTGTCGAGTAAAAACGCCTTATCCCAAGAACGAAAGGAATAGAGCGATCTATTCCTTTTTTGTTGACATTAAGTAAAACAGATAATACACTTAATACAGATAATACAGAAAGGAGAGCTATGTTTTATATCAATTTACAGGGGAAACAACCGATCTACGAGCAGATCCGGCAGCAGATCACCCGTTTTGTGGAACTGGGTGTCCTGAAGCCAAATGAACAGTTGCCGTCTGTAAGACAACTGGCTCAGGAGAACGGTATCAATCCGAACACAGTCGCAAAGGCTTACCAGCAGCTCGAAAAGGAAGGTGTCATCTACACCATGCAGAAGAAGGGGGCCTATGTTGCTGAAAGATCCCGTTCAAGTCTGTATGATCAAGAAAAACTGATCAATTATCTGAAACCGCTGAAAGAAGGGGGCGTCTCCAGAGAGGAACTGCTCACTGCTGTCAGCGAACTCTTCAAGGAGGAAAACTAATATGTTGTCAATTGAGAATATAACGAAATCCTTCGGCGAAAAAGAAGTTCTGGAAAACGTCTGCTTTAAAGTGGAAGACGGTTCGATCTTCGGATTGGTCGGCATCAACGGTGCCGGTAAATCAACGCTGCTGCGGGTGATCTCCGGTGTATATACGCCCGAACAGGGCGCAGTCCTGCTGAATGGAAGAAATACCGGCAAGGATCCTTCGGTCCGTAAGGAGATCCTGTATGTATCGGATGATCCATATTATCCCTATGGTTCGACGATCGAGAGCATGAAACTGTATTTTTCATCCTTTTATGATCTTGATGAGGAAGCATACAAGAAATATCTGAATATGTTCCATCTTGATCCGAAAGTCTCGATCTCAAATTTCTCCAAGGGCATGAAGCGTCAGGCATCACTGCTGTTCGCGCTTTCCGTTCATCCGAAACTGCTTCTTCTCGACGAAGCATTTGACGGTCTGGATCCGCTGGTCCGTCTGAATTTCAAGAAAGCACTGGCGGAACTGATCGACGAGAAACAGGTCTCTGTCATCATCTCCAGCCATTCCCTGAAAGAACTGGAGGATATCTGCGATTCCTTCGGCATCCTTGAGGATCACCGCATGTCTACCTATGGCGATCTTCTTGAATCCAAGGAAAATATCAATAAATACCAGCTTGCGTTCAACGAAGACTATGAACGCGCGGATTTCCCGGAACTGGATATCGTCCGCTTCGAAAAGCAGGGCCGTGTCTATCAGCTCGTGATCCGCGGAAATGAGGAAAGCGTCCGTGCGGAACTCGAGAAGAAGTCGCCGCTTCTGGTCGATGTGCTCCCGGTCAATTTCGAAGAGCTGTTCATCTATGAAGTTGCCAACAGAAACGAGGTGGAACATGAATAAGAATGTCTTCACATATCTTGTCAAAAGCAAGAAAGTCCTGATCGGTTTTGTCTTCGTTACGATGATCGCGCTGATGATGACTCCGTATCTCAGCTCGGTCTATGGCCAGAGATATTCTGAATCCTGGCTCATCGGCTACATCCTGCTGATCGGCTGCTGCTTTGTCCTGCCGGCCTATCTTCTGCGCTTCATCCATTCCAAGAAAGCGTCTGATTCCTATTTCTCGCTTCCGGTCTCCCGGAGCGAGCTGCTGCATACGAACCTTCTGTTCTCAATGCTGATCACATACTGTCCGTTCGCGCTCGGCACCATCATCTCCGGTATCATCGGGATCAGCGTCCGTCAGGCGTCGGCTATGGATGTGATGCAGATGCTGGTATCCGGTCTCATCACGGTGATCGTGCTGAATCTTGTCAATAGCATGTTCTTCTCTTTTGCGAATACGCTGTTCGACGGTGCGGTCATGATCGCCGCGTATACGGCAATGCCGCTCATGGTCTATATCATGCTCGCGGTATTCATGGATTCCTATGTAGCGGGAATGAATTACTGGTTCGGCTTATCGGCTATCGCGGAGAAAATCTCGCCGCTTTATCTATGCGCCACGCTCTTTGACAGTCCTTTGAAAAAGCTGCATACGATCGCGATCCTTGCAGTCTATGCGCTGATCGCTTATTTCATGCTGAGAAGAGAGATCGTCGACAGAAAAGCCGAAAGGGCGGAACAGGTGTCCAACCATTTCTTTGCCTATCCCTTTGTGATCTATTTCTATGCATTCACCGTATTATGTATGATCACCTTCTTCTGGGGAGGCAGAGACTTCCTCGTCTTCTTACGCGAAGCTGTGATCTATTATCTGCTTCTGCTTGTCATCTTTACGATCGCCAACTTCGTCTACAAGCGTAAAGTCCGTCTTGAACCGAAGACCTTCGTGTTCTTCGGAATATCGATCCTGCTTTCGCTTTGCATCGGTTTTGCTGCCAACAAGACACAGGGATTCGGCATTTCACGGATGTACGACCGTCATCCGAAAAACATCTCTTATATGTACAACGATTCTTTGGGCAACGATGCTGTCAGAGAGCTGGGTCTTAAGGGAGATTATGTTTCGGTATGGTTCGATCTGACGATCCCGTCCAAAGAGATCGATGATCCGAAGTACAGTGAAGCGATCGCGATCATGGAGAAGAACCGCGAGACTGCGATCACCGATTTCTATTCGGAGAAAACGCCTGAATACGACACAGCAGGCAATCTCAGGATCGAGTGCAACTATCAGGAAAGCGTGACCGGCAGGATCGTTGATGGTGACAACATATTCAACTATACCGTGTATGATCATCTGGACCTCGAGGAACTGGCAGTCATATCCAAAGTTACCGAGGTCACAGTCATGGCCGATGACGGAGCTTACAATCTCGCAGACTTAATTGAAAAATAAGGAACAACGCCCTCAACCGAGGGCGTTTGGTTTATAATTAATGCGATATGGAGAAAGAAAGAATACTTGAGTTAAGAAAACTCATTGACCGTTACAATTACGAATACCATGTACTCGATAAACCGACGATCCCGGACGCGGAATATGACGCTTTATTCGATGAATTGCTGAAGCTGGAAGAGAAGCATCCGGAGATGGATGATCCTGCTTCTCCGACGAAACATGTCGGTTATGAAGTGCAGAGCGTATTCAACAAAGTGCGTCATGACCGTCCTTTATTATCGCTTGGCGATGTCTTTTCCTATGATGAGCTTCGTGCCTGGGCCCAGAAGATCACCGATGTCTATCCGGAAGTGGAATTCATCGTGGAATACAAGATCGACGGACTGGCGATGTGCCTTGTCTACGAGGACGGACTGCTGCGTCTTGCCGCTACCCGTGGTGACGGAACAGTCGGCGAAGATGTTACCGCAAATGTAAAAACGATCCACTCGATCCCGCTGCATATCCCGGTCAGCGGCCGTTATGATATCCGCGGGGAAGTCTATATGCCCAAGAAGAGTTTTGAAAAGCTCAATGCCGAACGTCTGGCCAACGGCGAGGAAGAATTTGCGAATCCCCGTAACGCGGCTGCCGGTTCGATCCGTCAGCTGGATTCAAAGATCGCCGCCTCCCGCGGTCTGAACGCCTTCTGGTACCATATTCCGGATGATGAGGAAGCGACCCACTACGATTCCCTGATGAAGGCGAAGTCCTATGGTTTCCGGGTCAATGACACTTTAAAGAAATGTTCCTCGATCGAGGAAGTCATCGAACATATCGAGGCGACTGCCGCGATCCGTCATGATCTTCCCTATGAGATCGACGGCATGGTCATCAAAGTCAACAGCTACGCGCAGCAGCGTGAGCTTGGTTTTACCTCGCGTATCCCGCGCTGGGCGATCGCTTATAAATTCCCGGCTGAGGAAGCACGCACAGTTGTGGAAGATATCTTCATTACCGTCGGACGTACCGGCAAATGCACGCCGAACGCACGTTTCAAACCGGTAAAACTGGCAGGTACGACAGTCGGTTTTGCGACTCTGCACAATGAGGATTTCATCCATGATAAGGATATCCGTATCGGTGATACGGTATTCGTCCGCAAGGCCGGCGATATCATTCCGGAAGTCATCCGCAGCGTAAAGGAGGAAAGAGGGGAGAATACTGTTCCCTATATCTTCCCGTCCGTATGTCCTGTCTGCGGCTCCCATATCTCCAGATACGAAGGAGAAGCTGCGCATTACTGCGTCAACTCCGACTGCCCGGCGAAAGTTGTTGCCTCGATCGCGCACTTTGCCTCACGAAATGCGATGGATATTGACGGTCTTGGCGAAAAGAAAGTCGAAAGCTTCTATAACAACGGTCTTTTAAAGTGTGTTGAGGATATCTATGATCTGAAAGATAAGAAAGATGAGATCCTCAGTATCGAGAAGTTCGGTCTGAAGTCCTTCAACAACCTCGTTGCCGCGATCGAAAACAGCAAGACGAATTCCCTTGAAAGACTGATCAATGGTCTGGGGATCCGTCAGGTCGGCGAAAAGGCCGCGAAAGTCCTGGCGGAGCATTTCCTGGATATGGATTCGCTGAGCGCTGCCGGTGAGGAAGAGTTGAGCTCGATCCGTGATATCGGCGCTGTCACTGCGCAGACGATCCGTGAATTCTTTGAGGATGACAACAACAAACGGATGATCGAGAGCCTGAAGGAACACGGGCTGAATATGGAATACCGTAATACGCGAACAGCGGCGGAGACACCGTTCTCGCAGAAGCGTGTCGTTCTGACCGGTTCCCTGCAGTCCTATACCCGTCAGGAAGCTACGGCGCTGCTTGAAGATCTCGGCGCGATCGTTTCTTCCTCTGTTTCCGGGAATACGGATTTCGTGATCTACGGCGCGGACCCGGGAAGTAAATACAACAAAGCCCGCGACCTCGGCGTGACCTGTCTCAGTGAGGATGAATTCCGGGATATGCTGAAGTGATCTTCGGATCTTTTCTGAGGCAAAAATAAACTTGCATGTATTATTTGGCAAAATGAGTATCATTTGCTAGAATGGATGTATTATGAGCGAAACTAAAACAAAAACAACTAAAAAAAGAAAGTTATCCAAAGCAGCGATCATCCTGATCCTCGGACTGCTTATCATTTTGATCCCGCTGGGAGTTTTCGGAAGTGTGCTTCTGCATTCCTGGATCACCAACAACAATCCGGTGGTCGGTGACCGTTTTGCGAACGACCTCGATCCGGCGATCACAGACGACAACATGAAAACGATCAAGTCGCAGATCTCCTCGATCAGCGGCGTTGAAAAGGTCGAGATCGTGATGACCACATCCCAGATGCGCGTAAATATCGATACAGCTGACAATCTGAGCCAGGAACAGATCGCGAACATTGCCCAGGATGCCTATCAGAAGGTGAACGGCGTTACCCCGATCGCAACGTATTTTACAAGCACCAACGAAAAGAAGATGTATGATCTCGCGATCAACGTCTACAACTACATCAAGGAGAACGATGAGACCATGATCTACGTTCTGCTCACCAAGAACTCCAAGATGCAAAAGCCGGAAACACAGGTCGTATCCGAACCTGTCAACCCGGAACTCGCCTATGAACTGACACATGTCGGTGAAACTCCGGAGACCACACCGGAGACGACCGAAGAAACAACTGAGGAGGAATAAACTTCATTTCAAATGAAGTTTTTCTTTATGAAAAATGATCTTGTAACCTGCCGCTGCCGTGATTATACGATCGACGGCTTCGGAATCGCTGAATACGAAGGTCTGGTCCTTTTTGTCAAAGGACTCCTTTTGAATGAGAAAGCAGTCGTTAAGATCGTCTCTCATAAAAAGAATCTTGCTTACGCGATCGTGGATCAGATCCTCGAAGCGAGTCCGTACCGGACTGAACCGGCCTGTCCCGTTGCCTATAAATGCGGATCCTGTGATCTTCAGCATATGAATTATGAGGGACAGCTGTTATTTAAAAAGAAACTCGTTGAGAATACCTTTCGCCAGGCACATCTCGATATACAGATCGCGGAAGTGACCGGCGCGGATGAGCCCTGGCGCTATCGCGATAAGATCCAGATCCCGGTAAGAGACCATCTGTTTGGATATTACCGCCGTTACAGCAATGATATCGTCGAACAGGCGGACTGTCTTTTGCACAGTGAGAAGGAAAATGAGATCGTTGCCTTCCTGAAGGAGAAACTGCTTGCGAGCGGACTCGATAAGCAGGTGCGTCATCTGGTCCTTAAGGAAGGGTATTACAGTCATGAGATCATGGTCTGCTTTGTGACGAAAAAGGATATTGCCAAAGAACTCGGCGCGATCACCAAAGAGCTTGTTCGCGAATATCCGGAAATCGTCTCGGTTCTTGAGAATATCCATCCGCAGGAGAATAACGTCATCCTGGCAGTAGGGGAGCAACTCCTTGCCGGACAAGACTATATCACCGACCGGATCGGAGAACTTGATTTCCGCATCTCGCTTCATTCCTTTTATCAGATCAATGTCAGACAGACGGAAAAGCTTTATGCTAAAGTCAGAGAGCTCGCTGATCTGAAAGGCACAGAGAATGTCCTGGATCTTTATTGCGGTATCGGGACGATCGGACTGAGCCTTACGCGGAACGCAGGTTCTCTTACCGGTATCGAGATCGTACCGGAAGCGATCGAGAACGCGAAACAGAACGCGGAGCTGAATGGCATCAAAAACGCGTCATTCTATTGCAGTGACGCGAAAGAGAATCTGAGCGATTATCTGAAGAATAAAGATCTGGTGATCGTCGACCCGCCAAGAAAAGGTCTTTCCGCGGAAGTCACGAACGCATTGCTTCAGAGTGATGTAAAACAGATCATCTATGTTTCTTGTAATCCGGCAACGCTGGTACGGGATCTGAATATCCTTAAAGAACAATATGATTTCGATACTGCTTATCCATTCGATCTGTTTCCGCAGACGACACATGTCGAGACGGTTGTCCAACTTTCCAAGGGAAACATATCGAGTCAGAATATCAGAGTTGAATTCTCTCTTGAAGACATGGATATGTCCAGGTTTCAGCAAGGGGCTACATACGAGCAGATCCAGGACTGGGTGCAGGAGAAGTACGGTTTCCATGTGACACACCTGAATATCGCCCAGGTAAAGCGGAAGCACGGGATCATCGAGCGGAAGAACTATAATAAGCCGAAGAGTGAAGGCAGCCGGTCACCGGAGACGCCGAGAGAGAAAGAAAAGGCAATTATCGAAGCATTCAGGCATTTTGGGATGATATAAAACTATACAGCATGATCTGGCAAGATCGATATCACTTTCTTCAGGGAGGAAGAGAGTTTCTCAGAGTTGGAGAAATATATGATGAAATTGGAAAAAGTAAATGGAAAGAATGTCTGGGACATTTTGAGTCTGAAAGTCGCAGAATCTCAGAAAGAATATGTGGCATCAAATGATACCAGCATCATAGAAGCATATATGGCGATTACAGGGAATGGATATGCTTTCCCGTTTGGAATCTATGAAGAGGACACACCGGTCGGATTCCTTATGATCGGTTTTGATGTTGATGAATATTGGGAAGATGCACCTGTTATAGCAAAGGGAAATTACAATCTGTGGCGGCTGATGATTGATGAACGGTATCAGGGCAGGGGATATGGCAGAGAAGCTGTCAGACTTGCGCTGGACTTTGTCAGAACATGGCCTTGTGGCAGGGCGGATTATTGCTGGTTGTCTTATGAGCCGGAGAATGATGCTGCCCGCGAATTATACCGCTCGTTTGGCTTTGCCGAAACCGGTGAATATGATGGAGAAGAATTGATCGCGGAGCTTAAACTGGGAGGAGAAAGTGGCTGAACGATTCTATTATGAAAGACCTTCTGCAGCAAGAAAAGCGGAGATTATTGAATATCTGAATGAGTTTGCAGCTGCCGGATCAGAGATCAATGGAAGCGGCTCCCTGGACAGAATACTTTCCGGATGGACGTTTGAGCAGGCACTTGAAAGATGCTTAAGCATGGAAAACAAGGAGTACGCCGAAAAGATGAACCGGTGTCCCGGAAAGACCTTCCTTTTGATTCGTGGAAATGACAACAGGATCGTGGGGACTGTCAATGTCCGCTGGGATCTGAATGAGGCGATGCTCCGTTTCGGCGGTCATATCGGATATGGGATCAGACCGTCTGAGCGAAGAAAAGGGTATAACAAGATCAATCTGTATCTTGCTTTGAAGGAAGCGAAGAAGATAGGATTGGATCGCGTTATGATCGATTGTGCTGTTTCCAATATAGCCTCAGATAAAACGATACAGGATTTAGGAGGCATACTGGAGCGATGTGAAATAGACCCTGTGGACGGCGAACTGACCAATGTTTATTGGATCAATGTCGAAGAGTCGTTGACGAGGTTTAAAGCGGAATATGAGCCTTATATCACTGTTTTTGCCACGACCATACAGGAGTTGCTGCTGAAGGATCTTCAGCCATCACAATTCTATATTTCAGAGAAAAAGCTTCATGATATTGAGGCCTGGCTGGATCCGAAAGACCTGTCCGGTTTTGAACCGATCCCGGTAAAAATACTGGATGGAATCCCGGTCATGACAGACGGACATACCCGGGCTGTAGCAGCGCTTAGATCAGGCCTTACTACGGTACCTCTTGCTGCAGATGAAGATGATCTGGACTGGGATATGTACCGCGCATGCGTAAAAGCATGTAAAGAGAGTAACATATTCTCTCCGGCAGATCTGTTGCAAAGGATCATCCCTGAACTTGAGTATCAGGAGAAATGGAACAAATGGTGTGATAACCTGCAGGCAGAGATCCGCAGAAACCGGATCACGGTCAGACCATATACCGAACAAGAGCTTCCGGATGTCCTGGACTTCGAAAGACGGTTACGTGAGGAAGAGGATTTCTGGGGTTGGGAGATCGATGAACAGTACATCAAAAGCGTGAAATCCAGCTTTCAGGACCCTGGCTTCGACAACGCGATCTCGTTCCTGGTCTATGTGGACGGCTTAGTTGCAGGGCGTATCGATGCAGTGCTTTTGCCTTCTCATTTCGACGGTTCTGTGAAAGCGTATCTGGACTGGATCTGTGTCATTAAGAGTTATCGGCACATGGGAATTGCCCAGGCGCTCCTGGCTGAATTAAAGCAATATCTGAAAGAGAAAGGCGTTACGACGCTGATCGCACTGACTGCCAGCAATTATGAGGCACAGCGTTTTTATAGGAGTATTACTTATTCGGAAATTAAGGATACAGGGATCTGGATCGATATTAAATAGAGAGGAATTGAAATGTTATTAGAAGAATTTGATCCGGGATTAACAGCTATAATCAATCCGGATATGGTCACGCACCGGATCGAAGATTTTCCAGAAGTAACGGTCTCCTGTTTTTCTAAAAAACTGTTTGACAGCGTTCTTGCTCTTTTTGATGCAAAAAAGATTGCTGAACTACATTCTGCTGTGGGCCTTAATCCTGTTTATGAGGTTAGATACAAAGAGCGCCGATTCGCCTTTTTTCAATCTTATGTCGGAGAACCGCTCTGTGTGGCGCTGTATGAGGACCTCATGGCGATAGGAAGCAAACGACTGATCCTTCTGGGCAATTGCGGTGTTCTGGATAAATCCATTGAAGACTGCGGAATCATCGTGCCGACTATGGCGATCCGCGATGAAGGAACCAGTTATCATTATGCAGAACCAGGTGACACTATCCCGGTCAATAAAAAGTACAGAGAAGAATTCTTCGAGGTATTGAAGGAATGCGGATATCCTTATGTGGAAGGGATGACGTGGACAACGGACGCGTGCTACAGAGAGACAAGAGAGAAGGTTCTCCGCAGAAAACAGCAAGGTGCAATATGCGTAGAGATGGAATGTGCAGGAATGCAGGCAGTCTGTGATTTCAGAGGGACAGAATTCTTTCAGTTCTTCTACGCAGGAGATAATCTGGATCATTCTTCATGGGAACCGAGAAGCATTTCAGGAGAAACAAGATTAGACGACAAAATGAAAATCTTGTTTTTGGCCTTTGAACTTGGGTTAAAAATTATGAGGAATGAATAAACGCGTAATTACACTTTAAAGAAGAAGCTACATCATATAGAGACGCTTTTTCAGAATGATGTCCGAAGTTAAGTCCAGTTTTTTGACTATAATCTAAGCTGGATATTTTCAGAATAGATAAGAATACCATTCAGCGTTTTGTAAAAAACGCGCAGCTCGCACTTGTGTGATCATAAGGGTTTGGGATTATCCCAACAAGCCGGAAATGGCAAAAGTGGTTCCGATCCGGATCGGGACACTGCTCGCCATTTTGCAAACATGGACGGGTTTGCCCTGCTTGCCAAGTACTGAATGTTCAACTGCATGGTATTCTGAAATAGTAAAGAAAAGAAGGGTATAGCTTATGAAGCGAGGAAATCTCGAAAAGTGGAGTGATATTTCAACATGTAACAACCTGCTGTTTTTCTCACAGCTGGTTAATGAATTGCTATTTGATTATTCAATCCCTTCAAATCGTATTTCAACATTGAACAGTCACTATCTTTGTCTAGATGCACTAAGTGCGATTGAGGGCATTGATGATCACGGTGTGCCAGAAGGAACGCTGAAACCTATAATGGAAGAACTGTATTCTGAGATAAAGAAAGATCCGGTTTTTTCTGAATCAGATAGCCCAGCAGATTTTTTTGTGAAGTATCAAAATGATAAATACGTAATTTGCAACCGTGTCGCTGATATGGGTTATCAAGAACTCAAAAATGCAGCTATCGCCATAAATAATTGCTATTTCGATGACAACAAGTATTTCAATCAGCTTAAAAGGCAAATCACAGAGATCGTAAAAGCGAACAAGTCAACCGATCAGCAAACGCTTTTTAGACTGACAAAGTCGTTACTAACAGAGCTGATGAATAATGGTTATTCCCTTCGCTATTTGTATATGATGATGAATAGACTGTTTTGGGAGCCTAGAGAATTAATATGCTCGAATGATGCAATAGAAAAGTTCTTTGACGCATTTAGTCTTCGCGCGAATGACTATACTGTGATTTTTAAGGTTCAAAAAAACAGAATAGAGACGCTGATAAGTTATTTAGACGGGCTAGAATGCTCTGAAGAGCTTCCAGAGAACATTCGTCGTATTGCAGATATCACATTTCTTCAGAAGAAGCGAGGTGAAGCATTTTTAGTCATTTCCCGCAAAGCATTTGACCCATATGATGCAGCAGAGCGAGCCATACGCCTTATAGAAACAAATATGTCTGTATATCGTCTTTATGATCATAGATATTACTATAACATCGCTGATGCCGATTGCATAATATGTGACGCTGAAAAATATTATAAAATGGGGCATAGTATTAAACCCGTTGAACATACCAAAATGCCATCAGGTAAAGAAATCGCAGAAAGTATGAACTTAGCAAGCGATGCTATCCAAAGCATTGCCAAAACTGGAAACTATAGTGATTTCATATCTGTACTGAATGCTATTAGATATCATTCACATTCTTTAGATAGTTTTTCTGAGGAAAACCAATTATTGGACCTTTGGGCTATTTTTGAATCGGTTCTTGATATTAGTAACAAACATACTTCAGACCGTATACAACAGATTTGTATGTATTTGGTTCCATTACTTAAGCAACGCTATCTGTATTCGTTGTTCAAACAGCTTTCGGATGATATAAAAACATACAACGAAGATCTGTTTATTTCTATCACAGACAATGAGACAGTAGAATCAGAAATGGTACGACGCATATGTGAGTTTAC
>JAUNQE010000110.1 GCA_030536365.1 Erysipelotrichaceae bacterium | reverse complement strand
CTAAGTTCTACTATGATCAGGTTCAGATCTTCCTGATTTCATAATAGAAAAAGATCCGCCGGGGATCTTTGGTCTGATATATTCTCTTTCCGGCCTTTCGCTGCCGGACTAGGAAACGGTGTTCTGTTTCCTTCGCAGATGATAGACCGTCTCTGTTGAGTGTGAGGACTCACCGCTTGAGCGGTATTCATATTCATCCGTTCTGCCGAAAGAGGAACCATCGATACAAAGGACTCCGTTTTCTTCGTCTTTGTAGTAGGACATGCCCATGCCGGACCGGTGGACCGTGCTTAAAAGCGCGCCGTAAAAATGTTCGTCCTTTATGACGACCCGGCGCTTATAGAAATCCTCTTTTTCTCTGGTATAGGTCCAGCTTGAGCGGTCATCGTTATGCCAGTAAAGCTCTTCCTCCTCTTTGATCTCCTCAACGAGGACCCATTGTTTCGCCTCTTCCAGGATCTGTTCCCTTTCCTTCCGGGATACCTGTACCTCTTTCAGATAAAGGTCGCCGACAGAAAAGGTCGCCCCATCTTCCCTGGGGACCGCTTCATAAAGATGTTCCGGGATCCATTTCCGGCTTTCCGCCCAGTACGGGATCGGTCCGAAACACTCGTTCCAGTCATCGAATACGGAAAGGAAATCCTGATACTCTTCCTCCGTCATTGCGGCATCCGGCTTCCCTTCATAGGCATGCTGGTTCTTATGCATGGTCTCCGCCAGTTCCCGGCGGTCAGAAGTTCCGCCTGCCCAGTAGGTAAGTGTCAGCGCGGCAAGAAGATTTTTTGTTTTCGGGGAAAGCTTCTCCATATCGACCGGAGCAGGCTCCGCCGAAGGATCCATCTGCGCTTTTACGTATTCGATGTATTTTTCGGGGAGTTTACTGACCTCATAAGAGGAAAGATTCCTAAGAATATCATAGAGTTCGTTATACTGATTTCTGCTCATGAATGTGATCTCCTTATCTGCAATGCGGATCCTGCCGTATCCTGTTACGGCTGTTCGTTTTTATTGATCTCCCCTGTCCGTGATCGGGCAGGAGTTGTTGTATTTATAGCGCGTTCAAAGAAGCGCTGCTGACCGGAAAAGTAAAATAAGTGTCCGGATAAGGCTCGTTTTTCAGAGTGAAATGCCACCACTCTTCCTTAAGGGGAAGGAATCCGTACTTCTCCATGGTGTCTTTCAAAAGTTTCCGGTTGTCCTGCTGTTCCTTCGTAAGATACGGATAGTCAGAATGACTGCGTTCGCCGAACCGGTCAAACTCTCCTCCCATATCCGCATCCTTTCCTGTACGTGTATCAAACAGCGTCAGATCGACTGTGCCGCCCCTGCTGTGGGAGGAATGTTCCGCGATATATCCGCCCGGTATCAGTTCCTCCTTCTCAAGCTCCGGATAGAACTGTTTCTTCATGCGGATATCCTCAGGATCCTTTGCCCAGCGCATAAAGTGGTCGACCGCTTTCTGCGGACGGTAAGCATCGAAGATCTTCAGCCGGTAACCTGACAGGCGGAGTTCATCGCTTACGCTTTTCAGTGCGTCTGCCGCTTCTTTGCTTAAAAGCGCCAAAGCTTCCTCATAACCGTCGATCCTTTCCCCGACGAAGTTATTGGAAGAAAAATATCGGATGTCCTCGAGGATATCGGGAATGACGTCGCGGAGCTTCACAAAGCCGGAAGCATCCGCTGAAAAACGGATCCCGGCAGCTGCGTAAGCCTGTCTGGTCAGAATGTAGGAAGGGTGCTGCAGGCCGGTCGGCGCATAATACTCGTCGCCGGTATATTCAAATCCCAGTTTCTGCAGGACCCGCCTCGAGGCTGTGTTATATGGATTGTGCCCGGCAAAGAGCTCCTCCGCTTTTAATTCCCTGAACGCATAGGCGATCACCGCTTTTGCCGCTTCGACGGCATAGCCTTTTCCCCAGAACGAAGGCAGAAGATGAAAACCCAGTTCATAGACATTTTCCTGACGGGGACGCAGGCCGCAGCAGCCGATCAGTTCACCTGTGTCCAAAGAAAAGAACGGCCAGTACTGCATGTGATATTGTTCATTGTTGGAAAGTTCCTTTTGCAGGCGCTCCCCGATCTCCTCCGGGGTGAATCCGCCGCTGGCGGAGATATAGCGTGTGACGTCTTTATTGCCCCACAGAAGCCGGGCAAGCTCACTGTCATCCGCCGTCCATTCCGAGAAACCGATCCTTGCGGTCTTCATGAAATATTCTCTTTTCATCTGTTTTCTTTCCTGCCGGTGCGTTTTCTTAAAAACATTATAACGTCCGCCGGTCCGATCCGTCAGCGGAC
>JAUNQE010000067.1 GCA_030536365.1 Erysipelotrichaceae bacterium | reverse complement strand
CATTGCATACCGGCAGCGGTGAGGCGCCGAGATATTCACAGAGCAGGAAGTATTCGCAATAGCCGACACCCAGACTCTGGTTGTAGTGGCTGTATTTCCCGTGATCATTGACCTGCACCGCCCAGCGGTTCCAGTTCGCCTTGCGTTTTTCCGGGATCCCGACACTGAGTTTCCAGCGGTACATGCTGTCGATCGTATTACCTTCAACAACGCATCCTCCCGGGAAACGCAGAAATCCGGGCTTCAGCTCCTTTAAGGCCTCTGCCAGATCCCTGCGGAAAACACCGAACAGGGCATCCGCCGGCTTCAGGGAGACAAAGTCAAAACAGACTGTTCCCGTCTCTTCCGCGGAGATCCGGAACTCACCGTTATGAACATCCTCCTCTGCTTTCCAGACCGTTTCATACTTCTGCCAGCCTTCGCAGGCGATAACAAAAGACTGTGAGCAGACTGCCCGGCTGTCCTTGCATATCTGCGCCGTGATACGCTTTTCTTTTTTCTCGCTGCGGGCATAGAAGGAAAGCAGATATTCCTTCCCCTTCTTCAGAAAGATCCCGTCATAGGATTTATTAGTGAAATAAGCGCCGGGCTTTTCGGCATGGAAACACAGATAATGCGGATTGACCCGGTAAAGCGGTTCTTCCCCGGCGATCGTGAGCGAAGCGTTCTCGCTGCCCTGCCAGCCGTAAAGACCGTCATAATGTTTGTACCAGTGATAGCGTTCACCGCCGCAATCAAAAAACTCGAAACTGCGGTTCTCGATCATTTCCGCGTGCAGACCGCCGTCCAGGGCGTAATTGATATCCTCGAAAAACAGTCCGAACATTCCTTCCGTGATCGGACACTTTGTTTTTTCCGTAATGATCATGGGATCCCTCCGTTATCAGAAAAGGACCGTTCCCGGTCCTTTCAGCAATTAATCTTCAAATACCTTGTCCAGACGCTCGCGCAGGAAGTTGCAGGAATATTTCAGGTTTTCCTCCCAGGCTTCCGGATGGTCGTTCCAGAACTCACCGTTGAACATGCGGACACCGAGTTCTTTAAGAACTTCCAGATTGGAAACATAATCCGTCAGACCGGTTCCCCAGGGAACGCTTCTGTCTGTTTTGGGTTTTGTTTCCTTCAGATGGCAGGCAAGGATATGTCCGGCACCGGTGCGCAGATCTTCGTTGACTGTCTTTTCATAACCGAAATCATTGCGGGCGCCAGCCAGGTTGCCGATATCCGGATACATTCCGAGATACGGGCTGTTGACCATATTCACGTAGGTCATGCCTTTTTCAACAGTATCGATGAAATCACGGTCCATCATCGTTTCAAAACCCATCAGGACACCTCTGCGGGCCGCCATCTCGGCAGCGATCTTCAGATTCTTGATGAATTCCGCTCTGGTCTCCTCGTTGGCTTCCTCGTAATAGCAGTCATAGCCGGCGAGCTGGATGATGCGGATGCCAATATCGGCCGCGAAGTCGATCGCCTTCTCCATGATCTCCATCGCCTTCTCGTGCTTCTCTTTGCCGAGAGAACCGAGGGAGTATTTACGCTGGGCGCTGAAGCACATCGTATAGATCGGCGTGCCGGTTTTTTCCATCAGTGCGACCAGTTCATCTTTCTGTTCCTTGGACCAGTAGAGACGGCTGATCTTTTCATCGGTCTCATCGATCGAGATCTCGATCCAGTCAAAACCGGCCCTTTTGCAGGCATTGAGTTTTTCTTCCCAGGTCAGATCCATCGGCATGGACTTTTCGTACATGCCTAAAAGGTAATGTCTATTTCTGGCCATAGTAAGCTCCGGGACCGTGTTTGCGCAGATAGTGCTTGTCCAGCAGTTCCTGCTGCATTCTGTCCACAGACGGGTTAATCATCTTGGACAGGAAAGCCATCTTGGCGACTTCCTCCAGGACGACAGCGTTATGAACGGCATTCTCCGCATCGGTGCCCCAGGTGAACGGACCATGGGAATGGACCAGGACGCCCGGCATCTGATCGGGATCGATGCCTCTCTTCTTGAATTCTTCAACGATGACGTTGCCGGTCTCGAGCTCATATTCACCGGCGATCTCTTCCGGAGTCATTTTTCTTGTGCAGGGTACATCGCCATAGAAATAGTCACCCTGGGTGGTTCCTAAAGCAGGTACGTCCTTACCGGCCTGGGCCCAGCCTACGGCAAAGGTGCTGTGGGTATGAACGACACCGCCGATATTCGGGAAGTTGCGGTAGAAGACCAGGTGGGTCGGTGTATCGCTGCTCGGTTTGTAATGACCTTCAACGACATTTCCCTCAAGGTCGACAACGACCATGTCTTCCGGTTTCATGTTGTCGTATTCGACACCGGACGGCTTGATGACGAACAGCCCGCTCTCACGGTCGATGGCACTGACGTTGCCCCAGGTGAAAGTGACCATGTGATACTTCGGCAGCAAAAGGTTCGCGCGGCAGACTTCTTCTTTCAGTTTCTCTAACATATGATTCTCCTATTCTGTCACTTCGTAGAAAGCAGCTTCGTTTCTTGTGTGGTTCGCAGCCAGGATATATTCCTTGCCGTTATGATGGACGACATCCAGGTTTGCCGGACCGCCGCCCTGATCGACCATGTTGACTTTGTATTCGCCGTTCTCGTAGGTCAGAACAAAGCATTCGCAGTCGACACGGCGGATACCGGCGACAAAGCACGGTTTGCCGGTCAGAGTGGTGCTGACCAGCGCATGCGCGAAATCGATCTCGTTCGGATAGGTGTAATCGACTTCGTATTTGCCGTCTTTCAGTTTGTAGACATGGATCTGGTTGCCGTGGAACGGTTCGATCGTCATGATCTCTTCCTGACCGTCGCCGTCGATATCGTTGACAGCGATCTCGGAGATATTGCCGTCAAGGATCTTTTCGACTTTCCAGTCTTCCCCGTCATGCGGCGGTGTTACGCGGACGATACCGTAGTCGGAACCGAAGTAGCCGCAGACACGGCCTTCGTATTCACCGCGGGTATATCCGTGGTTGCGGAAATAGCCGTCACCGATCTGACGCAGGACGACATTGTTGTTGTCGAGGTCTTCCGAAACCTCACCGACATAGATCTGGCCCGGTCTGGTCCAGTCGCCTTTATCGCGCTTGTCTCTGGCGATCGTCGCGCAGACGACATAGTCTTTTCCGTCAACATGATAGATGTCAAAACGATGCAGATACGGCAGATTGAAGAGGTCCTTGACTTCCCAGCCTTCTTCTGTCTTCTTGCCCCAGACCAGCTTGGATGCGGACGGGGAGATCTTCAGATAGAATTCGTTGACCGCCAGGAATTCGCCTTTTCTTGTCTTGAACGGGATGATCGACATACAGCCGCCTCTGGTCCCTTCCCAGACGACTTCTTTTTTCTCAAAATTCTCACCGGTGTAGGAATAACATTCGCTTTCCGGATTCTCAGATGCGAAAAACGCGTAGACATCGTCTCCGATGTCGATGTGGCTCGTGCAGTAGCAGCGGACGATGTCGTCCAGATGAGTCTTTTTGAATTGCATGTATTTCTGCCTCCTGATCAATGCATAATAAACCAACTACAGTATAAGCTATTTCGGGAATTGGTGCATGTAGACTGTAAGCGATTTCAAAAATCGGAACATATGTGCGGAAATGAAGCCGGAAAGACTCTGTTATAATGAAAAAAATGGATATTCAGGAACTCTTTGCCCGCATACGGGAGTATCCTCAGGAAGGCTACGCGTCCTGCTCCCGCTGATCGAAGCAAACGGCAGCTGGTCTGTCCTTTTTGAGGTCCGCAGTCCCGCGATCTCCCAGGGCGGCGAGGTATGCTTCCCGGGAGGAAAGATCGAGAACAGTGAAAGCGCGGAAGAAGCCGCGGTCCGCGAGACCTGCGAGGAACTTTTGATCTCTCCGGAGCAGATCGGCATGCTGACGCCGCTGCCCGACCGTCTGAGCTCCCCGCGCAAAGTTTATGCCTTTGCGGCTGTCCTGAAAGAGTATTCCTTTACCTTCAGTGAAGAGGAGACCGAACGGGTCTTCGCGATCCCGCTGGAGACACTGCTGAAAGAGGAACCGCTGATCTCGGACACCGACCGCCCCTACCGTTTCCCCGAGGATTTCCCTTTCGAACTTCTGCCCGGAGGAAAGAACTACCCCTTCCGGGTGCGCCGGGAACCGATCTATTTCTACTGCATGGAAGAGAGCCTGATCTGGGGCCTGACGGCCAATATCCTGCACACCTTCCTGGAGATCGCCCGTTCGCTGAAATAGATGCAGCGCTCCGTGCGGTCTACTCTGCCTTTTAAGTTTCAGAGAGCGTTTACGCTCTTTTTTTACATTTTCGGCACTTTGCTGAAGAAAACGAAGAAATCGTCCAACACTAAGAAAATAGTGTAAAATGGGGAAAATCATAAAGGGGGATCTGAAATTGTTCAACCACTACGTTTTCGATGGTTCAAAGAAGTTTGACATCGCTAAAGCACCGACGAGTGACAAGAAACTCTGCAGCAATCGAGAGGAAGCTATGGCAAGAATGCAGGCCAATAATGTTGAGATCGATAGCCTGCAATCAAAGCTTTACGCTGATAAAAAAGAAGGCCTGATCATTCTCTTCCAGGCCATGGATGCCGCCGGCAAAGACGGTACGATCCGCGCCGTTTTACAGTGCCTGAGCCCGCATGGCGTTCACGAATCCGCCTTCAAAGCGCCGAACTCCACCGACCTCGCGCATGACTTTTTATGGCGTATCGAAGCCGAAGTTCCGATGAAGGGCGAGATCGCGATCTTCAACCGTTCCCACTACGAAGATGTCCTGATCGGTAAAGTCAAGGAACTCTACATGAAGCAGGATTACGCGGAACGCATCGACCGCAGCAAGATCATTGAATACCGTTACGAAGATATCAAGAACTGGGAGACCTACCTCTGGCACAATAATGTCCGTGTTGTCAAGATCTTCCTGAACGTCTCCAAGGAAGAACAGGCTGCCCGCTTCCTGTCCCGTATCGAGGAACCGGAAAAGAACTGGAAGTTCTCCGAGAACGACTGGAACGAGCGCAGCTACTGGGATGCCTACCAGCAGGCATTCGAAGACTGCATCAACAAGACTTCCACCAAGATCGCTCCGTGGTACGTCGTACCGGCTGACCACAAATGGTACATGCGCTATGTCGTCAGTGAGATCATCCTCCAGACTCTGCGCGAGATGAATCCGAAATATCCGGAAGTCACTGAACAGCGTCGCGCTGAATTCCAGCAGTTAAGAGAAGCAATCCTTGCCGAACTGCCGGAACAGATGGCGCAGGAAGCTTCCGCAAAGGCAAAGATGCGTGCTGCCAGAAAGATCACGGAAGAAGTCGAAGCCAAGAAGAAACAGGAAAAGAACACTAAGAAAAAGGTAAGAGACCTTCAGAAGGCTGTTGAAAAAGCAAACAGAGCTTTCGATAAGGGTAAGAAGAAGATCCAGAAAGCGCAGGCTGCTCTTGAAGAAGCCAAAGAGGAAAAGAAGGAAGCAGTTGAAGAAGAAGCGATCGAAAAGGTAAAGGACTTCGAAAAAGCCGTTGAGGAAAAGACCGCTGCCGCAAAGAAAGCCGCTCCGGCCGAAACAAAGGCGGAAGCTAAAGCGGAAGAAAAGAAACCGGCTGCTGCCAAGAAACCGGTTGCCAAGAAGCCGGCCGCCAAGACTGAAAAGACCGCTAAATAAACAGTCACATCTTTAAATAAGGAAAAGGACATTCGGCTGAATGCCCTTTTTGTTTGCGGTCAAAAAAACCATCTGCCGGGTGGGCGGCAGATGGCTGGGGGGTCAGATCCGGATCATTCCTTTTCGGAATCCGTTTCCTTCTTGGTTTTCGCGCTCTTGCGGGTCGCGCGTCTGCGCGGTTCGTATTTTGTCTTGAAGACGATGCCGGTATGCGCCTTTGTTACCGGACGCGGCACGGCACCCTGGAGAACTTCCTTGGAGCCGACTGTGCGCTTCATCATCTCATCCTGAACAGAGATCTCTTCCTCATTATCATAGATGCGGCAGAGCTCACCCTTATTATTCATGACTCTTGCCTTGACGTTGTCTCTCAGATAGAGGTCGAGATATTCATGCAGTCTCTCGCGGATGCTTTCATCCAGAATCGGGACACCGATCTCGACACGGCGCTCGGTATTACGGGTCATGAAGTCAGCGGACGCGATATACATCTTTTCATAACGGCCGGTGCCGAAGACATAGACACGGCTGTGCTCAAGATAGCGGCCGACGATCGAGCGGATATGGAGATTATCCGTCTTGCCCGGAACTTCTGGAAGGATACAGCTGATACTGCGGATGATCAGGTTGATATTGACGCCGGCGGCGCTGGCTTCCTGCAGCTTCATGATGATCTCCTCATCGGTGATCGCGTTCATCTTGCACAGGATACGGCCGTTCTTGCCCTTGCGGGTCTCGCGTTCGATCTCACGGATGATCGTCCGTTTAAAGGAGACAGGCGAAACGATCAGGCGTTTGTATTTGCCGTCGAGGACACCGGACATCATGTTCTGGAAGAAGGCGATGCTGTCGGCAACGATCTCCGGATTTGCGGTCAGATAAGCGACATCGGTATACAGTTTGGCGGAGCTCTCGTTGAAGTTGCCGGTGGAGATCAGAACGACATGCTGGAGCTTGCTGCCGGTCTTGCGGCTGATCAGACAGATCTTGGAATGGACTTTGTAGTCCTCAAAGCCGTACATGACATTACAGCCGGATTCGGCGAGCTTCTCCGCGTAATCGATATTATGCTGTTCATCGAAACGGGCTTTCAGTTCGATCAGGACCGTTACTTCCTTGCCGTTCTCCGCTGCCAGGCAGAGATAGTCGACAAGACGGGCACGTTTCGCCAGACGATAGATCGTGATACGGATGGATAAAACGTTCGGATCGGTCGCCGCTTCCTTGACCAGAAGCAGGAACGGATCCATGGATTCATAAGGATAGGAAAGAAGGACGTCCTTCTTCTGTATCTGCGCGAACAGCGGACGGTTGTATTTGAAAGCCGGTGAAAGTTTCGGAGTATACGGAGCGTATTTCAGTCTCTTCGCGTGTTCCGGTTCCAGAAGATCCGGTACGCCCCAGAGATAGCTGTGGTCAAGCGGCATCTCGGAAACATAGGCAACACTGCTGTCCATCTTCAGGTCGTGGCTCAGATATTTCGCAAACTGCGGACTCGGCGTGCCGGAGATCTCCATGCGGACAAGATCCATGTTTTTACGCTTCTTCAGCATCTGGATCATCTTGACACGGTAGTCTTCGGTATCGGTCTGACTGCTCAGGTCGACTGCCGCGTTGCGGGTAATGGTGAAACGCAGGCGCTCCTTGATCTCGGCTCCGCGGAAAACAACATCGATATTGGCGAGGATCACTTCACCGATGTGAACGAAACGGACAGTCTTCTTATCCGGCAGACGGATGATCGCTTTCAGTCCGCTCGGGACCGGCGCGATCGCCATGACTTCCTTTTCACGGTGCTTCATCAGCGCAGCGATATAGACAACGCCGGACTGCAAAGGCGGCAGCGGATGGCCCGGATCGATGATCTGCGCACCAAGGACAGGCTGGATATTGTCTTCGAAATAATGACGCAGCCAGATCTTTTCTTCTTTTGTGCACTCGTCATATGTCAGATCGTAGATCCCTTCGCGTTTCAGCGCCTTTTTCAGATCTTTATAGACCTGTTCTCTTCTCTGACAGAGCTTGTCCGCGGCAGCATAGATGCGTTTCAGCTGCTGCGCGGCTGTCCAGCCGGTCTTATTGTCAACGCTGTCCGGTTTAACGGCGTTCATGCCCAAAAGGGCACCGACACGGACAGAAAAAAACTCATCGAGATTCGAGGAGAAGATCGAGACGAATGTGAGGCGTTCCAATAAGGGAACGTCCGGATCGTTCGCTTCTTCGAGGCAGCGCTCGTTGAATCGCAGCCATGACAGTTCGCGGTTCTGCGTATATCCCGCTTTGTATAAACCCTTTTGCATATTTACCCCCTCTTTCAAAATGCAAAATTCTGGATAATGTATGATTTCGTATCCCTGTTTTTAGGGAATGATTATTAACTTAATTTTAAATCTTTCCTACCGGTTTGAAAAGATGGTTATGCTTACATTTGCAAAGTATTGCGCTTTTTTTCAAGTTTTTCACAAATGCCGGATCCGGATCTTCCGATCTTAATGAACGTTCTCACAATTTCGCTTACTTCACGCAAACCAAACTTGGTGGTTTGCACGATGAAGGGCTTTGATCGTCTTCTTGGTATCCGAATACTTTTTCAGTTCGTTTCCTTTGGCAAAAT
>JAUNQE010000066.1:221-8293 GCA_030536365.1 Erysipelotrichaceae bacterium | reverse complement strand
TCAGCTTTCCAACTAGGTTTATTCATATTATGAACCTCCAAATGTAAAGTTTTCTTTACATTATTAGTATATCATGCATTTCGTAAATGTAAAGTATATTTAACATTTTACTATAGCCCCACCATTTCCTTGACCAGTCTGTCTGACAGCCTGACTGTCCCGACCAGGATCAGCATATTAAAGATCAGCTCTCCGATATAACTCCATACCATTGAGACCGCACTGGCTCCTGTTCGCACTGTCGGAGGCGAAGATGAAAACGCCGAGAAGATCACACAGGCCAGAACGATCAAAGCTCCTTCGAGACATACTCCCGCATAGGATTTCATGAACGAAATGGGAATATTCTGTGTGCTTTCAGAAGCAGCCGCTGCTAAAGGGATCGGCGAGACCGCTGCATACATATACAATTTGAAGAATCTGCCGTATACCGTCAGGATCATCACAAAAGACAATATGGTGATAAAGACACTTCCAAGTAAAGTAACTGCCCATAGGGGGATCGATTCAAGAAAGCTCGCATCTTTCACTGCGTCGATGATCTCCTGTGGCAATGTAGCCGAAGGTGCAGAACCTATACCGACTGCGTTGACGATATTGCTTATGATGCCCTGCGAGATACGAAATAAAGAGGTCATGAATTCCATCCCATAAACGACCAGTGCTCTGGCGATCACGAAACGGAGAAACAGTTTTAACCCCATCTCCGGTCTTTTGATATCCCTTAAACTTGTTGTCTCCTTAACGAGACCGTAAAGAAAAAACAGCACCAACAAAGCCAGTCCGATCGCTTTTAAAGATCCATGTATCCGAACGATGATCTTCCAGATATTCCCTCCCCGGAAGTTCTCCGGATCCTGTGTTAATAATGACCAGATCTCTGCAAGTTGTGCAGACCAGGTATTGAGTGCGTTCTCAAGATTATCGATGATCCCTTCCAAGTTCTCATCCCCTTTCATATAAAAAACATCCGCTGAAGGGCGAATGTCCATATGTATTTCATCAGACTTTGCACTATTTCTTTTTTGAAAAATCAGAAGATTATTATCAGAATTATCTCAGCCGGGCACCTTTTTTGTATTACTCATCCTCTATACTCAGAGCGTAAAGGGAGGTATGAACGTGACACTGAATAAACCAGTCAGATATACTGTTGAAACTGTTGTTGATGCATTGAAAGAACTTCTTAAAGAAGACATGCCCCAGGAATTCCGCAACTGGGCGATCGATGGGATCACTTTCGTTGACCGAAATCCGGAAGCAGATGTACAGGACTTCCCGAATAATATCTTCCATTATCTGCGTGATGAACCTTTACCGGAAAAAGTCCGGGACCTGGTCGAAGGGATCCTGCTGCAAGGGATCGATCAGGCTTCTGGAGCCGCTGCCTGCAACCTCGGTTCCCTTTATTACACCGGTTCGATCGGTGAACAGTCCTATAAAAAAGCCCAGGAGTATTATGAGATCGCAGCCGATTACGGAAACGAACAAGCCATCGAAAATCTTGGATACTGTCATTACTACGGCAGAAACGGTGAAGTAAATTACCAGAAAGCTTTCGAGTGTTTTTCCAAGGGAGCCTTCATCAACCGCGGTATTTCCCTGTATAAGATCGGTGATATGTATAAGAATGGCTACTACGTCAAAAAGGATGAAGCAGAAGCCTTCAAGATCTATAATCGCTGCATCGACATGATCCCGAATGAAGATAAAGAGATCGTCGCAGAGTATAACGCAGATGTTTACGTACGCTTTGCCGACTGTTTCCTGAACGGAATCGGTACCGAGCAGGATGTACTGGCTGCCTTATACTGGGCACAGCGCGCAGAACACGAATTCCGCATCCGCGAACGTAATTATGACCCCTTTGCCCGTCAGGGAATCGAATGGGCTGTAGAGCTGGTCGATAAGTGCCGTGATCTTCTGGATGCACAGCACCTCACTCTTGATCTTTCCTGCTAATTTCGTTTGAATAACGTTTTTGTTCTCCTTTCAATGGAAATGGGCATCTCCGGATGCCCATTTCTTCGTTTTTATTCTGATTTCTGATTATTGTGCGGGATGTCTGTCGATCTCTTAAAGGCGACCATTTGGCCTTCGAAGCTAACGGAGAAACTATCATAGTCAACGACTTCAAGAGTCATACTGTCATTGGGGTTTTCCCGAAGATAGATCGACCCTTTGAGCGGATCAAAAATGATCTGCTGACCTGCATAGACATCATTTACTTCTCCTTCGTCCACAATGATCATATCGAAGTGACCGTCTTCGCTGACTGTACAGTAGACGTAATAACTCTTGTCCGCGAACGATTCCTCTAAGAACGTTTTATAATCCGGGTCCCCTTCATCTGATTCGTTTTTCATGTCGACCGCAACGAATTCTCCGGCGTATTTTTTAACTTCCTGAGCCCATTTTTCTTCTTCGGTCAGTTCCGGTTCGGGAGTTGCTGCCGGAGACGCAGAGTCTCTTGCCTTGGAAGTGCAGCCGGCAGTTGACAGACAAAGCAGCGTCGTAAGCAATACAACCAATATTTTTTTCATCTTCTTCTCTCTTTTCTAAATTAATAATTTTATTATACGCTTTCTCCTATTTCACGCATGAATAAGCCGATTTCTATCATCTACACAATTTGCGAAAGAAGAAGAACAAAAGAAACCAATAAACCGTTTACAGATCTTCTTTTATCGAACGAAAAGGATGATTCTTAAAAGAATGAATCTCACGTAAAGAGATCTTCATAATTTCCTCTCCATTGAAAAAGCTCCTTTCTCATAGCTTTCGCTATGTAAGGAGCTTTCCTCTATTACTGAGCCAGCCACTCTTCTTTTGTCAGACGATTAAGATAACCGGTACGAGTCTCGTGCATCAGGGGTACTTCCAGACCTTCGGTTTTGTGAATGAAGCGGAAACCGCATTTTTCCTGAACTCTTCTGGACTTCTCGTTGCCTTCATAATAACCACACCAGACAGTATGCATCGAGAGATCTTCGAAGGCATGGCGTAGGATCTCTTTTGCAGCTTCAGGCATGATCCCCTGTCCCCAGAACGGTTTGCCAAGCCAGTAACCAAGTTCGCATTCATCGTCCCGGTCAGTCATATCCGTATGCCCGTTGAGTTTCAGCGAGATCGCGCCGATCGCTTTATTATCTGTTTTAAGGCAGATCGCATAGTCTTCCTCACCTGTAAAAACACTACGGATGATGTTTAAACTTTCTTCAACGTTTTGATGTCGCGGCCAGCCGGCGATTGGTCCGACGTCCGGGTCTTTGGCGTATTCATATAACGCTTCTGCGTCATTTTCTTCCCAATGACGCAGGAACAGTCTTTCAGTTTCCATTTTCATTTCTTTACAGCCTCCATTCCGGATCTTCTGCGGTTGATCGCTTCTTCAGCGTCTTTTCGGGCCGGATAGATACGATCCTCTCTTACGCGGATACCTCCACCGTTCTTGAAACGGATCGTATACATACCTCCCGCGTAACGGAAAACAGTCGCCTCCTCGATCAGGTCTGGGTGCGCGCCTGTTAAGAATACTTTCTGTCCTTCTTGATACTTAGCCTTCATGACCTTATTATATGTCTTTACGCTCTGTGGTTGGAGATCCTTTCCGGTGCTCTGCGTTTGCGATAGCGCAGACCCAGGCTGTTTCGCAGACGGATCTCTACACGGTGCATATCGAAATCATCGATCTTCCCGATGCGTTTCAGCAGTCTTTGCCGGTCGATCGTAAAGATCTGTTCCAACATCACGATAGAAGGATATTTCAGACCATTTCCTCTTTTCAAAAGGCAATGGATCGGAAGTTCCTTTTCAGTATCTATACGCGAAGTCAGACAGGCAATGATCGTTGTCGGACTGTGACGGTTACCGATATCATTCTGCAGGATCAGGACCGGACGGACACCCTTCTGTTCGCTGCCGGTCCCCTGTTCCATATCGGCGAGCCATAACTCGCCCTTGTGTATCGTGATTCTTTTCATTGTTACCTCATTATTATGTAACCGGGCAATGCCCGGCATCTTTATGGATCGTGTCTTCCATTTAACCCTGTTTACCCGAAGACCGGGATATGGCTTAACGTCAGCTTCTGCCAAAGCTCTTCCGGATCTCTGTCCCCGCGCTGATCGTGCCCGGCCCCGAAGGGAGAATAGAAAAAAGGACATGCATCTTTCTGCGGAACGGCACTTCCGGAGCGATGGGTCAGACCCGGATGCGTATGACCTTTTTCAGACGATAAGACTGTGATCACTTTTTCAAAGAGCAGGAAGAAAGACAGGAGTCCCCTTCAATAGGTAGCCGTATTCAGGGAGAAAAAACCGCCATCTCTCTATAAAAAAGATCGCTCGCGCGATCTGTTGTCTATTTCTTTAGATTTGTCCGCTTTTTTCCGATGTGGATCACAGAAACCATTCCCGGACCGGTATGGGCACCGATGACCGGACACAGATATCTTTTTCGGATCGTGACATCGGGTGTCAGAGCCCGGATCTTTTCTTCAAGAAGGTCTGCTTCCACCTGCGCATCCGCATGACAGATATAGACCGGGTCTTCATTCTCCTCCCGGAATTCATCATAATGTTTCGCCAGATCGCGGATCGCGGCTTTTGTACCGCGGACTTTTTCAATGACCGGAAGTTTTCCCTCGGTATCGATCTGCAGGATCGGCTTGATCGCCAGTGCGGAGGCAATGACAGCAGCAGAAGCACTTATCCTTCCTCCGCGTTTGAGGTACTGGATATCACTGACCAGGAACCAGTGACTGAGATGCTTCGTCGCTTCCTCGAGATCAAAGAAGTTCTGATGAAGACTCATCCCCTTCTGTTTGTTCCTTACCGCTCTTTCCGCGAGGATCCCCATCCCGCCGGTTGCGGCAAGGGAATCGAAGGGAAGAAACTCCGCTCCGGGATACTTCTTTTTCATTTCCCCGGCAACGTAACAGGCCGAATTGTAGGTGGAGGAAAGACCGCTGGATAAAGCGAGATACAGGACCGAGATCCCTTTCTCCAGATAAGGCGTCGCATACTGTTCATAAAGATAGGGTGTGATCTGGGAGGTCCTTGTCAGCTCACCGTTTCGCTGGGCGGCATAAAACTCCTTCAGGCGTTCCTCGCTCTGCATTTCACTGCAGCTGATCATTTTCTCGCCCAGGGAATATTCCATTGGGAAAAGAACGATATTGTTTTCAACAAAGAATGTTTCATCGATATCGGCGGATGCATCGACCGCGATCACATAGTCTTCCATATTTAATCCTCACATGTTGAATTATCTACAGATGTAGTTTATTGTGTTTGTGAAAGAGAAACAATGGTCAGAATATCCTGAAAAGGGAATTACTACCCAGAACGAAGAAAGACGGGGATTAATATGGACAGAAGATTTCTGAAGACCGAAAAAGCGATACGGGAAGCCTATTTCTCCCTGCTGCTGTCCGGAGAGACAAAGATCTCGGTAGCTGAGATCGCCCGCAAGGCGGATATCGACCGGAAGACCTTCTATCTGCATTACCAGTCTGCCGATGACATCGTCGTTGCTTACGCCAGGGAAACGCTGAACGAACTGCTGAACATGTTGAAGAAACGGGGTTTCTATTCCGAGCCTTACGATCTCGCGGTCCTTTTCGAATGCCTGAACGAAATGATGATGAAAGACGTCGATCTCTACCGCAGGCTTTCCAGAGACCATAATTACGATTTCTTCTGGGAGACTATCCGCGCGATCGTCAACGAATCCGTCAGTGACCTGTATCTCCGGAATCTTGACCGCCGCAACAGCAAGGAGATACAGACGTATATCGATTTCTATACCTCCGGCATCCTTGCCGTCTACCGCAGGTGGCTCGAGACCGGGGACGGGATGTCATTGGATGAACTGGGGAAATATCTGAGCAGGATCTCAGTAACAGCGATCCAGATCGCCATGGACAAAAAATAAGATCCTCAGGCCCTTTCTGATCTGTCTAAAAGACCTCCTTTTGCAAGGAGATCTTTTCTTTTATTTGTGTGGATCGTTCTCAGTGGATCCTCTTGGGACTGCCGGAGAGAAGATACTTCTTTCTTGCCTCAGCTACCTGCTCAATATGTGTACATGTCGTAGTGCAGCATCCTCCCGCCGCGTCCGCGCCGGCGGTCATATAGGAGAAGGCATAGGCGCCGAAATCCATCTGTCCTTCGGCATGAGTCCAGGTCTTGGTGAGCGGATCGTATTTCTCACCGCTGTTGGGATATACGCCGACCGGAAGATCCGTTCCCTTTTTCAGTTCGCCGATCAGAGAGACGATATATTCCGGTTTGGTGCAGTTGATGCCGATCATTTTCAGATGCGGATGGTCTTTGGATAATACCTCCGCGCATTCTCTGACAGAGTCACGGGCACAGGTATGGGTGCCGTTGAGACAGGAGAAACTGATCCAGTAGTCCGCGTTCAGCGATTCGGCGATCTCCGCTGCGATAAGCGCTTCCTTTAAAGCCGGCTGGGTCTCGATCAGCAGGATATCCGCTCCCGCATTATGAAGCAGTTCCATCCGGCGGTAATGGAAATCCCACAGAAAGTCATGGTCCATGGAATACTTTCCGGTATACTCCGATCCGTCCGCGAGATAGGCGCCGTAAGGACCGATGCCTGCCAGGCACAGCGGATAAGGTCTTCCGCTGTCTTTTCCTTCTTCGTTCCACCACTGGTCACGGGCTTCCTTAAAAAGCGTTACCGAACGCGTAATCAGCTCTTCGGCTTCTTCTTTGCTGCAGCCGGCTTTCAAGAGACCCGGGATCGTTGCCTGGTAGCTGCAGGTGATCCCGCAGTCAGCACCGGCTTTCAGATAATCGTAGTGGACCTGACGGACCAGTTCCGGCTGATCTCTCAGGACCGAGGCGGTCCAGAGAGTATTGTTCAGGTTGGCGCCTAGCGCCTCCAGAGCAGTCGACATCGAACCGTCGATGACCATGATCTTTTCCTTCTGCAGGATCTCTTCCAGACTTGCGCGCATATCCTTATCTCCTTTTATGCTTTTTATCTGTATCTGAAGAAATTATATAGGATGCGGGATCGTTCTGCACGGACATATATCGTAGTAGCCAAAAGCCGCAATTGCGGCTTTTCCTGTTTCAACAATACGCTTTTGCTTTCAGCATCTCCCGACAGTGTTCGATATAGCGCTTGCCGTCGAACTTCGTCACGACGGTGCAGTTATACGGCGGGTATTCCTTGTCGATCGCCAGGACCATGTCCTTACGGTAGAGGATGACCTGACCATAGGTCGCCTCCTCATCCACACAGCAGTAAGCGGTATATTCCTTCTCCTCGAGCAGGGTATCCGGCCATAAGACACAGGCCATCGCCACCGCGTCAGGAAGATCGAGACGATGAAGACCATAACCGAGATTATATTTGATCAGAGCGTCATTGATCGCGACTGCCCAGCCGCCAAGGGTCCCTTCAACGCCGATCTCGGCGATATCCTGATCGCTCCAGGCTGCCGGTCCGACACACATGTCAAAACCGGCAAAGCGTTTCTTTACGTCAAGACCGATCAGCAGTTTACAGGCTTCAGCATCGGCATAGACATTGAACTCGGAGACCGGAGTGGTGTTTCCGGGGCCTAAGCCGCAGGTCGCCATGGCGGTGATCTCTTTTAATAAGCACATCGTTTCCCTGTCCTTCTCGATACATTTGCCGATATTGGTCAATGGACCCAGGGTAACGAGCTCGATCTCGTTAGGATATTTACGGATCGTTTCCAGAAGAAAATCCACAGCGTTCTTCTCCTCCGCCTTCTTTACGGGGTGGATCAGACCGAGGTCGCCCATTCCGTCCTGGCCGTGGACATTGGTCGCGTGGACCGGTTCTCGGACCATCGCCCTTTCGGCGCCGGGATAGACCGGGATATCCGTACGTCCGCAGACTTCAAGGGTCTGCAGCGTATTCTTTGTAGCGAGTTCGAGCGGGACATTCCCGTGCACAGTCGTGATCCCCAGGATCTCGATATCGGGATCGACACAGGCCATTAAGAGAGCGACCGCGTCATCGCTTCCGCAGTCGGTATCAATGATCATCTTTCGTTTCATAGGTCA
>JAUNQE010000066.1:0-211 GCA_030536365.1 Erysipelotrichaceae bacterium | reverse complement strand
TTATAAACAGGAACGTTATATTATAAACAGGAACGCTTTCGTTGGTTATTCTTGATGTTTATGGTCTACAATAAAAACAGGAGGAAAGTAAAATGAAAAAACTTCTTACTCTTATGCTCAGTCTGTCTGTCATCCTGTGCTTAGGCGCATGTACAGCCAAGACTGCGGAATGCCCTGAATGTCCTGAATGCAAGGAATGCGAGACCTGCGA
>JAUNQE010000065.1:5277-8429 GCA_030536365.1 Erysipelotrichaceae bacterium | reverse complement strand
GCAGGGACTTCTTTGTGCCCTTGACGTATTTGACCATGTACCAGAGATCGTCGCCTTCGTAGTAGAAGCCGGAGCAGACCGCCTTGGCGCAGTCGATGACGCTGCCGCCGCCGACTGCCAGGACGACGTCGATATTGTTCTCTTTGCATAACTGAACACCGCGTTCGACCGATTCGATACGCGGATTCGGTTCGATGCCGCTGAGCTCGGTCACGGTGAAGCCGCCCTCATTCAGGATCTTCATGACTTCATCGTAGAGACCGGTCTTCTTGATGGATCCTCCGCCGTAAGCCAGCAGGACATTTTTGCCGAACTGACGCAGGGATTCGTCGAGATGCGAGATCATGCCTTTGCCGAAATAGACTTTGGTGGGGATATCATGTATATAGTTTTCCATATTCTTTCCTCTTTTTCTCGTGCACTACCAATATAACAGAAGAGACCGGGAAATCCTAAAGGCATGCCCGAAAAGTGTTTTTCGACACGATGCGCAGGAGGGAGTATGATGAAAAGGAAGAGCCGGAAAGGAAAAAAAGACACATGGAACTCTACCAGTTGAATGAACGCGTATACTACAGCGCTTACGAGGAAGAACGGGACCGTCCCGCGATCGGCTATATCCGCGGTGAACGTTTCAGTGTTGCCATCGATGCCGGACATTCCGAGGAACATCTGCGGGAGTTTTATGAAGCCATAAAGAAAAAGGATCTTCCGCTGCCGGAGCTGACGATCCTGACCCACTGGCACTGGGACCATACCTTCGCGATGCACGCAGTGCACGGAAGAACTCTTGCCGACAAAAAGACCGACGAATATCTGCGCAGGTTCATCAATGAACGTAGCGAGGAGAATGACCGGGAATTCTTAAAGCTGGATCCCAGTATTACAAAGGAATATAAAAACCAGGAGCTGATCGTCGTACCGGCGGATATCACCTTCGAAAAGGAGATCGGGATCGATGCCGGAGGCATTTATCTCAAAGCTTTTGAAGCCGTTTCTCCCCATACCGATGACGCGACCCTGATCCTGCTTCCGGAAGAAAAGATCCTCTTTTTCGGTGACGCGATGAGCGGCGTCTTCCCGACCTGGATCGCGGATCCGGATTTAAAGGAACAGTTCATCCGCGTGATCGAAGAGACCAACTGCGAAAAATGCGTCGGCGGCCACTGGCCTGTATTCACCAAACAGGAATTGTTGAAGGAACTGCGCTCATAGCAGTTCTTTTGTTCTGCCAACTAAATATAACGGAATATTAATTATCTCACCATCCTTGCGATATCCGTTTTTGGAATAGCGTATTGCAAATTTAGGTGTATGAGCGGCAATATACCTTTTGAATGAAGCCGCCTTTTTATTTTCTCCTCCCTTGACTTCAACAGGTATGATTTCTGTCTCATCCTGCAGCAGAAAATCCAATTCTCCGGATTTATCTGAAAAATATCTGGGTTTGATCGCAAATTCCCCCTGCAGCTGCTGTAAAACATAGTTTTCTGTCAGAGGGCCTTTGAACTGATAGTCTTCTCTCAGAAGGATCGTTTCATTCGGCAGACCTGCCATATGCTTCAGCAGACCAACATCAAACAGATAGAGTTTGAATTGTTCATACCGGTCAAAAGCCGCCAAAGGCATCTCGATCTTTGAAACATTATTTATGCGAAGCAGGAGTCCGGAAGAAACCAGCCATTCGATCGCTTCCTCGAAATCTCTCGCCCTGCCTCCCTCTCTTACAACGCCATAAATGAATTTTTCGTTCGGTTTTGCAAGTTGGGAGACTATGCTCCGAAATACCTGAAGAAGTCTTCCGCTGTTGATCTTTCCGTTATGTTTCGAGAAATCATTTTCATATAATTCGATCAGTTCTCTCTGGATCTGATCGATACGACGTGGGTCACCTTCGTTTATCCACGAAAAGACACACTCAGGCATTCCTCCGATGATCAGATACTTATTGTAAGAATCAAGCAGCCTCTTGTGGAACACTTCTTCGATCTGCTGGTTTTTCCTGATGCTTTGATAGTATTGATACATTCCGGGATTTGCAGCATTCAGGAATTCGCCGAAATCAAGCGGATATACATTCAGCAGATTGACCATTCCCACCGGATAGGATTTAGGCTGTGCTAAAAGTGTGCCTAATAAACTGCCGGCTGCGATCACGTGGTATTCATTTGCGTTTTCCTTGAAATACTTCAGTGAGTTCAGTGCTTCGGGGCATTCCTGGATCTCATCCAGAATGATCAGCGTTTTACCCGGTGTACATTTCTGATTGGAGAGCAGAGAAAGCAGCTCGATGATCCTTTTAGGATCTTTATTCGATTCAAAAACAGATCTGATCTCTATCTCTTCGTCAAAGTTGACATAAATATAGTTTTCAAAGCAGGAACGCCCGAACTCCTTCATGATCCAGGTCTTGCCGGTCTGTCTTGCGCCTTTCAGGATCATTGGCTTGCGATTCTTATCATCTTTCCAGACAGTGAGCTCCTTAATAATTCTTCTTTCCATGGATTTCTCCTTGTTTCCACATTTTTCTACTATATTTTAGCATATCAAAACACATTTTTCTGATGTTTTAACAGGTATTATTGCACATTTTTCCAAAGAAAAAGGGTGTTTGCCAACACCTTTTTCCAAATCTCAAAATACTATACCATCCGTATCACTGTTCCGCCATTGCATGGAGCGTATCACCGGTAAGACGATAGACCGTCCAGTCGGACATCGGAACAGCGTTCAGGGAAAGATAGAAGTCGATACTTGGCTGATTCCAGTCAAGACAGCTCCATTCGAGACGCCCGCAGCCGCGTTCCACCGCGATCTGCGCAAGTTTCTTTAATAACGCCTTGCCGTAGCCCTGGCCGCGGTATTCCGGAAGCACGAAGAGATCTTCGAGATAGATACCGGCCCGGCCGAGGAAAGTCGAGAAATTATGGAAGAAGATCGCGAAACCGGCTTCCTTCTCCCCGTCCAGGACGAAGACGACTTCCGCCTTCTGCTTATCGAAGATCCATTCTTCCAGGATCTTTTCGTCAGCGACGACTTCATCCGACATCTTCTCGTATTCCGCCAGTTCCTTGATGAAATGAAGGATCACGGGAATGTCTTTTCTTTCCGCAAAGCGGTATTCAAATTCTTTTTTCATATGCACCTGCTTA
>JAUNQE010000065.1:1037-5267 GCA_030536365.1 Erysipelotrichaceae bacterium | reverse complement strand
TTCTCTGCAATGGTATCGACGAGCCAGAGGCCTGCTTCCGAGAGATCCTCTCTTACGTAGTCTCTCGTCTTCTTGCAGTCTGCCCGCAGCGCGGCACAGGCTTCCCCGGTCTTGGAGAAGTTCCACATCACATAACTGATCTTATTCTCTTCCAGGAAATCGATCCAGACGTTCGCTTCTTCCTGATCGATCGGGAATCCTCCGGAAGAGGAACAGATCCCGAATTCCGTCACGAACAGCGGCAGTCCCTTATCGATAGCCGCTTTTGCTTTATCGCGCAGCGGCTGTTTATGGGTCGCCGAATAGAAATGCAGGGTATAGAGCAGGTTGTCGAATTCCAGCGGATCGTTTGCGGCGGCATCTACATCCTGCGACCAGTTCGGGGTGCCGACGATGATCACCGCGTCCGGATCATTTTCACGGATCACCGGGATGACCTGTTCGGCATACTTTTTGATCGCCGGCCAGTCAGTCTTGTTGGGTTCGTTGCAGATCTCATAAAGCACGTTGTTTTTGTCTTTCAGATCCGCGGAGATGCGGGCAAAGAAATCCAGAGCATCCTCGATATAGCGGTTCGGATCCCCGTCTTCCAGGATATGCCAGTCGACGATCGCGTACATATCATTGGCTTCCGCGGCTTCCACACCTTTAACGACATCTTGGTAGAGACGGTTCTTATCGCCGCCGGTGCTGTAGCCGACGACCCCGACGCCCCAGGTATAGAGCGCGAGCCGGATGACGTTGCAGCCCAGGAAGGACGAGATCTCATGATAGGTATCATTATTGATATACATGCCCGAAAGGGAAACGCCGTGATGGGAGATCCCCCGCAACATGACCGGTTTCCCGTCTTCCCCGCTCAGCACATTGTTGACGACCTGCAGCTGTCCGCGGGAAGAAGGACGGTCCTTTCCGTCAAAGGAAGTCTTGGATGAGGAACATCCTGCCAGAAACAGGAGGCAGAGGATAAGTAATGCCAGCTTTTTCATGTGTTACTCCAGTCCCCGTTCAGTAAACGACCAACGGGATCATTTTTATTCTAACATCCTATAACCTGCAGAGCGCAGCGCCTTCTTTCCCGCTTTCACTCAGAATCGCCGCAAACGCTTTTGTCCTCACGGGATAACAGATATACTAAAAGACAGGAGGATCCGTCATGAAGATCTATGATATATCCCAGGAAGTATTCGGATGTGCTGTCTGGCCGGGAGACCCCGCTCCTGAACGGGAGATCCTTTCCGACATGAAGGACGGTGCCCTGTATAATCTGACCGCCTTCCGCATGTGCGCCCATAACGGCACCCACGTGGACGCGCCGAGCCATTTCTATAAAGACGGGAAAACGATCGATCAGATCGATCCGGAAAAATTCATCGGCAAGGCTTATGTCTATGAACATACCGGCGACATCACTGCGGAGGATGCCGTAAATATCCTGAAGAAAGCCATGGAAGCGGATATCCTGTCTGCGAACCGGATCCTGATCAAGGGAAAAGCGACCCTGACCAGCGCTGCCGCGCAGGTCTTCGCCGATGCCGGGATCCGGCTTTACGGCAATGAATCCCAGACTGTCGGTCCGGAGGACACCCCGATGGAAGTCCACCTGATCCTGTTGAAGGAAGAGATCGTTCTTCTTGAAGGCATCCGTCTGGAAAATGTGCCGAAAGGCGTCTATCTGCTTCATGCCATCCCGCTGAATCTCGGCGGCGCGGACGGCGCGCCCTGCCGGGCAACCCTCATCAGAGAATAAACAATAAGGAGTAAAGATTATGAAACAAACGATCCTTCGCAAATACGCCCGCCTGATCGCCCGGGTCGGCGTCAACATCCAGAAAGGCCAGGAAGTGCTCATCACCTGCGACCTCGATCAGCCGCGCTTCGTGGAGATCCTGGTCGATGAATGCTACAAAGCCGGAGCGAAAAAAGTCAAGGTCGAATTCGGTTACCAGCCGCTGACAAAGCTTCATGTCCGTCATCAGACCGTCACCACCATGGCAAAGGTCGAGGAATGGGAAAAAGCGCGCCTCCAGCACTATGTCGATGTTCTGCCCTGCCGCATCTATCTCGATTCCGAAGATCCGGACGGCCTGAAAGGCATCAACCAGAAAAAGATGGCCATGGCCAGAAGAAAGAGCTATCCGATCATCAAGCCCTACCGCGACCAGATGGAAAACAAATATCAGTGGTGTATCGCCGCGGTACCTGGCGCTGCCTGGGCCAAGAAGCTCTTCCCGGAACTTCCTAAAGGAAAAGCCATCGAAAAACTGTGGGAAGCGATCCTCTTCACTTCCCGCGTGACCGAAGATCCGGTCGCTGCCTGGAATGAGCACGACAAGGACCTGCATGACCGCTGCGCCTACCTCAACAGCCTGGGCATCGCCGAGCTGCGCTACAAAGGCGACAACGGCACCGACTTCACCGTCGGCATGATCCCGGAAGCGGAATTCAAGGGCGGCGGCGACACCAGCCTGCAGGGCATCTTCTTCAACCCAAACATCCCGACCGAGGAATGCTTCATCTCTCCGATGCGCGGCAAAGCCGAAGGCATCGTCTACGCGACCAAACCGTTATCCTATCAGGGACAGCTGATCGAGAATTTCTCCATCCGTTTCGAAAATGGCAAGGCTGTAGAGGTCAAGGCCGAAAAGAACCAGGCGCTGCTTGAAGAGATGATCTCCATGGACGAAGGCGCTTCCTATCTCGGCGAATGCGCGCTCGTTCCGGTCAACTCCCCGATCTCCGAATCCGGCCTGCTGTTCTACAATACCCTCTTCGATGAGAATGCCGCCTGCCATCTGGCACTCGGCATGGGCTTTGCCGATACGATCAGGGGCTTTGAAGACAAGACGCTGGAGGAATGCCGCGCGCTCGGCATCAACGATTCCATGATCCACGTCGACTTCATGATCGGCTATGAAGGTCTCGATATCGACGCTGTGACCCGTGACGGTAAGACCGTTCCGATCTTCCGCCACGGACACTGGGCTTTCTGATCCCGGACATTATCTAACGAAAAATGACCTTGTAAAAAGGTCATTTTTTATTGTTGTTGTTTTGTGATACCGGTCAGTCAGCCTTAAGGGTCTCCCCGCTGTCCCAGCTGTCCGGATGATGAACAGTGGCTGCGACCGCATCGAACAGCTTTTCTGTTTCCGCATCGCCTTTCGGGTACATGAAGTAGAACAATACAGTCTTTTCACCCAGGAATTCCGGCTGCACGATCAGCCAGTAGATGGTGACCTCCCTGCCCTGCATGGAAGCAAGATATCGCGTCCATACGGAATACATGCCGTTGTGCATTTTATTGTTGAAACCAAGCATTTTGATAAACCCGTCCTGCCGGCTCAGGACCGCTTCCATCTGTCTCCGGTCCAGTTCAAGGACTTCCGGGCCGAGATCTGACGTCATGATGATGGAGTCTGCGTCCGGCGATACCCAGACGGTCTCTCCTTCGCTTTTCACAGGAGAAAACTCAGAAGGAACGTGGACAAGCAGATCTCTGACTGCCCACGGCAGCATGGTCAGACCGTTTTCGTTCAGATTCTTTTCCAGCGTTGCCGAAGTGCGCTGCGGAAGCGCATCCTCCTCGGCATAGATCGTTTCGATGCACCTGTCAAAAACGTCGCTGATCTCTTCCTGATAGCTGTTGAATTCCATGACGACAGTCTGATTATGCGTGAAGACCATGACGGACGTCCGTTCAAACCCGGACCCGTCCGGCTCTTTCACGATCAGGGCGTCGACGTTATTGATCCTGCGGGCGGAGACCTCTGCGCCCTCTTTCTCTTCCGCCCAGCTGACATAGAAGTCGCGGGCTTCCTTGTCGTCAAACTTAGTGGGATCCTTGCAGGCTTCTTTCCGGACTGTGAACTCGATCGAGCCGTTCGCCGCGACCGGGCTTTCAGGATCATTGACGCTTCTCGTTGTGTCGTACCCCGTGCCTTCCATTCTTTCCATGCTGTAGATCTCCGGAAGACGGAGATGAACACCGTGATAAACAGTCTCTTCTTCCGACAGGTTCAAAGGTCCTGTTTCGATGCGCTTACGCGAAGATCCTCCGCCGGAAGAGCCGCAGCCAGCGAGACCAAGAAGTAAAACAGCAGACATTGCGAGGATAAGTATTCTTCTGATAAACATAGACGATTCCTATCCGGGATCACTTCTTAAAAAAGAAAGGATCCAGCGGTATTCAGCTGACCTCATTGTACCATATCCGCTGCGCGGATCTTT
>JAUNQE010000065.1:0-1027 GCA_030536365.1 Erysipelotrichaceae bacterium | reverse complement strand
ACCATGCAAGTTGAAAAAGATCGCGGCATAATGATAACGAGGAAACAAAACCGTGAAAAACTATACACCGCCTTTTACGATCACCGGAAAAATGCTTACGCTGACAGCCCGGATAGCAGAAAAGACAGGCAAGCTCTCTGCCGGCCGGTCTTTTGAAACAAAACTGTATCTGCGAAAAAACAATCGGATCCGGTCTGTTCACTCTTCGCTGGCGATCGAGGCAAATTCGCTTTCACAAAACGAAATGAGGGATGTGATCAACGGAAAAACCGTGATCGGTTCGGAAAAAGAGATACAGGAAGTCAAAAACGCATTCAAGGCATATGATCTGCTTGGATCGTTTGATCCCTATTCTCTGCGCGATCTGAAGAAGCTCCACGCTGTCACGACCTATATGACAGTCGATGAATCCGGTGTTTTCCGGAACAGAAACGAAGGAGTCTTCGACGGCGACGAGTGTATTTTCATGGCTCCGCCGCCGAATATGGTCCCGGACCTGATGCGCACTTTGTTTTCATGGATGAGAAAGGAAAAGCAGGAACTTCATCCTCTGGTCCTTTCCTCCGTTTTCCATTATGAATTCGTTTTCATCCATCCTTTCCTGGATGGAAACGGAAGAATGGCCAGACTCTGGCAAAAGGCTATCTTGTCGGAGTGGGATCCTGTTTTTCAGAACATCCCGATCGAAAACCAGATCTATGAATATCAGGACGAATACTATAAGGCGATCACTGCATCCAACTCCGCCGGGAATTCAAACGCGTTCATCGAGTTCATGCTGGAGAAGATCGACCTTGCGCTAGACCGGTTTTTGCAGCAGGTCACTGCTGAGGATGGGATCTTATCCAATGCCGTCCGAAAGCTTTTGCAGAACATGGAGTACAACACTCCGTATTCCGCTGATCAGCTCATGAAAAAAATGAATCTGAGATCGAAGGATAATTTCCGGAACCTGTATCTGAACCCGGCATTGGAAAAAGGACTGATCGTAATGAGCATTCCCGACAAACCCAGAAGCAAAAACCAG
>JAUNQE010000064.1 GCA_030536365.1 Erysipelotrichaceae bacterium | reverse complement strand
AGAGCGCGCGCCGCGGTCCCTGGCATTTCGTCATTCTGTATTTCCTGTCGATCCTTTTTATCGGCTGCTTCATTTCTCCGACGGTTCTTTTCTTTGTTTACTATCCGATCCTCGAAGAGATCGCCGCGCAGCTCAAGATCAAGAAGGGGGACAGTCTCGGCGCTCTGCTGATGATGGGTACTGTCATCATGTGCGGTATTTCCTCGGGTATGACGCTGATTGCGCACGCGTTCCCGGTCATCGCCGTGAACCTGTTCGCGCAGGCGAAGGGGACTGCTATCTCACCATTGACATATTCCCTGTATGCTGTCCCGAGCGGTCTGTTGACAGCGGCGCTTACAGTATTGATGTTCCGTGTCTTCCTGCGTCCGGATATGCATCCCTTAACAGACTTCCACTTCGTTTCCGAGAAGAGCGAGAGCTATTCGCTGCGGGAAAAGAAGATCATCGCGATCTTCTTCTTTGTCGTCTTTCTCTGGGTCTTCCCGGGAGCTGTTAAAAACGCTCTTGCCGGTTCCGCTTTCGGCGCCTTGATGAGCAAGCTTGACAGCTTCGGCACCGCGATGCCGCCGCTGATCGGTATCATCCTGCTTTCGATCCTCACTGATAAGGGAGAAAGTCTCTGTTCCCTCAATGACGCGCTGAAGAACGGTGTATCCTGGCCGAGCCTGATCATGTGCGCGGGGACTCTGGCTCTCGGTTCTGCATTAACGAATGCCGATATCGGTCTGACTGCCTGGCTCTCCGGACATCTTTCTCCGCTATTTGCTTCGCTTGGTCCGATCATGACACTGCTGCTGTTCACATTCTGGGCAGCTCTGCAGACGAACTTAAGTTCGAATATGGTCACCGCGACCTTAGTCGCGAGCGCTGTTCTTTCCCTGAGTGAGAATCTCGATATCCGTTTTGTACAGCTTCTGATCATCAATGTCGGCATGATGGCTTCCTATTCCTTCGCAACGCCTCCGGCAATGCCCTGTGTCGCGATCGCCGGCGGCAGCGGCTATACGAATCCCGCCCAGATGATGGTCTACGGTTTCGGAGCCATGCTGATCGGGGTGCTCTGCTCGTGCCTGGTCGGTTATCCGCTGATGCTTTTATAAATGAGGTCTGACCTCATTTTTTTATTTAGCAAATATTGAGATAGTCTTTCTTGACATATAAAAAAGGCATGTTAATATATAGATGTTAGTTAAGACTAACAAATGTAGTTCTTTGATCGGTGATGTGCAGCGGGGTATTCTCCAACCCTGTAAATGTCCTTTCCTCGTTTTGGCATTTTCCTTAAATTTCTCTGACGTTTGCCTGCGTATCAGCAATCCGATCCCAATAAAGACAAGGCCGCAAGGCCTTTTCTTTTCATTCTGAACCGTTTCGATTAGAATAGGGGTATAAACAAAGGAGCAACATCATATGATCGATTACAGCGAAGGAAGCGGAAAATGCTATCACATCGGAGTTGGTAAAGGGGACGTTGGCGAATATGTCATCATGCCGGGCGACCCGAAGCGCTGTGCTAAGATCGCACAATACTTTGACAATCCTGCTCTTGTCGGCGATTCCCGTGAGTATGTCACTTATACCGGAACGATCGACGGCGTAAAAGTCTCAGTTACCTCGACCGGTATCGGCGGACCGAGCGCATCGATCGCCATGGAAGAACTGGTCACTTGCGGCGCCAAGACTTTTATCCGTGTCGGAACCTGCGGCGGCATTGACATTGATGTCGTCGGAGGAGATCTCGTCGTCGCGACCGGCGCCATCCGTATGGAAGGAACGTCAAAGGAATACGCACCGATCGAATTTCCGGCAGTTGCCGATATCGATATCACGAACGCTTTGATCAAAGCCTGCCGCAATCTTGAAAAACCTTTCCATGCCGGCGTTGTCCAGTGCAAGGATTCTTTCTATGGCCAGCACCGTCCGGAAACACTGCCGAACAGTCACGAACTGCTTGAGAAATGGGACGCCTGGGTCGCACTGCACACCAAGGCAAGCGAAATGGAATCGGCTGCGCTTTTCATCACGGCACAGTATCTCGGCGTACGCTGCGGTACCGTACTGCTTGCAGTCGCAAACCAGGAAAGAGCGAAAGCCGGTCTTGAAAACAAGCAGGTCCACGAAACGGATTCCGCGATCCGCGTCGCGATCGAGGCGATCCGCATCCTGATCCGTCAGGACAATGAAGATTAAGAGAAGAGAATTTTTATATATAGCCGCTTTTCTCTTTCTGAGCATTCTCTGCTTTTTGGAGAGAAGCGGCTATCACAATCTATCCACTCTGGCAAAAGAAGCAGCGACATGGCCGCTGCTCTTCCTTTTTGATCTGCTTTTTACCGTATGCATGGTTATGTCTTACGGAGGCATGTTGAAGAAGGAATACAGGATCCTGCTTTGTATCGCGCTGATGCTGCCCTCGATCCCGAACTTTCCCGGGATGGGATCGCTGCATCTTTTCGGCGCATATTGCGGGCTGATCGCTTCCTGTCTCATCACGCTGCTGTTTCTTTGGCGTTATCAGCAGAAGTATCTAATGCCTTATATCGCTTTGCTGTTTCTTCTGACAGTCTTATACAGCGGTGAATTCGTCGTTACCAGTCTCATGGAATGGCTCTATCTGAACGCGGACCTGCTGCTTGCCTGGTATGCCGGCGAAAAGAATTGTATTTTTGATCTCTTTTCGGTAAAATGAGTTCACATCCCCAGATGGCGGAATTGGCAGACGCGCACGACTCAAAATCGTGTGGGGTAACCCATGTCGGTTCGAGCCCGACTCCGGGGACCATTCTAAAGAAAAGATCACGGCTATGTTCGTGATTTTCTTTACCCTTGGGAGCTATGCGGGAAGCAACACTGCGGCTTTCTGCTAAAATGGAACTATGGAATTGAAGGCACTGAAACTGACGCCGAAACGTCTGCAAATCTGTCAGAAACTGAACCTTAATAGCGGAGAAGAGATTCTACGCTATTATCCGTTCCGTTATGAGAATTTTCAGGTGATGCCTTTCGAAAGCTGGAAGGCCGGTGATAATGTCGTATTCTCCGGGGAGGTCGCGACCTTCCCGACGAAATACCGTGCCAGAAGATCGCTCACGATCACTTCTTTCGTGATGTTTTACGGAGAGGAAGAGCTGAAAGTGACGATCTATAACCGTCCCTGGATGAACCTGCAGGTCGGTCAGCAGCTTTCTGTCCTTGGCAAATACGACGGGAGTCATAAAGTGACTGCCTCCAACTGTGCCGGAAAACCGATCGAGGAATTCGCGGGGATCCATCCTGTCTATCCATTAAAAGAGGGGATCACCCAGAATGATATACGCAAACTGATCCAGGCTGTTTTCGCGAAAGAAAAGTGTGAGGATCATTTCCCGCCGCGGCTGCTTTCCGCACATGGACTGATCGCTTACCGGGAAGCGCTGAACGGCATCCATTTTCCGCAGAATACGATGCAGCTGCGTCAGGCGCTTGCCCGCTTAAAATATGAAGAATTCCTGAACTTCTATCTTGCCCTGAAACTCCGTGAGAAAGATCTTTCCGGCATCCGCGCCGCCAAGGATTTCTCAAGCGCAGAGGTCGAGAAGTTCATACAGCAGCTTCCTTTTGATCTGACCGCAGATCAGCGGACCGCCTGTGATGAGATCCTGGGGGATATGCATAAAAACGTTATGATGAGCCGTCTTGTACAGGGTGATGTCGGTTCCGGTAAGACCGTCGTTGCGGTCGTTGCCTTATACGCGAATCATCTCAGCGGCTATCAGGGAGCGCTGATGGCGCCGACCGAGATCCTGGCCAAGCAACATTATGAGAGTTTGAAAGAACTCTTTGCCGGAAAAGAGATCACGATCGCCTGTCTGACTTCTTCCGAAGAGAACCAGAAAGATATCAAACGCGCCTTGAAGAATGGTGAGATCGATATCCTGGTCGGAACTCATTCTCTCTTCTCAGAGGATGTGGAATACGAAAAACTCGGGCTTGTGATCGCGGATGAGCAGCACCGTTTCGGTGTTGAACAGCGCCGCAAGCTGAAAGAAAAAGGAAAGGACTGCGACCTGCTTCTGATGTCGGCCACACCGATCCCGCGTACGCTTGCCGCATCCTTATACGGTGATCTGCATGTTTCAACGATCGAATCGATGCCTCCGGGACGTAAGGGCTGCGTGACCACGCTGATCCGTAAAAACAGTTTAAAAACGATCGAAAGGGAACTGAAGAAGATCCTTGAAGAAGGAAGACAGGTCTATATCATCGCTTCGATGATCGAGAAAAGCGAGAACTTCAAGGCAAGGGACGCGGAAAGTCTTTATCAGGCGCTCGTCAAAGTCTTTGCGCCGTTCCGTACCGGACTACTGCACGGACGTATGTCGGCTGAAGACAAGGAAGCGGTCATGAATGCTTTTGCCCGCAATGAGATCCAGGTCCTGGTCTCGACAACAGTCGTCGAAGTCGGTGTGAATGTTAAGAACGCGACAGCGATGGTCGTTTATGACGCGGACCGCTTTGGACTTTCCCAGCTGCATCAGCTGCGCGGCCGCATTCAGCGAAGCTCCTATCAGGGACATTTCTATCTGCTGACCGACTCAAAAGAAGAATCGACCCTGAAACGATTGAAGGTGCTCGTTGACACCAATGACGGCTTTAAGGTCGCTGTTGAAGACTTAAAAGAACGAGGTCCCGGCGATCTGCTTGGTACCCGTCAGGCAGGCCTGCCGAGCTTTGTTCTGGGAAATCTGATCACCGATACGAAAATGATCGAAGCTGCCCGCAAAGACGCCGAAGAACTCCTTTCTTCCAAGGATCCCGGAGAGAAGGCGTATGTTAAGAAAATCGCTGATTTGTCTCAGCAACTAGCAGTGGAATAGGGGTATAATCTAACTATGAATATATTTGCTTTTTTAGACCGTAATGGCATTCGGTACAATAATAAACATCTGATTCAGCAGGCTTTTGTCCATACTTCCTATGTCAATGAGCACCATGGGGAATACGGCGATAATGAGCGTCTCGAATTCATGGGTGACGCCGTCCTGCAGATCTATTCCTCCACGAAATTATTCGCGGTAAAACCGGAACTCAACGAAGGCGAGATGTCGACCCGCCGCTCCAATCTCGTATGTGAAGGGGCGCTTGCGCACGTTGCCCGTGAGTTCAAACTGAACAACTATCTGATGCTCGGCATCGGTGAGGAGAAGAACGGCGGACGCAACCGCGATTCGATCCTCGGAGACATGGTCGAAGCTTTTATCGGTGCGATCTATGTGGATACCGATTTTGATAATGCCTGGAAACTGATGGAACTTCTGTTTGCCAAGCATTTTGCCGAAACAAAGAAGACCGTCGTTGATTATAAGACCCGTCTGCAGGAATATGTCCAGACAGACTCCCGCAAGACGATCGAATACGAAACGCTTTCCGTAAGCGGACCGAGCAACAACCCTGTCTTTGAGATCGCGGTCAAGGTCGATGGCCTTGTCTTCGGTGTCGGCAGAGGCTCCTCCAAAAAAGAAGCGCAGAAAATGGCGGCAAAAGACGCTCTCGAGAAGGTGGCGGGATGATCGGTGAGCTGACGGCTTACTGCCTTTCCTGCCCGAAACCGAGATGCGAGACCGGCTGTCCCTGCGGAAACCATATCCGTGACTATATCAAGGCGATGAAAGAAGGGGATCTTAGCAAAGCTGCCGGGATCCTTTATTCTGTCAATCCGCTTCCGGAACTGACTTCACGTCTCTGTGACTGTGACCGTCAGTGTCAGGGACATTGTGTCCGCGGACTGCGCGGTGAGCCGGTGCAGGTCCAGCAGATCGAGCGCTACATCTCCGACAACAGCAAACGCCCGGAAAACTATCCGGCTTTGAAAGAGAAAAGAGTCGCGGTGATCGGAGCCGGTCCGGCTGCGCTTTCACTCGTCTATGAACTGCGTCAGCATGGCTATGACGCAACTGTTTATGAGAAAGAAGATAAGATCGGCGGTGCGGTTTATACCGGCATCCCGGATTATCGTTTTGATAAGAAATACCTGGACGCGATCTGTGAGGAATGGAAAGCGTTCGGAACCGATTTCCGTTTTCATACAGAGATCGGAAAAGATGTTTCGCTGCAGCAGCTCTGTGAAGAGTATGACGCAGTCGTGCTGGCAAACGGCGCTCCGAAAGAGAATACTGCCGGTTTCGCGGAAAGTGAACGCATTATCGGCGGACTCACGCTTCTGCATCGTCTGAATGTCGAAAAGGATAACGCGCTCCCGGGGAAACGCGCTTATGTCTGGGGCGGCGGAAATGTCGCTATGGACTGTGCCCGTTCTCTGATCCGTCGGATCGAGGATGTGACCGTGCTTTACCGCCGTTCACTCAAGGAAATGCCCGCAAACGCCCGCGAGATCGAAGAGGCGCAGGCGGAAGGGGTAAAATTCGCCTATCTTCACAATATTAAAGACGTTGTGGAGAAAGAGGATAAGCTGCTGCTAACCGTATGTGAGATGGAACTCGGAGAAGCCGGCAGCGACGGCCGCGCATCTGTCAGCGAAGTTGAGGGTTCACTGACGGAAGTCGAGACAGATATGCTCATTATGGCGATCGGCCAGAAGACCGATTTCAGTATCGCCGGGATCAACGGATATCCGGCGGAACATCATGTAAGAGAAAAGCTCTTTGTCTGCGGAGATGCCTTTACCGGTCCCAAGACCGTTGTCAAAGCGATCCGTGACGGAAAAGATACCGCAGCATTCGTGCTGCAATACCTGGAAGGAGAAACAGCTGATGAATCTCGTTAATGTGTTTCTGAATGAAATGAAATACAGCGATGACCAGCGCCGTTATTTTGACGGCTGTTTTCTTGAGGATGCCTGTTTCCGCCGTTCCGCGAATGAAGTCATCATCAAGATGCACGCTCAGAATGCGCTGCCGTTCCAGCTGTACCATGATTTCTGCGCTTTTCTGAAGCAGATCCTGAAAAACGATTTCGATCTGAAAGTTTTGCTGCGCACCGATCAGAACGATCTCCCGCTTGGTGAAATATGCCTGTATCTCAAGGAATTCGCGGATAAGAACCGCTTCTTCCGTGACGCGGCACTGATCACCAAAGGCAGTGACCTGGTCTTAAGCTATACGAACCGGGCTGCTTATGAGGAAGATCTGGCGGCTCTTGAGGAACTGCATCTTTTCTTTCAGGATGTCGGCTTTACCCATGAGTTCAAGATGGTGATGAGCGATCTCGGGATCGAGCCCGAGGAAGTCGTCGTCAAGATGAAGCCGGAAGTCCGTAAAAAGGAAGAACCGAAACCGGCTTTCCAGAAGAATTACTATAACCGCCGTGTCGATAAATATACGGAAGTGCGTCTCGGAGACCTGAAGGAAGAGCTGGATAATATCCAGATCGACGGCAAGATCTTCAAGATCGAGGAACGCACCTCCATGAGCAACAATCTCTCGCAGACGATCTACATCAAGGATGACAGCGACGCCTGCATCGTCCGTGTGCGTGAAGGCAGACGTTTCTCCAAGGAAGACCTTTCCCAGAACAAGGAGGGGAAGTGCGCGAAATTCTTCGGTTCCTACCATTACGATAAATTCTTCCGTGACTATGTCTTTGAACCGGTCAAGATCGAGTATTACGATGAGGAGCCGATCAAAGACGACGCACCGGAAAAACGTATAGAATTGCATGCCCATACAAACAAATCCGAAATGGACGGCGTCTGCGATGCCGAAGAGATCGTGACCGCCGCTTTCAAGATGGGACACAAAGCGATCGCGATCACGGACCATAACGTCGTACAGGCGTTCCCGATCGCGCAGCGTACAGCCAAGGGACTGCTGAAAGGGGATCCCGACCGAGAGTTCAAGATCCTTTACGGCTGTGAGTTCAATATGGCGGAGTCAAAACTCCATCCTGTCTATAATCCCTGTGATCTGGCGCTTCAGCAGGCAGAATACATCGTATTCGACCTGGAGACGACCGGTCTTTCCTCACGCCATGACCGGATCATTGAATTCGGCGCGGTCCGCATGTACCGCGGGAACATCATGGAGACCAAGGACTTCTTCATCAATCCCGGCATGCAGTTGCCGGAGCATATCCGCAACCTGACCAATATCCGTCAGGAAGATGTCGATAATGCCCGCACTTTCGCGGAAGCCAAGGATGAGCTGCTTGACTTCATCAAGGGGAAAGTCCTGGTCGCCCATAACGCTTCCTTCGACTTCGGCTTCCTGAACGAGGAACTGAGCCGTCTGGGTCTGCCGGAACTGGAGAACCCGGTCATCGATACTCTTGATCTCGCCAAACAGATCCTCAAGAGCATGCACGGCTACCGTCTGGGCAGGATCGCGAAACATTACGGTATCGACTATAACGAAGAAGTCGCGCACCGCGCGAACTACGATGCCGAGGTCCTGGCAAAAGTCTTCAACCTGATGCTGAAGGATGTGCAGTCCAAGGGCGTT
>JAUNQE010000063.1 GCA_030536365.1 Erysipelotrichaceae bacterium | reverse complement strand
ACGCTTCCTTTGTCTTTTCGGTGTTCTGTTCCCTGCACCAGATGCCTTTGCGATAGAAATACAGGGAGATCGAAGTTGCGATGGCCCAGCCGATCGGCCAGGCGCACCAGATGCCGGTCGCGCCAAGCGCGGTCTTTGACAGAGTGAGCGCCAGGACCACACGCAGGATCAGATCGGTAAAGGTCGCGATCATGAATTTTCCCATCTCGCTGGCGCCGCGCAGGATGCCGTCGGCGATCAGCTTCACTGAGATCACGAAATAGAAAGGGGAGACGATGCGCAGCAGCATCAGTCCGGAATCCAGCGCCTCTTTTGAAGGCTCGTTCATAAACAGCAGGATCAGCATCTTTCCGCCAAGCAGATAAAGGGCGACGATCGGAACACATAATATCCATACCAGCTTGAGTCCGGCCCGGAAGCCCTGCGTGATCCGCGGCATTTTTCCGGCGCCGATGTTCTGGGCGGTGTAGTTTGAAACACCATTGCCCAGCGTCGTAAAGGAGGTGATCACGAGGTTGTTGAGCTTAATGGCAGCAGAGTAGCCGGCCATGATCCCCGGTCCGAATCCGTTGATCACGCCCTGGATGATGATGTTGCCGACGGAGATGAAGCTCTGCTGGAGGATGCTCGGGACCGCGACCCGCGCGATCCTGCCGAAAACATTCCAGGAGAACAGTGGAAAGCTATCTTCGGTCTTAATGCCTTTCAGACGTTTCAATACGAACGCAAGGGCCAGGATGCAGCTTGCGGCCTGACAGATGAATGTTGCCCAGGCAACCCCGGCAACGCCCATTTTAAAGCCTGCAACGAACCAGATATCCATGAGGATATTGGTGACCGAGGAGACTGCCAGGAACAGGAAAGGCGTGCGGGAATCTCCCATAGCCGAAAAGATGCCGGTGGAGATGTTGTAGAACAGCACAAACGGGAAACCCCAGATATAAATATCAAGATAAAGCTGGGAGTCGGCAAATACCTCCTGCGGGGTCCGGATCAGCCGGAGCAGATCGCCGCAGAAGGTCACGCCCGCAAATACAAGCAGGGTGCAGAGCACGGCGCTGGCGATCAGTGCCGTAGAGACAGCGGTCTTCAGTTCGCTGTACTTCTTTGCGCCGAAACAGGTCGAGACGATGACTGAACAGCCGATATTGCAGCCAAAGGCAAAAGCGATGAAGATCAGCGTGATCTCATAGCTGTTTCCGACAGCTGCCAGGGCGTTCTCGCCGATGAACTTCCCGGCGACCAGACTGTCGGCGATATTATAAAGCTGCTGAAAGATAATGCTTCCAAATAAGGGAAGACAGAACTCCCAGAGCACTTTTTCCGGTTTTCCCGTAGTCAGATCTTTATTCACAACAGATTTCCTCCATATACTTCCGATACTGCACAATAAACGTGCTCTTTATTATACTTAACTCCGAAACTGAACATCCATACATCTTTTTCTATATGGATATGCCCTTGAACAGGCATAGAAAAAGCTGCCGTCAGGCAGCTCTCGTATTTACTGTATTTGGATGATCCTTAAGCTCTTCCGAGACTTTTCTGACCGTAGTCGATAAGACGGACGATGACCGGGGAAAGGACGATGTTGATCACCAGTTCCAGCAGGAAGTTAATGCCGACGAAACCGACCAGCATGTAGACATAAGCGTTATCGAATCCGGCACCGGCACCCCAGGCTTTGATCGTTTCAAAGAAGAAGAGGCGGCAGCCGATCAGGAAGATACCGGTATTTACGATCGGAGCGGTAACCGCAGCCAGACCTACAGAGAAGTAACGGTTCTGGTTCTTTTCGCTTGCCTTTTTATAGACAAGACCGGCAAGATAACCGGCGAGCGTGCCCTTGATCAGGACGGTCAGGATCGTTCCCAGCGGGTTGATCACCATAAAGGCGGCGGAGTCAGTAAACAGAACGATCAGTGAGAATACAAAACCGAACCAGGCACCTGCGTACGGACCGCATAAAGCAGCACCGATAACGATCGGTACCAGTACGAGCGAGATCGAGAATGTGCCGAAATGGATCGTTGCGCCAACAAACTGCAGAACGGCGACGATCGCGGTGAATACGGCGATCAGAGTGATATTCCTTGTTTTAGCGATGTTTGACATTTTTTGTTGATCCCTCCTGTCCTCTCCGGCGGAGCCGGATCGAGACTTGTCAATTTTTTACTATGCCATTATAACCGATAACCAAGCCAGGTTCTATAACAACATTATCATCGATTGATACATCATCACCTATGTATACAGGCTTGGCTGTGTATCCTTCCTTGCCTGCGCTGAGCAATATCTTTATGCGCACGTTATTGCCGATATGCACGTTTTTTCCGATGTATACCGGCGCGTGATCATCGATCTGAAGGTTCTCTCCGCAGGAAAAATCCCTTCCGAAATAGGTATTGTTTCCGAACTCGCAGTGAAAGCCTCTGCCCAGTTCCATATTCTGTCCGGCCGAACCAAACAGAGAGGCCAGACAGATGCGGCGTATCTTTTCGTCCGTGCTTCCGAAATACTTCGCGAGAAAGTTCTCCGCGCGGACTCTTTTGCTGATGCGGTATTCGATCCTCTCAAAATAATAATTGCCTATACTCACCAAAGACCCTCCTTAGAAAAAAGCAGACTCACAAGAATATGGCGGGTCTTATGAATCTGCTGTAATTAATGAAGCCAGTTCAATATAGAAAGGGGATCTCACCAATAAGGAACTTAGAATAGAGGGATTTTGAGCGGTCACTACGGAGATCTCCTTTCTTCTTTCGAGGAGGTACAGTCCTCCTTTTCTGATTACATTGAATTTTCTCCGGGAAAGGATTGGAAATATACAATAGTTATGAAGTATATAGTTTTGTTTATGGTTTCTCGCCGGCAAAAATAAAGGATGCTCCTTCAGATTTCGAAGAAGCATCCGTTTTTGATTCATTCGTATTTTACTGCCCTATACCCTTATTTTCCGTCCGGGAAGCTCGTGAAGGCGCCGTGTTCCATTACCGGGCGGGCGACCATTCCTTCGGCAGTGCAGCCGTTTGCGCACGGACTGCCGTTCAGTAATACGACTATTTTATATCTGTTCTCCTGTTTTATTCGATACCGAAGAATTCCTTCAGCATGGCTTCCTCATCCGCCAGGATCTCTTCGCTGAGCGCCTGACGTGAATCTTCCTGTTTCGGGGAAGTCGCTTCGGTAAAACGCCTGATCTCGCCGTTTTCCACATAGAAGAAATTCGGGGCAAAGATCCGTTTTTCACCGACCTCGATCTTTGTATCGCCTTCGCTGACTGTGTAGTCGCTCAGGACACTGTCCCAGTATTTCAGAAGTGTATGGTAAGCTTCCGTTCCTTCCGCTGTCCGGACGGCTTTGCCGTCCTCGACCTTGTACTGATCACGCAGGATCTCTTCGTGGTCGTCATTCCAGATCTCAAGATAATAGATCTTATCGACGCCCGCGTCTTTAGCGACCTTGATCGCCATCTCGATCACGCTGCGGCACCAGGGGCACATCTCATCGCCGACATAGACGTAGAAAGTCTCCTTGTTTTCGATCATGCGGACGATCTCCTCGCCGCTTGATTTGACGAACGGGTGGTCTTCCGCGATCGCAACGTCGCGATATGGCTTCCCGGAAGAATTCTCGGTCCCGTTCTTGGACTCATACGCTTCCTTGAATGTCATATTGGCAGTCCCGTTTTCATCCTCGCCGCAGTCGTCGACGATATCGCAGGTATTGGGATCCTGGGAAGGGACCGGCTCTGCCGGTTTCTGACAGCCAAAAAGCAGCATCAGAACAGCAACGCCCATAAGCAAATAAAGAAATCTGGTTTTTTTCATTTTTACTCCGGTAGTTTTGACAGAAAGGCTTTATATAAAGCCAGATAAAGAATTACGGATACGAATAAACTGACTACCGCGTTCAAAGCAGTAACGCCGGCAGTCCAGGTCACGATGATCTTCATGAATTCCTGAGGGATACGAAGCACGATGCTTTTATAGAAATAGCCGATGATCGGATCAAAGATCACATTGAAGCCCAATCCGAGCGCAGCTGAGATCGCGCAGATGCGGGTGATCTCTTTGCGTTCTGTCTTTTCGTGCAGCTTCATTCTCTCTGCGCTCTTGCCGGCGATATAGGCGATCAAGAACTTCATCAGGAAGGTCTTCGGAGCAGAAAGGATGTAGCGCGGATCAAGAAAATCCGCGATCGAGAGTCCCACTGCCGATGCAAGACCGCCGTAGACCGGGCCGAGGAACCACGCCGAAAGGACCACGCTGGCATTTGCCAGATGGATCGCTACGCTGTGTCCGGGCGCTGTCGGCACGTTGATCTTGCCGAAAGTGAACACGATATAGTTGATCACCGCAAACATGGCGGTATAAGTCAGTCTTCGCGTTTTCTGATTCATTTCTGCCTCCTCAATATCATATGCACAATTTCAGCTCTTTTCAAATGAGCAGAGAGACTCAAAAGATCAATCATTCCCGAAAAGAGCTGTTGAGAGATAGCGGTCACCGGAATCCGGCAGGATCACAACGATCGTCTTTCCCTCGTTTTCCGGACGCTTGGCAAGTTCGATGCCTGCCCAGAGAGCTGCTCCGGCGGATATCCCGACCAGCAGTCCCTCAGTCTTTCCGAATAAAGCGGCGGTCTCGATCGCGTCTTCATTGACGACAGGGATCACCTCGTCATAGACCGTCGTATCAAGAACAGACGGAATAAAGTTCGCGCCGATGCCCTGGATCGCGTGCGGACCCGCCTTACCTCCTGACAGCAGCGGAGAGGAAGCCGGTTCGACCGCAACGACCCGGATCTCCGGGTTCTTTTCCTTCAGATATTTTCCGGTACCTGTGATCGTACCGCCGGTGCCGACACCGGCTACGAACAGATCGACTTTTCCGTCGGTATCCTTCCAGATCTCAGGACCTGTCGTTTCGTAGTGTGCTTTCCAGTTGGACGGATTATCAAACTGCGCGGGAATAAAGGAATCCGGGATCTCCCGGGCCAGTTCCTCCGCCTTTTCGATCGCGCCGGCCATTCCCTTGCTGCCGGCACTTAAAATGATCTCCGCGCCGTAGGCACGGATGAGCTTTCTTCTCTCGACCGAGAAGGAATCCGGCATAACGATGATCACACGATATCCCTTGGCAGTACCGACAGCAGCCAGGCCGATGCCGGTGTTTCCGGAAGTCGGTTCAATGATGACCGATCCCTTTTTCAGTTTGCCGGTCTCTTCGGCATCTTCGATCATCTTTTTGGCGATACGGTCTTTGATCGATCCGGTCGCATTCAGGTATTCCATTTTTCCAAGCAGCGTCGCCTTGAGGCCAAAGCGTTCTTCGATGTGTGTGAGTTCCAGAAGCGGAGTATTGCCGATCAGCTCGGTCCCTGATTTTTTGATATTTGACATTTTCGTTTCCTCTTTTTCTTTTTGATCATTTTAATTGGTATAAACAAAATAAAATCCGGTTTGACGACCGGATAGCTTAAACGTATAAAAGTGTCGGTGAAAACACTCCGCGACAGCATATCCGGTCGTTCGTACACGTACAATAACACACATCTGCTCTGTTATTTTTCATACCGGTCTCCTTTCGCGGCCTTCAAACTCATTTTAAAACCGCTTTTACAAGCGGTCAATCAATACTATCTGCTGTACTGGAAATACGTGAAACGGGCTCTGGCAACCAGCGTTCCCTCTTCACTGAAGATGTCGGTCTCAATGAAGGAAGTGCTTCTGCCGTGTTTTACGATGCGGCTTTCCAGAACGATCTTCTTTACACCTTTAGTGGGACGGAGATAATCGATCGAGCCGTTCAGGGTCGGACCGCCGCCTCCGCTGCAGAGATTCGTGATGCCGGCAGCTACATCTGCCGCATTGAAAAGCACACCGCCGTAGATCAGCTCAAGGATGTTGTATTCATTCTCCTTGATCTCTCTTTCGATACGGGTGTGATCCTCTGCCAGTTCGACCAGGATCAAGTCGTTGTCCTTTGCGGTGCGTTCGATGTATTCCGCTACGTTTCTGTTTTCTTCCATTGTTTCTATTCTACATCCAACTGTTTCAGGATCGCCAGCAGGATCGAGTTATAGCGCGTTTCCACGCAGTCCACGTGGGAAGTGATCGCGACCGGGTATTCGGTATGGGAGAGCAGGCCGGCGAACTCGCGTCCGGAGGACAGGCGGAAGGCACGGTTGATCATCAGATCCATACCCGGTTCGCTTCCGAAGAGAACATCATAGTCGGGAACGATCCTTCCTTTTTCATCGTTTGTCAGCGCTCTGCCGATCGTGACCGGTCCATGAATGACACAGTCTTTGAATTTCATATTGCTTAAGCCGAAAGCGTCGACCGCCGCCTGGTCATTCGGGCTGATCTCCTCGCTGGATGTCAGGGCTGCGACGCTGACGTGCTCCTTGACGAATCTGTGCGTGAGTTTCACTGTATCCATGACGACTGAAAGCTTCTGGGGAAGATTCAGAGCGGCGTTTGTTGGGCAGCCGGAAATGAAGACGAATCCGTCTTTATCGATATTCTCTACGACCATGATCGAGTTCAGGACTTTCCCCGGCAGGATGATCCCGTTATTGCGCTCTAAAAGCGTGCGGCTGAAGGGATGGAAACGGACGCCGCCTTTTACAAGGATATCCGCCTTTCCTTCTTTTAAGAGCCGGATGCAGGATAAAACAGCCGCTTCCTCATCGGCTTCGTCGATCAGTGTATTTTGATGAAGTTTGATACCGTGTTCCGCACAGAGTTCCTCTGTCTTCTGCGCGTCTCCGACCAGATAGGAAACACCGACCAGTCCTTTCTGATCTGCCAGCGCGAGCGCTTTTAAAGAAGCGGCGTCTGCGCTGCCGCAAAGCGCGATCCTGACGGAAGGCTGCTGGCGGATAAGGTACTCTTCCAATTGTGCGAATGAGGTGATCATGATTACCCTCATTATCATGAAGAGCGCAAAAAAAGAATAATATCTATTTTTAATGATTAATTAGCAAATTTAATATATGTCTGTTTTTCCGGGATTTGATGTGTATTTTGCCTTACTGCTGATGAAAAAACTCGACCCCTGTCCGTTTCATCCAGCCGCCATGGAGATAATAGACGATGAACAGCAAAGATGTCAGGATCCAGGAGACCGGATAGCATTTCAATGTATCAAAAACCGTTGTTGCCGGAAGGAACATGATCCATAAGATACGGAAAACACCGACTCCGAGCGCTGTGATCAGCATCGTCATCAGCGAATCCCCACAGCCTCGTAAACCGCTGGAGAAGACCTCGACAAACATGAAAGTCAGCCAGTACGGACAGAGGAAACGCATGATCTCGACCCCGATCCGGATGACTTCCGCGTCCCGGGTAAAGAGCGGGTACATATAATTGCTCCCGTAATAACAGAAGAGCGCCAGGACTCCGGAGATCAGAAGATCCAGAAGCAGGGAGACACGGAATCCTTTTTTGACTCTTTCGATATTGCCGGCGCCGAAATTCTGCCCGGTAAAGGTCATGACGGCCGTGCCGAAAGCGCCGGTCGTCGTCCAGAACAGGGCATCGATCTTGCCGAAGGCGGTAAAGGCTGCCATCGTATCCACGCCGAAACTGTTGACAGAACGCTGGATGAAGAGATTGGAGACAGAATATAAACAGCTCTGGATGCCGGTCGGCAGGCCGATCGCGACGATCCTTTTCAGGATCATCTTTTCATAGGTCGTATCCCTTAAACGGTAAGAGTAAGTCTCATCGCTGCGGGCAAGCACATACAGCGTCAGGATGCAGCTGGCAACGACCGAGATCACAGTGGCGATCGCCGCCCCGTATACACCCATGCCGAGCTTCGCAACAAAAAGAAGGTCCAGCACGATATTGACGATACAGGACACGATCAGGAAATAGAGCGGACGTTTTGAGTCACCGACAGCTCTTAAAACACCGGCGCCGTTGTTGTAGATCATCAGCGGCAGCATGCCGGTCAGATAGACACGCATATAGGTGACCGAGAGCGGAAGGACGCTTTCGGGAACATTCATCATATTTAAAAGGGCAGGCGTAAGCGCGATCCCGCCGACGCTGAGCGCAAGACCCAGTACGATCGCCAGGAACATTCCGGTGGAGACTGCCTTTTTCACGCCTTTCTTATCCCCGGAACCGTAATACTGGCTGACGACGACCGTCGCACCCGAAGAAAGACCGGTGACAAAACCGACCAGAAGGTTGATCAGGATCCCGGTCGTACCGCCGACAGCACCAAGCGCTTCCTTGCCTACATAGTTGCCGACGACCATCGCGTCGACCGTATTGTAAAGCTGCTGAAAAAGCGTGCCGATCAGTATCGGCAGGAAGAACATCATGATCGGTCCGGCGATCGAACCATGCAGAAGATCGGAGTTTTTAATCCGGGCGGATCTTTTAAGCATACTGCTTAACTCTACCACTTCTGTTTTTAAATTCAATCAATTATTATCAAACAACCGCTTCGGGTTGTGTGAACTACCCGGCAATTGAATTACCGGGCATCAGGTTGACACAGCCAATGGCCG
>JAUNQE010000062.1 GCA_030536365.1 Erysipelotrichaceae bacterium | reverse complement strand
TGATCATAAGCAGAAGAAGCACTAGGCTTTCTTTGCATATTTATTGAACCAGTCAGTGATCTCCGCCAGCCTGCGGATACGGTGCTGCGGTTTTCCGGAGCGGGAAAGCTCGTGGTTCTCGCCGTGGAAGATGACCATACGTGTATCAACGCCTCTTATGGCCAGGGCCTGCATCATCTGCATGCCTTCCGGCAGCGGACAGCGGTAGTCCTCATCAGAATGGATGAATAAGGTCGGTGTTTTGACATTGTCCGCGTATTTCAGCGGGGAATGTTCCCAGAGGATATCTGTATCTTCGAAGATTTCTTTCGCGCCGCACTGATCTGGTCCGAAGTATGGCCCGATATCGGAGATAAAGGAGAACGATACCCAGTTGGAGATCGAACGCTGGCTGGCAGCGCAGCAGAAACGATCGGTATGACCGATGATCCAGTTCGTCATGAAACCACCGTAAGAACCGCCCGTCTCGCAAACACGGGAGGGATCGATCGCCAGATAGGCTTTAAGCACCGCATCAGTGAAATCCATCAGATTCTGATAATCGGTATAGCCGTAATCGCCGCGGATATCCGCGAATGCGTCGCCGCGTCCGTCAGAACCCTTGATATTGGTAAATAAGACGAAATAGCCTTCCGAAGCCCAGACCTGCATCTCGTGGAAGAACGCTTCGCCATAGACAGTGCGCGGTCCGCCATGGATATCCAGGACTGCCGGATATTTCTTCGTTTCATCATAGTCGATCGGTAAAAGCACCCAACCGTGCAGCGAGAGATCTCCGGAGCTGTAATCGATCCTCTGCGGAAGAGCTGTATATTTTCCATTTAGAAGCTCTGTATTGAACGAAGTCTTTAAGACGATATCTGTTCCGTCTTTTTCCATCGTTGCGATCTCTGCCAGTCTGTCGGCCTTTACTGAAACGAAAGCGATCTTCTCACCAACATCGAAGAAGGAGAAGATCCCCTGCTCTTCATAAAGGACGGTCTTATTGAAATCCTTATCGAATTTCCAGAGTTCGGAATGATCTTCTCTGGTAACGACGGTATACCAGGCGTCGTCCTGATGGACGCTCTGTTTTCCGCCTCCGAGCATCGTATCGGTGCCGACGGAATTACGGGTACCGAATTCCGGTTTGAATACGAATTCAAGTTCATCATCTTTCACGCGATAGACCGCATCTGTTTCGTTTACCCCGTATTCTTTTCCCTGGCTGCCGCGGACATAGAGTTTCCCGTCCATTAAGAAAGGATCCTGCATCGACCAGCCGGCTTCACCATAAAGGACTTTATTCTCTTTCGTTTCAAGATCATATACGAACAGACGATTGTAAAGACTGCTGTTTCCTTTGAATTCTTCCCCGAGATAATAGATCTTCCCTTCTTCAACGATCCAGCTGTCAACGTTAAAGAAAGGTCCTGTCAAACGGGTGATCTTTACTTCTTTTCCGGTCTCGATCGTAAAGAGAGCCGTACGGCTGCCGTTGGTGAAACCGGCGCCGTTATACCAGTAAGGCACTTCATCAATGACCTGATAATCCTTGTCTTTTTCTTTTGCCTCACGTTTCTGTTTGCGTGTTTCGCTTGAATCGAGATAGGCATCCGGATCGTTCTTGTCGATCGAAGCAGAAGTCACATAAAGACCTTCCGAGACTTTCTCGAGCGTCGAAACAGAGATCGGCAGCTGCAGCCATAACTGTGCTTCACCGCCCTTTGTGGACAGACGGAAGATGCCCTGTACGCCCTCTTCCTCAAGCGGGCGGGTGATCAGAAGTGTTTCCTCATCCTCCCAGCCGATCAGACGGCTCTTTCCTCCGGAAGTAAACGGAACTGCTCCATCTTCCTTTAGGAGCCAGACATCCCGTTCGTAGTCGTTCTTTTCTTCATTGGCATTTGCAAGTACGAAAGCTGCTGTCTTCCCTTCCGGGGAATACTGCAGATTCTCGATGAAACGGATCTTCAAGAGATCTCTGATCGCGATCTTTTCCATAAAAACTCTCCCAGTAAAAATCGTTTATTGATTAGATTGTATCGTGTTTTTCTTTTGCGAGGCAATTCAGACGCTCATCGATAGCATGATAAAAGAAAAGCTCCCTTACGGGAGCTTAATCAGTTTATCTTGTCTTGAAGAAATCCGGGATGTCGTTATCTTCGCTTTCCTTGGAGATGATGACTTCCGGTTTCAGACGGTCATTCTCTTCAACTTCACGCTGTTTTCTGGAAACAACGGTGGAAGTCTGCGGAGCGGAATGATCCGGGAGATCGAAGCCTGTCGCGATAACGGTAACGATGATGTTCTCGCCGATGTCATCATTGATGGCGACACCGTAGATGATATCGATATCGTTTCCGGCTGCTTCACGGATGTAGTCAACAGCGATAGAGGAATCGTAGATCGTGATGTTCGGACCGCCGGTAACGTTGACGATCGCGGATTTCGCGCCGGTGATCTGTGCTTCGAGCAGCGGGGACTGGATCGCTTTGGCAGCGGCTTCCTTCGCCTTGTTTTCACCCTGGGCCATACCGATACCGATCAATGCGGTGCCCTTGCCGGCCATGACAGTACGGATATCCGCAAAGTCGAGGTTGATGAATGCCGGAACAGCAATCAGGTCAGTGATGGTCTGAACGCCCTGACGTAAGACATTATCGGCTTCACGGAAGCTGTCCTGCATCGGGATCTTGCCGATCACGCTGAGCAGCTGGTTATTGGAAACGATGATCAGGGAATCAACGTATTCTTTTAACTGTTCAAGACCGACATTCGCCTGGTCCATTCTCTTACGGCCTTCGAAGCTGAACGGCTTGGTTACGATACCAACGGTCAGCGCGCCTGTATCCTTAGCGATCTTTGCGAAGATCGGAGCAGCACCGGTACCGGTACCGCCGCCCATACCGGCTGTGATGAAGACCATGTCCGCATCAGCCATTGCTTCGCGGATCTCGTCCTCGGATTCCTCGGCTGCCTTGCGGCCGACTTCCGGATCAGCGCCTGCGCCGAGTCCCTTTGTCGTTGTCTTACCGAGAATGATCTTATTTTTACATGTCGAAGAATTCAAGCTCTGAACATCGGTGTTGCAGATATAGAAATCAACGCCTTTTACGCCATCGGTAACCATGCGGTTAACCGCGTTGCAGCCAGCGCCGCCGATACCGAAGACTTTGATTCTGGCGACAGTTCTGAATTCGTATTTCTCGCTCATGGATTACTCCTCCTCTTTCCTTTTGCTCATTTCGAACAGACCTCTGATCTTGCTGGTCAGTGTTTCCGCTTCCGCATCATCGCTCTTATTGCTGATCACATTCTCCAGCTCATAGAGATCGACGCTGCTCTTCTCGTCCCCCTTCAGCAAGGCGATATCGCGGTATGCGAAGAAGGCGCCATAGAGTGCGGTCAGTGCGGAATCACGCACACCGATCGTATCCGGGAAATAAGGTTTGACACTGATATCAAGTTTTTTCTGTATTTGCTGCAGCAGAGACTGCATGGATGCGCCGTTTCCGGTCACGATGATCGAAGTCGGACCGCTCTTCAGGATCGGTTCGGACATCATCGCGATCTTGTCGATGTATTCGTTCAGTTTCGTCTCGATACATTCACTGAGATCCTTCTCGTTGATCGAGTAGTTCTCCTTGCCGTTCTTGTTCCAGACATAAACTGCATCGTCGCGGTATTCCCCGTTATACGAGGTGTTGTATTTGATCAGCCTCTTGGCGGTCGAGTACGGAAGACCGTATTTCTCGACGACGGCGGCTGCCATGCCGTTCAGACCTTCGAAGACTGTCTCGCAGGAGATCAGCTTGCCCTTGGACAGAAGGCTCAAAACGGTGTTGCTATCACTGATGTTCAACAGGATCAGATTGCGGTTCAGTGTACGTTCAAACAGAGCCGCTTCCTTGCCGATCGCGTAGGAGTCAAGGCAGACATCCATGATCTTCAGATCGCATTCATCCAGAAGCATCGCGTATTCGAAGGCAATCTTCTTATCCGCGCAGAGCAGATCAATATCAACGGCGAATTCATCGCAGACTTCCTTTTCGGGGAGACGGCGGTAGGAAATACCGTTTACGATATAGCGGATGATGCTGGCGTTGATGATCGTGACATCGTCATCGACCGGGGTCTTCATCGTCTGTGACAAGGCATAGGCGATGTCTTCTTTTGAGAGATAACCGTGCTTCGTCGGCAGCGTTACCTTCAGCGGATAACGCTTCATATTGATCGAAGGGATCAGCAGGATGACCTGCTCCACCTTTGCTCCGAGCATTTTTGAAGTGTTCTCGAGAACCCGTTGCAGCGCTTCTTTCACTTTGTCATGATCGGTAATACGGCAATTGGTCAGGCCTTCACACGGAACACGTTCCAGTTTGATGACATTGAACCGGGTATTGAAGTACTCGCCTACCAGTAATCTGATTTCGTTTTCTGAAAATTCCAGACTTGCGTATATTTGCTTCATACAATTCTCCAAAACTTATATAAATTTTAACATAATCTTTTATAAGAAACCACTTTCATTTGATGAGTTTTTTCTTGCATTCATACTTTACTTATGCTAAAGTAATTAAGCGTTAATGACTTGTGAAAGGGGGTTTGGCGAATGTCTAAAGTATGCATGATTTCTGGTAGAGGACCTCTGTCCGGAAATAACCGTTCACATTCACTTCGTGCTACACGTCGTAAATGGGATGTAAATCTTCAGAAGGTTACGTTAATGGTCGACGGAAAACCGCAGAAGGTTCGTATTTCCACCCGTGCTTTAAGAACACTTAAGAAAGCTGCAAAAGCTGCATAAAAAATACCTGTGCGAACACAGGTTTTTTTATTGCTTATTTCTGTTCAGCGTCGTAGAGACTCTGGATATTGGCTTCCATATCGCCCTTGAAGACAAAGCTTCCGGCGACTAATACATCGACACCGCAGGCAACGAGCTTGCCGGCATTGGCGGAATTGACGCCGCCGTCTACCTGGATCTTGTACGCAAGATCTTTTTCTTTGCGCAGAGCGTCGAGCTCCCTGATCTTATTGTAGGAATTCTCGATGAAGGACTGCCCGCCGAAACCGGGCTCGACCGACATGACGAGCACGAGATCCACATCTTTCAGATACGGTTCGAGGACCTTGACTTCGGTCTTCGGCTTGATGGAGATACCGGCTTTGCAGCCACCGGCATGGATCTTCTCGATCAGCTCCGGGATCTTTTCTTCTTCGACTGCTTCGTAGTGAAACGTGATCTGATCCGCGCCTGCTTTCATAAAGACATCCGCGAAGAAAGAAGGATCGGTCACCATCAGATGCGCGTCCATGAAGAGATCCGAGGATCTGCGGAAGGCTTTGAGGATATCCGGACCGAAAGTCAGGTTCGGTACGAAATGGCCGTCCATGACATCGAAATGGATCCATTCAACGCGTTTGTTGAGGATATCGACCTGTTCATTGAAACGGGTGTAGTCGAGAGACAGGACAGACGGTGCGATGATCATGTTTATTCCCCCTCGTAATAATAGAGATAGATGGCGGCATTGCCTTCCTGACGGAAGTAGTTGCCTTCATCCGGATTGATGCGTACGACGTGGTTCGCGCCGTAGCTCTGTTCTTTTTCGGTAAGTGTGTTCTTATCGACAGTATTCGTATAAACGGTGAATCCGGCATCGGTCAGTTCGTTATAGACCTCATCGACCGGACGGCCGACAGTACCGAACTGGATCAGGATCGTCGGATACTCACTGTAGCTCAGAGTGATGTAATTGATCGTATTGGGGTTATACTTCTCGTTTGGTTTGACCCCTTCCTGGAGAACGATCGTACCCGGCAGCTGATCGCTTTCGACCGGTTTCGCTTCGATACGGAAGTTCTTGCCGGCGAGCTGTTCGCGGACGACCTCGATATTCTTTCCGGTCAGGTCTTCCATCGTTTCATAGACACCTTCGGAGACAACGATCTCGATCTTGGTCCCCTTCTCGACTTCGGTATCCTTTTCCGGAGTAAAGCGGATGATCAGACCGGCTTCGGTACTTTCGGTCATTTCACGGGTGATATTGGAATAGTCAACGGTCAGACCGTATTCGTCCAGGCTGTCCTGGGCTTCGATAACGGTCATGCCCTGGATATCCGGGACTTTGACGAGCTTGCTCTTGCCGCCGATGATACCCGACAGAAATAATACGATCAGGACTAAGAGGATCGAAACGACGGAGATGATGCCGATCAGTACTGTATAGTTCAGCGGCTGCTTATCGTTCTGCTCCTCTTCTTCCTGCTGTTTCTCTTTCTCAAGTTCCGGTTCACGGACGACCAGTTTAGGATCGTTCTTGTGTTCTTCCTTGAGACAGACGCTCAGATCCGCGATCATCTCGGAGATCGATTTATAACGCTCACTGAGGTCTTTGGCGGTTGCCTTGATAATGATGTTCTCGACCGACTGCGGAACATCGCTGCGGTAAGCGCGTACCGAAGGAATGACATCCTTGATATGCTTCATCGCGATCTTGACCGCCTGGTCGCCCTTGAAAGGAACATCTCCGGTCAGAACTTCATAGAAAACGATACCGAGTGAATAGATATCGCTCTGCACGCTTGCCTGTCCGCCCTTGACGCATTCCGGCGCCAGATAGTGAACAGAACCGATGACAGCATCTTCTCCGGTGATCTGCATCGCGTCATTCGCCAAGGCGATACCGAAATCAGAGAGTTTGACCGTGCCATCCGGTTTGATCAGAACGTTCTGGGATTTTACATCACGGTGGATGATCCCGTTACGGTGCGCTTCCGCAAGTGCCGAAGCCAGCTGGCCCATGAGCCAGACGGATTCTCTTGTCGGGAGCGGTCCGCGTTTCTGGATGAGTTTCTTCAGAGTAAAGCCCTGGACGTACTCCATGACGATATAATAGCGGCCGTTGTCTTCCCCTACGTCATAGATATCAACGATGTTCGGATGCGAAAGGCTCGTGGAAGCGTTCGCTTCACGGCGGAAACGTTCAAGCGCGATCTCATCACCGGACAGGTCACCGTGCATGATCTTGACCGCAACGTCTCTCGCGAGGATCGTGTCATGCGCCAGAAAAACATCCGCCATTCCGCCTTTACCAATCAGTTTGATGATTTGATATCTTTTTCCGATCGTATCTGCCATAATCTTTATCTCTCAATCAAAACAATTGTTATATTGTCATAACCGCCGCTGCTGAGCGCCAGTCTGCAGAGTGCATCTGTTTTCTCCTGTAAAGGAAGATCGCTGAGGATAGTCTTGCGGATGTTATCCGCGGATACATAACCATGCAGACCATCACTGCAGCAGAGATAATAATCCATCTTGCCGATTTCCTTGACTTCACCGTTAAGCGCGTCCCAGACACCGATCGCCTTCGTCAGATAATGGCGCTTGGGATGGGTCAGACTTTCTTCATAGGTGATCTCGCCCATGCGGACCATTTCCGCGACCAGCGAGTCATCCTCAGTCAGCTGTTTCATTTCGTTGTTCAGGAAACCGTACGTGCGGCTGTCGCCGACGTTAAAGATAAAATCACCGTAATGGGAAAAGAGGATACCGGTGATCGTTGTACCCATGCCTTCGTACTCTTTATGGGAGAGCGAAAGATCCAGGATATAGTTATTCACTTCCGTGATCTCATTCAAAAGAAAAGCAGGAACCTGTTCCTTTCTCTGGAAATTCTGTTCCTGAAAAGCACGCTCAAAATGCTTGATCGTTTCGACCGAAGCCACTTCACCAGCCTTATTGCCGCCGATCCCGTCACAGACGATGATCAGCACATCTTCGGCTTTATTTTTGATCACGGAATAGGCGTCCTGATTTTTAGTACGGACGTAACCGATATTTGTTATTGCGGCGATCTTCATTGATAATTCTTAGCACGCAGCTGGCCGCAGGCAGCGTCGATGTCGTCACCTTTTTTCTGCCTGAGAGTAACTGCGATTCCTCTCTTCTTCAACATATCATAAAAACGCAGAGTACGCTCCGCGGATGAACTGCGGAAGTCCATTTCCTTCACTTCGTTATAAGGGATCAGATTGATATAGGCATTGCGGCCTTTTAAAAGATCTTTTAATTCATCCGCGTTCTTTTCGTTATCGTTGATCCCGGAAAGAAGCAGATATTCAAAAGTCAGACGGCGGTTATTTGACTGCGCGTAAACATCCAGTGCCGCCATCAGTTCCTCTAAGGGATAAGCGCGGTTGACCGGCATCAGACGGGAACGCAGCTCGTTGTTGGAGGCATGCAGCGAGATCGCCAGATTGTACTGGACGCCCTCTTCCGCAAAACGCAGGATCTTCGGGACGAGACCGCTCGTCGAGACCGAGATATGGCGTGCTCCGATCGCAAGACCAAAAGGATGGTTCAGGACCGAGAGAGCCTTCATGACATTCTCGTAGTTATCAAACGGTTCGCCCGTTCCCATGATGACCAGATTGGACAGACGCCCCTCCTGCTGATCAAGCTGTTTCTGGATGAATAAAGCCTGGGTGATGATCTCCCCTGCCGTCAGATCGCGCTGCTTCTTGAGCAGTCCGCTGGCGCAGAAGGCACAGCCCATGTTGCAGCCGACCTGAGTTGTCAGGCAGGCACTGTAACCGTAGTCGAAGACCATTAAGACGCTTTCGATCAGGGAGCCGTCTTCCAGTTCAAAAAGATACTTGATCGTTCCGTCAGAGGATTCCTGCTTCG
>JAUNQE010000109.1 GCA_030536365.1 Erysipelotrichaceae bacterium | reverse complement strand
CGGGTACAGACGGTCATACATCAGTTTAAACGGACCGGTCACGTCAAGACAGTAGACCGGGGAACTGAAGATAACGAAATCCGAACTGACGACATCTTTGTAGATCGCCTCCATGTCATCGCCTTTCCTTGAGCAGATCTCCTTCTTCCGGCAGGCGAGACAGCCGGCGCATGGCAGGATTTTCTGTTCCGCGAGATGGTACTCCCGGATCTCATCTTCTTCACGGCGGACGGCATTCAGCACTTTTTTCGCTGCTGAAGAACTGACGCCGTTCTTCCTGGCACTTCCGTATAAAACAGTGATTTTCATCTTTTTTCTCCTTACTGTGCTGTTGACGCGATATGGTGTAAAAGAAAACCGGTGACCCGGTTTTCTTTTGATTCTGATTATTTGTTTTGGAATTATTCTTCGTCGAGGTTGATACGACCGACACATGTCAGGTCTGTCTTCCAGATGACCAGTGCAGCGATGACAACAGTAGCAGCAACGCAGAGGTATGCGCCTGTGTAACCGATCTTACCAGCAACGATGGAGACTAAGACGATGAACGAAGAGCTGATGACCTTGGTGATGACGGAAATAACGGACCAAGCGTTGTTGAAGTCGAAACGACCGAACTTTGTACCTGTAACGGACATGGTCAGGTTGTTACCACCGGACATAGCGCCCATGAAGCAGCCGCCGCCTAATGCGAGGGCGATACCGTTATGGCCGAGCAGACCGGCAACACATGCACCGAAGATCTCCATTGCGCAGACAGTCAGAGAAGCAGCCTTTGTGCCCCACTTAGTGTCAACGTAACCAATGAACCAAGAGAAGAAGATGCCGACCGGGAACATAACTGTTAACAGCATGATCGGGTAGGACATCGGATGGCCCCAGGAGATACCAGCTGCGACGAACTGGGAGATGATACCGCCGGCGCCGCCCATCAGGAAGCCCCAGCCGATAGCGATCATCCAGGTTTCCTTGAAGGAAAGGACCTTCTTGGTTGTCCACGGAGAAGATGCTTTGATAGCTTCAGCCTTAGCAGCGATCTCAGCAGCCTTTTCCTTGGTCATTGTCTGGTCGTTATCCGGGAAAGCACCAGCTTCTTCCGGGTTGTTCTTAACGAAGACAACAGTCAGGATGATAGCGATGATGGCAACAACGATGAAGAAGTAAGCGATGTTTTCAAACGGCATAACATCCATCATCTTGCTCATCATGAGGTTGACGGAAGCAGCAGCGATCGGGATACCGAATGTTGCGATACCCATGTACATACCCTTCTTTGTCGGGAACCAGTTAGCACCTAACTGACCTGTACCTACCATGGAGAAACCAACTAAGGTTGCACATGCGATGGTAACAGCGACCTGGTACATACCAACTGTGGAAGCGTTAAAGATGAAGTATGTGCAGACTGCGAAGATAGCCAGAGAAGCGATGATGACGTTCTTGATACCGGTCTTCTGAGAAACAGCTGTGAATACCGGGATCGTCAGGACTGTCAGCCAGCCGCCCAGTGTCTGACCTAATGTCAGCGGAGCGAGGGACTGCAGACCGAGCTTCTGCTGCATGACTGCGTTGATTGTGTTCGCACCATCGGATGTGACCGCTGTGCTTAAGTAGAAGTAGACGATAGAAACCAGGACGATGATCCAACCCTTCGGGCCGAAATCACTTGCGCCGCCGTGTTTCTGCGCTTTATTAGACATAGATTCTTCCTCCCCTCTTGTGTTTTAGACACATTAAATGCTTGAAGTATGTCTTTTCATAACTAAAGTTTATTTGTTCGGTAAAGGCCAAACAATGTTTGTTTTCCCAAAAAATGTTAGCAAATTCACGTTATTTTGGTTTTTTACACAATTTGTGAATTGGGTCTCCGGCGGGAAAACAGGGCGGAGAGCCGTTCTGCCGTCCGGAAAGGCTTAAGCGTCGAAATCGAAGCCGGTAAAGATCGGTTTGCCGGTGTATTCCTTGACTGCTTCCTCGCCTGTAAGGGCGCGGATCGCTCCGGAAGCCAGAGCTTCCATCTCGAAGTCGCCGCCGTAGGATTTGACCGGTGCGATCCAGGAACAGCGTTTCTCGATCTCGCTGCAGAAATACTTGGATTTTGAGACACCGCCGGTCAGGACGATACCGTCAACTTTTCCTTCAGCGACTGTTGCGTAACCGCCGATCTCCTTGCAGAGCTGGTAAGCCATCGCGTCGAGAACGAGCTTCGCGTAATGGGAGCCGTTGGCGATCATTTCCTCGATCTTCAGTGTGTCATCTGTTCCCAGGTGGGAGATCAGACCGCCGGTCTTGCCGATCAGGTTCTTCATATCCTTTTCGGTGTATTTTCCGGAGAAGCACATCTTGACGATCGGCATTGCCGGGACGGTACCGCTGCGGTTGGGAGCCATCGGACCGGAACCGTTCAGAACATCGTTGCCGTCAACGATACGGCCGTTCTTATGCAGAGCG
>JAUNQE010000016.1 GCA_030536365.1 Erysipelotrichaceae bacterium | reverse complement strand
AAGGCTGTGTTTTTCTTTACGAGATCCTTTTGTAGATATAATTGCCGATCATCTGGATCGCCTGGACCAGAATGATCAGGATCAGGGAACAGATGAACAGATAATCGCTGTGGTAGCCCTGGTAGCCGTAGCGGATCGCGATATCGCCGACACCGCCGCCGCCGACCGTACCGGCCATCGCGGAATAACCGACCAGCGAGATGATCAGCAGGATCACGCCATTCAACATGCGCGGGATCGATTCCTTGATATAGACACGGAAGAGGATCTGCCAGTCGGAAGCACCGAAGGAACGGGCAGCTTCAATGACACCGGGATCCGTTTCCCTCAGGCTCGTCTCAAAGACACGGGCGATATAAGGGATCGCCGAGACCGTCAGAGGAACGATCGCGGCTGTCGTACCGATCGATTTGCCGACGATCATACGGGTAAAGGGAATGATCAGAACGAGCAGGATGATGAATGGGAAACTGCGGAAGATATTGACGATCAGGCTCAGGGCTTCATAGACCGCCTTGTTCGGACGCAGACCGTCCGGCGCTGTCAGGGTCAGGATGATCGCCGGGATAAAGCCCAGGACGACCGAGAACAGCGTGGAAAAGAAGACCATATAGACCGTCTGTTTCGTTGCGTTTAAAATGATCTGAAGCATTTACAGCACCTCCCAGGTAACTTTCTTCCCGTCAAGATAGGAACAGATACGTTCCTTATCTTCCTCGCGCACATTGATGATCAGGCTGCCGAAGACATTCGAACGGAAGTCTTCGAGCTTTGCCCAGCAGATCGAGAAATTCGTGCCGAGCTCTCTTGCCATCAAGGTAATGATCGGTTCATCCGAGCTTTCATCCGTGAAGAACAGCTGGATGTTGACGCCCTCGGAAGGTAGCAGTCCGCTTTCTTCCTGCAGGAAGCTCTTGATCTCCTTGATCGGTTTGACAAAGAGTTCTTCCGGTTTGCCTTCCGCCAGGACTTTGCCGTCCTTCAGGAAAGCGACCCGTTCACAGATCTGTTTGACGACTTCCATCTGATGGGTAACGACGACGATGGTGATGCCCATCTTGCGGTTGATGTCCTGAAGCAGCGCCAGGATGCCCTTCGTGATCTCCGGGTCAAGCGCGGAAGTCGCTTCATCACACAGCAGGATCTGCGGATCAAGCACCAGAGCGCGCGCGATCGCGACACGCTGCTGCTGACCGCCGGAAAGCTCGCGCGGACGGGCTTTTTTCTTTTCCGTCAGACCAACGAGCTCGATCAGGGAATCGATCTTCTGCTTCGCTTCCGGGGATTTCGGATCGATGCCCCAGAAACGCAGCGGAAGTGCGATGTTGTCGTATACATTGAGCCTTGAGAGCAGGTTGAAATTCTGGAAGATCATGCCAATATGCTTCTGCAGGTGACGGAGACCTTCTTTATCATCTGTCGATACTTTAACGCCGTCGACCAGGATCTCGCCGCCATTATACGTTTCAAGACCATTGATGCATCTTAATAAGGTAGATTTACCGGCACCGCTCTGGCCGATGATCCCGTAGATCTCATGATCCTTGATATCGATCGAGATCCCCTTCAGTACCTCAAGATCGCCAAAGTCTTTCTTAACATTTTTTAATTCAATCATATTGTTGCCTCCAAACATGAAACAGCGGTACTTGCGGTACCGCTGTACAGATTAACCGTTGATCTCGCTGATCTGTTCCGGATCTGTCGGAGCGTTCTCCAGAAGACCCAGGGCATTCAGGAAGTCGATCGCACGTGCGTAGTTATCGGTGTCGTTCGGAACACCGATGGACGCGCCGTCCGGGATATCTGCCAGAGAAGTGATGCTTGCGGAGTAGACACCCATCGGTTCGATATGGACACCGACTGCGGCGACGAGGTGCAGGCCTCTCTCTTCGTTCTGGTTATTCAGGTAGCCGAGCGTCTGGAAGTAGTTGGCATCGAGTTCGCCTTCTTCAAGAGATGTGTTCGGCAGGACATAGTCAGCAAATTCGACAACTTCGAGTGTCCATCCCTTTGCTTCAAGAGTGGGCTTGACGATGTTGTTGAGGATCTCGGCATGCGGGACCAGAGTTGCGCCGACGCGGATCGTTGTATCATCTCCGCTGGCTTCCGGGATCTCACCGGCAGTAACGGCATTGCCTTCTGCGTCTACGAAGGAAGTGATGACAGCACCCTTATAGGTTCCTTCGATATAGGTAGCGACATCCGGGGAAACGATCGCTGCGACGAGCGCCTGGATCTTCGGGGAATCTTCGTTGCCTTCTTTGACTGCAAGGTAGTTCGTACGTCTTACGCTGCTTTCCGCATCGAATTCTTCGATCGCGATAGCCGGGTTGGTTTCATTGAGCTTTGCTTCAAGAGCGTAGTTGCCGTTGATGACAGCGACACCGAGGTCTTTCAGGTTGAGCGGCAGGTTTGCGGCTTCGATCGGAACGATCTCAAAACCATGCGGGTTGACGGAGTTGACAGTTTCATCTCCGCTGCTGGTCGGGGTCGGTGCGGGTGTTCCGGAATTGCATCCGAACAGGGCGATAAGAAGTAATGCGGCGATTAATGTTCTGATAGTCTTTTTCATACGTTTCTCCTCCTTCTTGAATTTGCTTGAAAAGGAACCAACGGGGCGGTTTTATTTAAAAAACCTACACCCCAGCATAAGGGCGTAGGTCTACGCGTTACCACCTTATTTCAAAATGACCTCACGATCATTTCCTCTTCAAGTACGCTGAATCGATCAGAAATACTCTATTGCGTTAACGGGCACACCCGGCAGGATCTACGTATCGACCCTGCAGCTCCGAGACCATGTTCACCGAATATTCGTATATCCCTTTTCAGCTGCCGGGACTCTCTGCTATACCAGCCTTCGGTTACTCTTCTCTTCGTTGCTGTTGTGTAAATACTTACATATTTTTGAAAACCTGTCAATACATTTTTTTCAGTTTTTTCTTTCTTCCGCTTCCTGTGCTGCCTGGATCTCCGGGAAAGCCGAATACATCGGCTTAAGATCCTTGCCGTGCAGCACGCGGTCGGTATAGTTGCGGGTGATCGCCAGGACCGTTGCCGCGCAGCTCAGTACCCCGATCAGGTTGGGGATCGCCATCAGACCATTGAAAGTGTCCGACAGAGCCCAGGCCAGCTTCAGGTCCATCGTTGAACCCAGCAGTACGAAAACAACAAAGACAACACGGAAAATGATCGTCGACCGTGTGCCGAACAGATATTCAAAGGAGCGCGTGCCATACTGGCTCCAGCCCAGAACTGTCGAGAAGGCAAAAAGCAGGATCGCGATCGCGATAAAGACCGCGCCGAATCTGCCGAAGACCGTTGAGAACGCTTCAGAGACAAGAGCCGTCTGTTCGAGACTCGACACCATCGTGCCGGTATTCAGATCGACAGCGCCGCTGGTGAGGATCGTCAGTGCTGTCAGCGTGCAGACGATGATCGTATCGGCAAAGACCTCAAAGATGCCCCACATGCCCTGAATGACGGGTTCACGGATATTGGAAGCGGAATGCACCATGACCGAGGAACCGAGACCTGCTTCGTTGGAGAAGACACCGCGTTTCATGCCCCAGGTAACGGCTTGCTTGATCCCGTAGCCGACGATACCGCCGCCGACCGCGCGTGCCGCGAAAGCGCCGCGGAAGATCGAAGCGAAAGCCGCCGGGATCTGCCCGGCGTGGGCAAAGACAACGATAAAGGCACCGATGATATAGGCGACCGCCATGAAGGGAACGATCTTTTCCGTGACAGCTCCGATACGCTTGATACCGCCGATGATGACAAGACCCGCCAGGATCATCAGCACAAAGCCGGTGATATAAGCCGGTATCCCGAAAACAGTGGTCATATTGGTCGCGATCGTATTGACCTGGCTCATGTTGCCGATACCGAAGGCGGCCAGAGTGCAGAAGATACTGAAGAGAACTGCCAGGATCCTGCTGATCAGTTTGCAGCCTTTCTTAGATCCCAGTCCGTCTGAAAGATAATACATGGCGCCGCCGCACCATTCATTCTCTGAGTTTTTACGGCGGTAAAAGATACCGAGGACGTTTTCGGAATAGTTCGTCATCATGCCGAAGAAGGAAACGATCCACATCCAGAAGATCGAACCGGGACCGCCGGATACGATCGCCGCCGATACACCTGCGATATTGCCGGTACCGATCGTCGCCGCCAGCGCTGTGCATAAGCTCTGGAACTGGCTGATCGCCTTATCGTGTTTCTCTGTATGCGCGGTTACTTCCCGGTCCGTAAATACGGCACCGATGGTCTTGGATACCCAGTGCTTGAAATGCGAGATCTGAAAGAATCCGGTCAGGACCGTCATAAGAATGCCGGTACCGACTAAAAGCACCAGCATGGGCAATCCCCATACAAAGTTACCGACGGCGTCATTGATGCGGCTGATGATCTGAATGAAACCTTCCATATTCTTCTCCCCGTTTTCGTTCAAATTATTGTTGCATATAGATGTGTTGCTTGTGTGTGGATTACCAGTCTGTGGCGATATCGATCTGCCACGGATTTGAGGCCGCGAAGCCTCCGGTATCGAGACAGATCCCCGTTCCCAGGGAAGTCTGCACGATATCATAGCGGTTGCGTACCGTTCCCGATACGTCGCAGGCGCACATGATATAGGAGCCGTACATCTTTACTCCGTCTTCACGGATCCAGTACTCCCCTTCGATCCCGCCATTCTGGGCGATCGCGATGATGCTGGACATATCCATGTTGTAGTAGCTCTCCTTGCCGGAAGGACCGTTGATGACGCCGGCGCTTTTCGTCAGCGGCGCGCCGTCCCAGGCGCTCGTCGGTGCCTGATAGGCCGGCTTTACGATCTTGCGGCAGACATCGATCTCCTTGGTGATCTCGGAGAAACAGCCGTCCTCATCGATCACGGCGATCGTGACGTAATGGGTTCCCGCCTCTTCGGTCGAAAGACCGTCACCGCTCATCAGTACCGTCGCGCCGATCAGGTCGCGCTCCTTGTAGTCGAGCAGAGACATATAATCGATCTCATCCCCGACATAGCAGCTGTAGGCTCCTTCTTCCGCCGCTTTGGCGGTATAGTGATGCTTCTTTACGACGACTGTGGCAGGAGTCACTGCCGGTTTCTCCTCGACCGGCGGAGGCGTTTCTGCGGCGCAGCCGCATAAAAGAAGCAGGCAGAATATAAGTGTTACTTTACGCATTCCTTAACCTTTCCAGGATCTCTTTTCCTTTACGGAGACCCTGTTCATAAAGGTCTTCCTTGTCTCTCTCCGGAGTGCAGAGGATCACTTTCCCCTCTTCGGAGAGTTTTTCCGCAAGCTTGTAGCTGCGGACATAGTTGTTTGCCCGGGCACGCAGACGGAAAGACAGCACCGGATAGGCATGTGCCAGCTGGCTGGCGACTTCTCTTTCCCGCTTTGCCTCAAGGATACTTGGCTTTTTGGCGATCACGATCGTGATATCGTGTCTCGATGCGACCGGAGATACCGGTAAGGGCTCCTTGAAACCCGCGGAAAAGCATTTATTCTGGCCGATCAGGACCGGTTTGTTGCCGATCCCTGCCAGGGCAGCCCGCATGGCAAGCTTAGGATCAATCACGATCATCGTATCGGGAATGACCTTGAAACTATCTTCGGTCAGATCATAGATCCCGAAGCCATAGGTCGTATCCGTCTCTTTCGGCTGCGGCAGTTCAGGGACTTCGACTTCCGTAAAACGGTTCAGCATCAGCTCCAGAAAGCCCGGCTTATAGGTCTCCATCTCCGCACCGAGACGGCGTTCCCCTTCTTCGGCAAACAGATATTCATAGAGATTCAGACAGCCGCGGTCGATCCCGAGCGCGGTCGTGATACGCGGACGTAGTTCGCGGATCCCGTCTTCCACACCTGCCCCGTAAGCAGCGCAGGCGGCGACGGATGCATCAAGCAGTGCGATCTTCATTTCTCTCCTCCAGTCTCTGCTGAAACTCGTTCAGCAGTCTGTCCAGTTCCTCATAATCTTTCATGGTGGTCGCCTTGCCGCGGTAGTAAGACGCTTCCGGCAGACCGCGCAGATAGTTGCCGACGATCCCGCGCAGCTCACGCAGCGCTCTTTCTTCGCCCGACAACGCGATCAGTCTCTGCGCATGATCACGGCATGCGGCAAAACGTTCTTCAGGGGTGATCCTAAGATCAGTCTCCCCTTTCATCCTCTTGACGATCTGCTGGATCAGGAAGGGATTTCCCAGAAGGCCGCGGCCGATCATGACGGCGGCAACGCCGCTCTTCTCTTTCTTTTCGAAGAAGTCTTCCGCTGTGCGGACATCCCCGTTTCCGATGACCGGGATCGTTAAAGCCTCGCGGATCTCGCGGATCGCTTCCCAGTCGGACAGACCCTGATACATCTGGGTACGGGTGCGGCCGTGTACGGCGATCATATCGGCTCCGGCTTCCTCAAGTCCCTTGGCGAACATCAGATAATTCTTTTCGCTGTCATTGAACCCGATACGCATCTTGACGCTGACCGGTTTCTTCACAGCCTGTTTGATTCCGGAAACGATCGCGAAGGCCTTTTCCGGGTCTCTCAGCAAAGCGGATCCGGCGCCTGTCTTGACGACTTTCGGGGCCGGACAGCCCATATTCAGATCGATGATATCCGCTGTAGTATGCTGATCGATATATTCCGCGGCAGCGACCAGATGGTCAACTTTGGAACCGAAAAGCTGCAAAGCGGTCGGATGATTGCTTTCGGGGATCTGACACATCTCCAGCGTCCGCTGGTTATGGAAAAAGATCCCTTCTGCAGAGATCATTTCGGTATAGACGAGACCGCAGCCGTAATCCAGGCATAAGCTCTGGTACGCGGCGTTGCTGATACCGGCAAGCGGCGCGGCTACGATCGGATTTTTTTCAAACAGTTCACGCAGATTCAGCATCGCTCAGCCAGTCATTCAGCTCCTGGGCACTGTAGGTATAAGTCTTTCCGCAGAAATCGCATTTGATCTCGATATCCTGGTTGGCTTTGGCGAGATCGATCAGATCCTGACGGGAAAGGGTCAGCAGTTTTTCCTGGAAACGCTCACGGCTGCAGTCGCAACGGTAAGTCAGTTCCCTTTCTTCAAGGACTTCAACTTCACCGAGATTCTTTTCGAGGATCTCTTCCAGTGTGAAGTCTTTGATCTGGGCAGAGATCGGCTGCATGTTGGCGGCCAGATTCTCCAGGTAAACGATATCCTCTTCAGCAAATCCCGGCAGCAGTTCAAGGAAGAAGACGCCGGCAGAGCGGATGCTCTGATCGGTGTCGACTAAAACACCCACGGAAACGATCGAGGGACGCTGTTCGGACTTCGCGAAATAGAATGCGAAATCATCCCCGATCTCTCCAGTCTGCAGGTTGACTGTCGAAGAGAAGTTTCCCTTCATATTCATGGATTTGGTGACGCTGAGGGTGCCGCTGCCGATCGCGCGGCCGACAGCGAGCTTGCCGCTGTCCTCATAAACGTCATAGACATTCGGATTGTTGACGAAACCCTTGACCGAACCGTCAGGTCTGGCGATGCACATGATCGTGCTGATCGCGCCGTCGGAATGGATCGCGATATTCAGCTGCTCATTCTCATCCTTCAGCATCGTGCCCATCACGGCGGACATGGAAAGCACGCGGCCAAGCGCTGCGGCGGAAGTCGGATATAAAGAAAACTTTTCTCTTACCTCTTCGACAAGAGCGGTCGTATCAGCGAGATAAAAACGGATAAATGGTCCTTTAAGACCGATAAGTAAACGATTCTTTTTCATACTTTAAGCATTCTACCATAAACACAGGCATGCGGAAAGTTTCCGCTATCACTGCCTGCGCAGAGAAAAACTCCGGGCCTTCCAAAGACCCGGAGTGATCTTTCTTATTTGTCCTGATCGTTCAGATCAATGACTTTTTCTTCGTCTTCGGATGCTTTTTCTGCCGGAGCTTTACGGGCACGGTGTCCGGTACCACGGCCGGTCACTTTCGGTTCCGCCGGCACTGCCGGTTCTGCCGGAGTTTCCTTCGCGGTCTCTTCTACAGCTGCTTCTGCCGGTTCAGCAGGAGCTGTCTTTTCCGGAGCGTTCGCTAAGACGAGATTGCCGTCACGGATCACGAGCTCACCGGAGAGGACCTGATCGATCTCTTCGGCAGTCAGAGTCTCGTTGGCGATCAGCGCTTCCGCGATCATGACCAGTTCATCACGGTGTTCCTTGATGATACGGGTCGCCTCGTCGTGACAGAAGTCAACGATCTTACGGACTTCGATATCGATGTCGTAAGCGATCTGGCTGGAAACGTTGCTGGGTGAATTGTAGTCACGGCCCAGGAAGACAGAGGAAGAACCGTTGTCATACTGGACCGGACCGAGCTCACTCATACCATAGGTGGTGACCATATCCTTGGCGATGCGGGTCGCCTGCTTGATATCGTCACTGGCACCGGTCGTAATATCATCGAAGAAGATCTCTTCCGCACAACGGCCGCCCATATAACCGGTGATCGTCTGCAGCAGTTCCTTCTTGGAATTCAGGATACGTTCCTTACGCGGAGTCAGCAGGTTGTAGCCGCCGGCCTGACCACGCGGGATGATCGTAACTTTCTGAACGATCACGCCGTCGGGCTGGTTGAGACCGACGATCGCGTGACCGGCTTCATGGTAAGCGACAAGCTTCTTGGTCTTATCGTCATATTCACGGGAATGTTTTGCCGGACCCATCATGACACGGTCGATCGCTTCATCGATCTGACTGGTCGTGATGATCTCCTTATTCTCACGGACGGAAAGGATCGCCGCTTCGTTCAGCACGTTTTCAAGATCCGCGCCGGAGAAGCCCGGAGTACGTTTGGCAAGCGCCTGCAGATCGACGTCATCAGCGACCTTCTTATTGCGCGCATGAACACGCAGGATCGCCTCTCTGCCCTTCATATCCGGGAGAGAAACAGTGATCTGACGGTCGAAACGTCCCGGACGCAGCAGAGCCGGGTCCAGAACATCCGGACGGTTGGTAGCAGCGATGACGATGATACCGCTGTTATCCGACATACCGTCGAGTTCAACGAGCAGCTGGTTCAAGGTCTGTTCACGTTCATCGTTACCGCCGCCGAGACCGGCACCACGCTGACGGCCGACAGCATCGATCTCATCGATAAAGATCATGCAGGGAGCGGTCTGCTTGGCCTGTTTGAACATATCACGGACACGGGAAGCACCGACACCGACGAACATTTCAACGAAGTCCGAACCGGAGATCGAATAGAAAGGAACATTTGCCTCACCGGCAACTGCTTTAGCAAGCAAAGTCTTACCTGTTCCCGGCGGACCTACGAGCAGTACGCCTTTCGGGATACGCGCGCCCATCTTGGCGAATTTGCGCGGCATGCGCAGATATTCGATGAGCTCAGACATCTCTTCTTTTTCCTCATCACAGCCGGCAACATCGGTGAAGCGGACCTTGATCTCGGTCTCGAGACGCGCCTTGGATTTGGAGAAGTTGAACGCTTTCTGGTTTCCGCCTCCGGCAGCGCCCATACGGTTGACCATATAGAAGCCGAAGACCAGGAAGATCGCCAGCGGCAGGATCGAAGCCAGGACCTCAAGGAAGATGTTGGACGCGTTGGCATCCTTGACCTCCACATTCTTGAGCTTCTGCAGCGACTCCATGAGATCTTCCGAAGCGTTTTCGGTATTCGGGATCACGGTAGAGAAATTATGAGACGCGCCTTTTTCATCGTTATAGATACCGCTGACAGTGATCGTGTTGTAATCGACAGTCACCTGCGCGCTCTGGATCTGATCGCTGTTGAGAACAGTCTGGAACTCGCTGTATCCGAGCTTCACGGTCTGGGAAGCCAGCGGGCTGCGGAACATCATCGACACGATAAAGACCGCTACGATGATATACGGCAGCGTATAAGCGAAACGATTCTTGTTATTCTCCATCTATATACTTATCTCCTTAATAAAGCTCTTCCTTTAAAACTCCTACGTAAGGAAGATTACGGTACTTCTGATTGTAATCCAGTCCGTAACCGACTACGAAGTAGTTCGGGACATCGAAACCGACATAATCGCCTTTGATGTCGACGACACGGCGGCTCTCCTTGTTCAGAAGGGTCACGATCTTTACAGAAGCAGCGCCTTTCGATTCAAGGAATTCGCGAACTTTCTTCAAAGTGCGTCCGGTGTCGATGATATCCTCGACGAGGATGATATCAACGCCGCGGACCGAAGAATCCAGGTCCTTATCGATGCGGACTTCGCCGACGGATTCGGTTCCCTCGTAGGAACTGACATCCATGAAGTCGATCTCGCAATCCAGCGTGATATGCTTGATCAGTTCTGCCATGAACGGTACCGACCCCTTTAATAGACCGACCAGGAGCGGGTTTTTCCCTTCATAGTCCATATCGATCTGCTTTCCTAACTCATCACAACGTTTCTCGATTTGTTCTTCCGTAAGCAAGATACGGTCTATATCTTTATGCATAGGTTTCTCCTTCGTATTTTCATATTTTACCACAAAGGTATTGGGTTTAATAGCATAATGATTGACGTCACAGCCGAGCCCGGAGACGAAGATCACCTTCCCCTCGCGGTTCTCGATGACGATCGTTTCTTCTCTTTCTTTCGCCGTCATTTTGCGGTCGATGAAGAAACGGCTGACCTTCTTTTCGCCGAATCGCATCGTGATACTGTCGCCTTCCCGAAAGGAGCGGAACTTCACAGGCAGATCCTCCGAAAGGATATTCACGCCTTCGATCGTTTTCCCTTCCTCTTTCAGGGAGAAAGACGGGAAAGTACGGTATTCGATCCTGCTGAGTGTATAAGAGAAATCTTCCTTCGGAACAAAGACGCTGATCCTGCCGTATTCCCTGCAAAGCAGCTTATTGCGGACTTGCAGGCGGAGATTCTCCCGCTCTTCCAGCTGTTTTAATAATTCCGCGATATACGCGCGGCTGAGATCGGGATATAAAAGCTGACGCAGGCATTCCTCACGGCACTCGAGACCCAGGAATTCTATTGCGTCATAGGAGTCCGCTTTGGAAAGATAGAGAGATGCGTTATTACGAAGCGCAGTAAGCTGCGCGTTTTTCTCAGCGATCTCTTTAAGCAGACGGTCACGTCCTTCGCGATCGAGCTTCTCGACGACCTGATGACGGATCTGGTTGCGGCGGTATTTATCCTCACTGTTGGTCGAATCAAGCGCATAGCGCAGCTGATGTTTTTCACAGTAAGCAAGGATCTCTCTACGGGTCATTTTTAATAACGGACGCTTTACCGGCATGCCCTTATAGAAGGAACATTCGCTCAGTCCATAACAGACCGGGGTCAGATCCTTTTCCTTCTGCATCAGATAGGTCTCGAGCAGATCATCTTCCTGATGCGCGATCAGGATATCCTTCGCATGCACTGCGCGGGCAGTGCGCAGAAAGAACTCATAGCGCTCTTTTCTTGCCCAGAGCTCTTCATTGCCGGAAACATAATGCGTGTCATAACGGTGATACGGTGTGTCCGTATCGCGGCAGAGCTCCTCAACGAGCGAGCTGTCATATTCGCTGTCTTCGCGAAGATGGTAATTCACGTGACAGCAGACGAAAGAAACGCCTTCCTCCTTCAGCATCGAAAAAAGGGCGATCGAATCCGGACCGCCGCTGCAGGCAAGGATATGAAGGCCTTCTTTCAGTTCATTAAACATGGAAACGGAAATGCATGATATCTCCGTCTTTGGGCAGATACTCTTTGCCTTCCAGACGAAGCTTGCCGGCTTCTTTCAGCTTGGCTTCACTCTTGTATTCCATGAAATCCTCATAGGAATAGACTTCCGCGCGGATGAAGCCTCTCTCGAAGTCGGTATGGATGACACCGGCGCATTCCGGCGCTTTCATACCGTCGCGGAAGGTCCAGCCGCGGCATTCATCTTTACCGACGGTGAAGAAAGTGCGTAAGCCAAGAGTGTCATAGGCTTTCTTGATCAGATTATCGAGGCCGGAATGAGCGAGCCCCATCTCTTCTAGGAAGACTGCCTTCTCTTCCCGGCTGAGGCTGCTGAGGTCCTCCTCGATCTTGGCGGCGATCGGCAGGATGCCGCTGTTCTCGGATTCCGCGAAAGCTTTCAGCTTCTGGTAATAAGGATTGCTGTCGGGATCGTTCATATCGTCTTCGGTGATATTGGCGATATAGATGACCGGTTTGGAGGTCAGGAACTGGAAGCCCTTGACGATCTTTGTTTCCTCCGGATCGAAATCCAGAGAAGTGATCATATGTCCCTGTTCCAGACATTCCTTGATACGGGTAAGCAGACGGTATTCCTGGTCTGCGCCCTTTTCTCTCGCCTTGACCCTCTTTTCAACTTTGGGCATGCGGTTCTCGCAGCTCTGCAGGTCAGCCATGATCAGTTCCATATTGATGATCGCAGCGTCCTCTTCGGGGTCGATGCGGTTATAAACGTGTGAGATATCGTTATTTTCAAAGCAGCGGACAACGTGGCAGATCATATCGACTTCACGGATGTTGGCGAGGAACTGGTTTCCCAGACCTTCACCTTTGCTGGCGCCCTTGACGAGACCGGCGATGTCGGTGAATTCAAAAGTCGTGTAGATCGTGCGTTCCGGCTCAAAGATCTCGGAAAGCTTGGTAAGACGCTCATCGCGTACTTCGACGATGCCGACGTTCGGCTCGATCGTCGCAAAAGGATAGTTCGCCGCTTCAACACGGCTGTTTGTTATCGCGTTAAATAAAGTCGACTTGCCGACGTTCGGCAGACCGACGATTCCAGCTGTTAAACTCATTATTCTTTACCTCAATCAACAGTTTACCATAAAGAACGAAAAAAGTTCCCCCGACTAGGAACTCTTTCGAAATAGGTATCTTCAATGAAAAAATTATTACACTATTATTTAAACAGAACTATGTGATAAACAAGTGAAATCAAAAAACTATTCAAATTTCAGGCAGAACATGCGGTCTTTGCCGTTGATATCCTTCTCTACCCGCATGTCCGCGCCGGGGAAATACTTCTCCGCCTTGGCCAGGATCATGTCCTTCTGGTTATACCCGATCTCAAAGAAGATCATACCGCGCTCTTTCATAACATCCTTGGCGCCGCTGAGCAGGATCTCATAGAAATCCACGCCCTTCTCACCGCCGAATAAGGCGACATGCGGTTCATAATCACGGACAGATTCCTCCAGTTCTTCCTTGTTGGGGATATAGGGAGGATTGGAGATCAGGACATCCAGACGGATGCCTTTTTCTTTTATAGGCTCCAGCATATCACCGCAGAAGAAGGTCACATCCGCTTCAAGTGCGCGGCTGTTTTCCTCTGCTAAAGAAAGCGCCTCTTCGGAGATATCCGTCGCATACATCTGAAAGCGCGGATCTTCCTTTTTGACACTCAGGGCGATCGCCCCGGAACCGCAGCCGATATCCGCTGCTGTCACTTCCTTCTGTCCCTTGAAGAAACTGTCGCATTCCTTAAGGATCAAGGCGACCAGCTCCTCGGTCTCATAGCGCGGTATCAATACCCGCTGGTCAACCTTGAAACGGTAGCCGTAGAACCAGCTGTAACCGAGAACATAGTTCATCGGCTCATGTTTCAGGATACGCTGCATCCCCTCTTCAAAACGCTTTACAAGTTCCTCGTTGGCCGGCTGATCCTTATCGCGATAGAGATCGATCCCCATCTCGCTTGTCAGCTCAAAGAGGAAGGTGCGCAGTGTTGCTTCCGGGATATCGCGCTCACGCAGTTCCTGACGATAGGAATGCATCAGATCGTTATACGTTTTCATTGAGCAGTTTTTCTTTTTCTTCGTTCTTGCGCAGAGCTTCCACGATGTCATCGAGCTTGCCGTCGATGATACGGTCAAGCTGGGAAATGCTGAGACCGATACGGTGATCTGTAACGCGGTTCTGCGGATAGTTGTAGGTACGGATCTTTTCGGAACGCTCGCCGGTACCGATCTTGGAACGGCGGGCAGCGCCTTCCTTTTCTTCCTTGCGGCGTTTCATCTCTTCGAATACACGGGCACGGATGATACGCAGCGCGGTCTCACGGTTGGCGATCTGGCTGCGGCCGTCCTGACAGTTGACGGTGATGCCGGTCGGAACGTGAACGATACGGACAGCGGAGTCGGTCTTGTTGATGTGCTGACCGCCGGCGCCCGATGCGCGGTGGGTCTCGATCACAAGATCACTGTCCGGGATATCCATATCATCTTCCTCGATTTCCGGAAGGACATAAACGGTCGCGACCGAAGTCTGGATACGTCCCTGGGATTCGGTCTTGGGGACACGCTGGACACGGTGACCGCCGCTCTCGTATTTGAAATGCGCATAGGCGCCTAAACCCTTGACCATGAAGGAGATCAAGGCATAGCCGCCGGCTTCGGACGGGCTTTCTTCCATGACTTCTGTCTTGTAACCGAGCGATTCGGCATAGTAGCAGTACATACGGTAAAGATCACCGGCAAAGATGTTGGCTTCGTCGCCGCCGATCGCGCCGCGGATCTCGACCATGCAGTTATTGTCATCTTCCGGATCCTTGGGCAGCAGCAGCTCCTCGATCTTGACCATCAGAGTCTCAAGCTCCTGGGTATTCTCGCTGAGTTCGAGTTCCGCCATCTCGCGGATCTCTTCGTCCTCATCCTTCAGCATCAGCTGTGCTTCCTCGATGCCCTTGGTCAGCTCCTTATAGCGCTGGTAAGCATCAAAACAGCCTTTTAAAGAGGCCTGTTCCTTCGACAGTTTTGTATACAGTCTGGGATTCGTCATGTTTTCTTCTTTCAGAAGTTCATCGGCGATCTCCAGATAACGTTTTTCCTGCTCCTGCAGTTTGACTATTTTTGCATCCATGTTTGTTCTCCTAAACGTTGCGGGCGGTTGGGGACTTCATGACAGTGGCGGCAGCGTGCTTCATAGTTTTCCGAAGCGCCTACCAGGATCGTCGGATCATCATAGGAAGCAGGTCTTCCGTTCACGAGACGCTGCGTTCTGGTCGCCGGAGCTCCGCATTTTGTGCAGACAGCTGTCAGCTTGGTGACGAACTCCGCCTGCGTGATCAGAGTTGCCATCGGGCCGAATGGTTCTCCGCGGAAATCGGTATCCAGTCCGGCTAAAACAACGCGCTTGCCCTGGCCTGCCAGCAGGTTGCAGACTTCGATGATATCCTCATCAAAGAACTGCGCCTCATCGATCGCGACGACTTCGGTATCCTCTTTTACATGCTCAAGGATCTCTTTTGCCGAGGAAACGACGATACTGTTGACAGAAGATCCGGCGTGCGATACCACCTCCGTTGCGGAATAGCGGTCATCGATCACCGGCTTGAATACCAGGATGTTCTTGTGGGCGAACTCAAAGACCTTGATCCGGCGGATCAGCTCTTCGGTCTTGCCGGCGAACATGCATCCGGAAATGACCTCCACTGTTCCTTCACGATATCTTCTATACATAATTGGTTTTACTTATAAAAAAATAAGGGCAAGCCTTATTTTTTATCCAGTCCGTATTTCTTATTGAACTTCTCAATACGTCCAGCAGCAGCTGCGAATCTCTGTCTGCCTGTGTAGAACGGATGGCAGTTTGAGCAGGTGTCAACACGGATCTCACCGTTGACGGTGGAACCGGTCTCAAATGTTGCTCCGCAGCTTGTGCAGGTTACGGTAACTTTCTTGTAATTCGGATGAATGTTCTGGCGCATATTTCTCTCTCCCTTCTGCCTTGGAAATCTTGTCAATCCAAAGTAAGTTTAATGCCTAGTAAGTTTAACATATTGAAATCGTTTGTGCAATGCAATTTTACGCTTATTTAGCGGAAAATCGGAACGTTCTGATCAGCTGATCTCCGCGCCCAGCGCACGGAGCTTTTCTTTGATGTGATCATAGCCGCGGTAAATGTATTTCGCGTCGTTGATCGTGGTCTCGCCCTTGGCGATCAGACCGGCAATGACCAGAGACGCGCCGCAGCGCAGATCGGTCGCCCTGACTTCCGTGCCGAATAACGGGGTCGGACCGTTGATGACGCTGTTTCCGTCGAGGACTTCGATCTCAGCGCCCATCTTGTTCAGTTCAGCACAGTGTTTGAAGCGTTCCTTATAGATCGTCTCACGGACTTTGGAGACACCGACAGCCTGTGTCATCAGCGTTGTCAGCGGCTGCTGCAGGTCAGTCGCAAGTCCCGGATACGGGAGCGTCTTGATGCTGGTGCCCTTCAGTTCCTTGCTTTCAAAGACATCGATGTAATCATCTCCGATCTCCATATTGACGCCCATTTCCTCAAGCTTCTTGAGCAGAGCATCCAGATGCATCGGGATGATGTTGCTGATGCGCATATGGTTCGCGCAGGCAGCAGCGATGATGATATAGGTACCGGCTTCGATACGGTCCGGAATGATCTCGTGTGCGCAGCCGTTGAGTCTCTCAACACCATTGATGATGATGGAGCTCGTACCGGCACCACGGATATCCGCGCCCATTTTGTTCAGCATCGTGCTGAGGTCGATGATCTCCGGTTCTTTGGCAGCGTTGTCGATGACAGTACGGCCTTTTGCGAAGACTGCCGCCATCATGATATTGATCGTCGCGCCGACAGAAGCGAAATCCAGATAGATGTCGGCACCGACGAGTTCAGGAGCTTCGATCGTATAGAATCCGTCAACATAATTGATCTGCGCGCCAAGAGCACGGAAGCCCTTCAGATGCAGATCGATCGGACGCGGACCGAGGTCGCAGCCGCCCGGCATCTTCATTTTGACTCTTTTGTAACGTCCGAGCAGCGCACCCATGAAATAATAGGACGCACGCAGTTTTCCGACTGCTTCGCTTTCAAGAACGGTGTTGCGGATCTCGCGCGGGTCGACGATCAAAGCATCGTCTTTCCGCTCGACCTTGATATTCAGTTCTGCGAGCAGTTCCTTCAATGCAGCGATATCGCTGATATGGGGAACATCGTACAGGGTAATGATATCTGACCCCATGACGGTTGCCGGTATCAGGGCTACAGCGGCATTCTTCGATGAGCTGATCCGGACTTCTCCTTCCAGCTTTTTTCTACCTACGATCTTGATCGTATTATCTTCACTCATGCTAAACTCCTTTAGTACTTCAGTTAAATCATTCAGTGTTTCCAGTATCCGGTCTGCGGCAGACTGGTCGCACGGAAACGGACTCTTCCGGGCGGTCGTGTAGATCCCCGAAGCCTTCCCTGCCGCGATACCGCAGAAGGAATCTTCGACGATCAGACACTCTTCGCTGTTGAGTCCCAGCAGATCCCTCGCTTTGAGAAAGATCTCCGGATCCGGTTTTGCGTTTTTGATATCCTCGCAGCTCAGCACATGCGTAAACAGATCCTCATACCCGCACTCGGAAAGAAAGTGATCGAGTTCGCTCTTCGGATCGTTGCTGCAGATGCAGAGGGTATACTTCCCGGCAAGCTCTTTCAGGACTCTGTCTGTTTCCGGAAACAACAGTTTTTTATAACGCAGCGGTTCCCGGTTCAGGAAATAGTCCTCGTTGATCCGCCGCACATCCTCAACGGTCAGATGCGGCAGATAACTTTGCATCAAACGATAAGACTCATCAAAGGTAACACCGACAGTCCCGTAAAGATCTTCGACCGTTCCGGTGAAACCCTGTTCTTTCATCCAGACATAAGCGCCTTCGAGATAGTATCGTTCCGAATCGATCAGCGTTCCGTCCAGATCAAAAAATATGGCTTTTTTCATCGCTCAACTAATTATAACAAACCCTACTCGTTGTTGCCTTTTTTTCTTAAAAGAACGACGCAATCCGCCTCAACTCCGAGGCCTTCGCCGACGAATCCAAGGCCTTCCCCGCGGGTCGCCTTTACATTGATGTTTTCCGGATCGCAGTGCAGACGGGATGCGATGTTGCGGCGCATCTGGTCGATATGAGGAGCCATCTTCGGTCTTTCGATCATGATCAGGGAATCCAGGTTCCCGATCTCGTATCCCCTCTCGTCCATCATCTTATATGTCTCTTCGAGAAGAAGCATCGAGGAAATGCCTTCGTAGCGCGGATCCGTATCCGGGAAATGGGTGCCGATGTCTTTCAGTCCCAGCGCGCCGATGATCGCTTCGATCACCGCGTGGGTAAGCGCATCCGCATCGCTGTGTCCGACAAGGCCAAGCTCATAAGGAATCTCGACACCGCCGAGGATCAGCTTACGGTCTTTTCCGAAACGGTGGATATCGCGTGAATGACCTATACGCATAATTCCTTTACCTCCCGAATATCATTAACGACATAATCGTGTTCTTTCCGCAGGATGTCTTCCGCCTGATGTCCTTTCGCGACAAGACAGCAGCGGCAGCCTACCGATCTGGCGACATGCAGATCGTGCAGGGTGTCACCGATGAATAAACAGTCTGCCGGATCTGTTCCGGCGAGATACTCCTTGGTGATCGCTTCCTTGGAACCGGCATAGATGTTATCGATTCCGCGGATCTCGTCAAAAAGATTCTCGATCCCGAATTCCCGGCACTGCTGCAGCAGATTATCCTGCTGGGAAGCGCTGATCAGAGCGGTGCGGCATTCTTTTCCCGACAGGTCATGCAGCACGTCCTCAAAGCCGTCCATGAGACGTGTTTCTTCTTTATGGGAATAATATAAGTCGACCCATTCCCTGCCGATCTCTTCGAAGGAGTATTTATCGAAATCAAAGCCTGCTTTGCGGTAGTAATCGATGACCGGGAAAGTAAAGATGTGTTTGTATTCATACAGACTCAGAGGTTCCCGGATGTGATATTTCAGCAGAAGTGTATTGATACAGTTTAAGGAATGATCTACGTCGTCCAGAGTCGTTCCATTAAAGTCAAAGATAAATGTTTTCACGGTAAACATACTAACACAAAATAAAGAGACTTGCGTCTCTTTATTCTTCTTCCTGTTCGATTGTTTCTTCCTCATCCTCGCTGTCTTCGCGTTCATCCTCTTCGTCGTCTTCGACGCTGAGGCCTTCCACGTCAACGAAGGAATCGGCAAACTTGTGTTTTTCCTTCAGATCCCAGGTGTTGCCCTTAAGACTGACGAAACGTCCGTCGAGTGTGAGATCCGTATAGAACTGCGAAATATCGCCGCTGGTCTCTTCGCTCATTTCGAGGACATCTTTCCACAAGTCGGCAAAGCTCATGACTTTATTGTTTTCAGCAATGATCTCATAGGCAAGATCGGTCAGTGCTCGTTTAGTTGACATTCGTTATTTGTTACTCCTAATTCATTGATATAAACGATATATGTTCCTCCCAGATCGTAGCGCAGCCGAATGTTGCCGGAGTCACGCTGATAATCCAGGAATTGTAAGTCTGTTAGTTCGAAGGTTCCTTCTTCCCCTTTTATCTCGCCGTGTGTTTCACTTTGACGCAGGGTCAGTCTGGTTTCGATGTCGTGTGCAAGACGATGTATGTACAGACCATCTTCGTAAAGATCGATGCACAGGTCCGCCCGGCTGGTCGCTTCCTTGCAGCGTATTCGTCTTCCATCTGTATGAGTAATTCCTTCGAACAAGAGGGTCTTTTCACCATCTGGATTCTGTGTTGTGATACGCAGCTTTTTTAGCATACAAGATGTATTCTACAAATAAAAAGGGACTTGTCAATAGAATTGCGAATAGATATCATTTACTTGTTCACGATTAATAATACGGAGGCGAAAATGTTACTTCGAAATGCACAAAATTCCGACATTCCAGCACTGCTCGAGCTCCTGAAGCAGGTCAATTTGGTCCACCATATCGGACGTCCCGATCTCTTCGACATCGGCACGAAATATACCTCTTCCGAACTGGAAACACTGCTGGCAGATCCGAAAAGACAGGTCTTCGTCGCTGAGGAAGACGGTCGTGTCTTAGGATACTGTTTCGGGATCCACGAACAGATCCTGAATGATAATATCCGCACACCGATCAAGACACTGTACATCGACGATCTCTGTGTCGATGAGGAGTCACGCGGAAAAGGCGTCGGCCGATCCTTATATAACTACGTCCTGGATTACGCCCGTGAAAACGGCTTCTATAATGTCACCCTGAACGTTTGGGAATGCAACGAAAGCGCCAAGCGATTCTATGAGTCTCTGGGGATGCAGGTACAGAAGACCGGCATGGAGACAATCCTCTAGAAATAATCATGGCATATCCTCCCGGATTTCCATTTCTTGACAGTATCTGTTGATTTTTCTAAACAATATTGCTAAAGTGTAAGACGTAGGCAGATATTGCTTTACTAGTTGGGGGTATATGCATGACCGGTAAAGTCAAATGGTTCAACGCCGACAAAGGTTACGGCTTCATTTGCGGTGATGATGGAAACGAGATCTTCGTCCATTATTCCGCGATCGTTCAGGATGGCTACAAAATGCTTGAAAATGATCAGTTAGTCGAATACGATGTTGTTGTTGGCGAAAAAGGACCACAGGCGGCAAACGTCGTTAAGAAATAGCAACGGAAGAAGGCATCGGAAGATGTCTTTTTTTATGAAGCTCCGACTGGCGCTTATGCTATACTGTATGCATGGATATTCGAAATATTGATGCACAAACACTCGACAGCTTCGTTTTGTCGAGTCAAAAATACCATTTTATGCAGACATCCGCCTGGGCGGAAGTATCCCGCGCCCGCGGTCAGAAAACTCATCAGCTCGGCTTCTATGAAGGCGACGCACTGAAAGCGACTGCCCTTCTTCTCGAAAAGAAGATCGGCCCGTTTTCCTCGTTCTATTGTCCGCGTGGCATGGCCTGCGACTACAGCGATAAGGAACTGCTTGCTTCGATCCTGAAACTCTTAAAGAGCTATATCCGTAAGAACAACGGCCTTTATCTCCGTTTTGATCCGGATCTGCTCTGGCATGTCCTGAACCAGGACAACAGCATCCGCGAAGATCATCCGGAGAATGAGGAACTGATCCGTTTCTTTGAGTCACAGGGGTGCAAATGGCGTGGACGCACGATGAGCTTCCGTGAGATGAGCAATCCCCGTTTTACCGTGCGCACACCGGTAGCCGGTGATGAGAAAGCGCTGATCAAACAGTGTCATAACACGATGCGCCGTGTTCTGAACAAGCATAACCCCTATCACCTGAATGTATATAAAGGAAATGAGGAAGATGTCCGTTATTACTACGAGACGATGCAGGCAACCGCCAAGTCCAAGGACATCCTGCTCGAACCCTATTCCTTCTTCGAGGATTTCTACAAGATCCTTCATGAACACGGGATGGCGGATATCTGGGTCTGCCGCGCAGAACTGGCGCCGATCCGTAAGATCTATGAGGATCAGATCACTGCTCTTGAGCAGAATATGAACCGCAGCGAAGATCAGGACAGACAGCTCAAGCGTCTGCTTTCGGAAAAGGAACAGCTGGATGAAGTAAAGGAAGAGGGTGTCACCCTTTCCTCGATCATCTGTGCAAAGCTCAAGGATAAAGTCTGGACCGTCCATATCGGCAATAACGACATCCTGCGTTTCCTGCATGGAAGCCATGAGATCTATTTCGCTGTTCTGAAAGACGCGCAGGCGAACAACGCCGTCTGGGTCGATTTCTTCGGCACCGAAGGCGAAGTCAAGCCGGGCACCGACGGCTACGGCATCCATCAGTTCAAGATGCTTTTCGGCGGAGACTACGACGAATTCATCGGTGAATTCGATCTGGTCACCAAACCGGTCATCAACACCGTTATAAGCAAGCTTCTTTATTACAGACGCCGTTACCTGATCCACAGATCCGTAAAGGAGAATCATGGAAAATAACACCGTATTTACAGAGATCAGCGCCGAGGAATTTGACGCCTTCAGTGCTGTACATCCATACACATCTTTCCAGCAGACTTCCGGCTGGGCGGAATTAAAAGGAAACTTCGGCTGGCGCAAGCTGTTTTTAGCGCTGAAAAAGAATGACGAGATCGTTGCGGCTGCCCTCTTTCTGGGACGCCGCATGCCGGTCTTCAATAAATTCCTGTATTATTCCCCGCACGGTTATCTGATCGATTACACAGATACCGAACTGCTGAAGGAATTTCAGCAGGCTGCCGAGAAAAAGCTGAAGCAGGAAAGAGGTTTCCTTCTGATCATCGACCCCTATTACGAACTCTGTCAGCGTGATATCGAGGGACAGGTCGTTGAGGGTGGTTTTGATCATCATGCGACCGTTGAGGAACTCAAATCCCTGGGATTCACACATACCGGCTATAACCTCTATTACGAGAATCTGCAGCCGCGTTTCCTCTTCCGTCTGAACGTAGCCGACAAGAGCTACCAGGAACTCGTGAATGATTTCCGTTACGAGACAAAGCGCCGTATCCGCAAGAAGGATCAGCTGGCGATCCATGTCCGTGAACTGGAGAAGAAAGATATTCCGATCTATAAGGAGCTGATGGCGAGGACCGGCGAACGCCGCGGTTTCATCGACCGTCCCCTCTCCTACTACGAAAAGATGTATGACTGCCTGCATCCGTCCGGGATCCTGCATTTCTATGGTGCCGAGATCGATTTCAAGACCTGCCTCGGCAACGTGGAAAAAGAGATCGCGCAGCAGCAGGAAAAGATCGAGAAACTCTCTGCCAAGAACCCCGATTCCCCGAAGACAAAGAACCGTGTCCATGAGGAAGAGATCGTTTTAAACAAGGCGCAGGAGCTCCGTGAACGCGTTGTAACAGCAATGGCGGACAAAGGCGACAGCGCTGTCCTTTCGGTCGTCTGCATCCTCGATTACGGACAGGAAGCGATCATGTTGCTGGCCGGAAACGATGAAGATTATCTTCAGGATTTCAATACCTCCAACATCATCGTTGCTGAACTGATCCGCATCACCAAGGAAAAAGGCTATCGTTACTACAACTTCTACGGCATCACCGGAGACTTCTCTCCGGAGAATGATCAGTACGGACTTTACACCTATAAAAAGCAGTACGGCGGCGAAGTCGTCGAACTGATCGGCCAGTTTGAAAAGACACTGGATCCGTTTACCGCTTTCTGTTATCACGCGGGACACAAGCTTTACCAGACTTTCCGCAAGAAACATTAAGGTAGACGATTTTAAAAAAACGGGTTATAATATACCCGCTGAGCCGATTTAGCTCATCCGGTAGAGCAACGCACTCGTAACGCGTAGGTGGCTGGTTCAAGTCCGGCAATCGGCACCATTAAAGACCAACGCCTAACAAAGGCGTTTTTATTTAAAAGGAG